>NZ_JXIQ01000072.1 GCF_000934845.1 Mesobacillus subterraneus
CCACCTACTCATTGGGCTTTAGCCCTTCCCATTCCTTGAGAATGGGAGACTTCTTTCGGAAATCCGTTAAAGCATTATCAAAATCTGTTTGGTCAACTTCTGAAGTGAGATTTAGGGAATATGCAATGTGAAATGGTAACATTATCTAGTAGATAATTCCCTTTTTCTCGAAGTGAATTTATGCTTTCTTATTCTAGCTAAAAAGACCTCCATCACTAGAGGTCTCGATCATCATCCTAATTTGATTTTCTCTGCAATCTCGATTGGTCTTTCAAGCCATTGTGAAGCGATCGTAGTAAAGATTTTCTTGGACCCCGTCATGTAAAAAGAATGCTCAGGCAGCTCGTCACGATCGGCAAACATATCATTGTGGCCAAGGATCGTACTTATTTCCCTTGCTGTTTCTTCCCCTGAACTGATGACCTTCACTTCCGCTCCCATTACTTCTTTGATCAGCGGCTCAAGCAATGGATAGTGGGTGCAGCCGAGAATCAATGTGTCGAGTCCTTGTCCCAGCAATGGTTTCAGCGTTTCCGTTACAACTTTCTTGGCAACATGGCCATCAAATTCTCCACTCTCTACCAGCGGTACGAATTTTGGACAGGCGAGTGCTTCAATCTTAGTCTTTCGGTTGATCGATTTCAAAGCATGCTCATACGCCTGGCTTTTCACTGTGCCTTCCGTGCCGATAATCCCGATCTTGTAATTTTCCGTTACCTTGATGGCTGTTCTTGCACCCGGCTGGATGACCCCCAATACAGGAATGGAAAGCTCTTCCCTGATCTCCTCCAAAACCACTGCTGTCGCTGTATTACATGCAATGACAAGCATTTTAATATTTTTCTGAAGCAGGAACTGGGTCATTTGCCAAGTGAATTTTTTCACTTCTTCGACTGGCCTTGGTCCGTAGGGGCAACGAGCCGTATCACCGACATAGATGATCTGTTCGTAAGGTAGCTGCCTCATTACCTCCTTGGCAACAGTTAACCCGCCTACTCCTGAATCAATGATTCCAATTGATCGATTCAAAAAACTCGCCTCATTCTCCACGCATTTCTTGATGTAATTTTGACAGGCGTTCCCTAAGCGATCCGATTTCGTTATCGGAGAAATCCTTCAAAACCTCCTGAAGGTACAGCTGTCGTTTCTTAATCACCTCATCGATGATCCTTTCCCCTTCGTCGAGAAGATGGATGCGCACTACACGCCTGTCATTCGGGTCCTTAACCCTAACAACGAGCTGATTTTTTTCCATTCTGTCAACGAGATCCGTCGTCGTGCTGCAGGCGAGAAACATCTTGTTCGACAATTCCCCGATCGTCATATCCCCATCTTCAAACAGCCATTGCAAAGCAATGAACTGAGGGGGTGTAATCGTGTAATGGCTAAGAATTTCCCGACCCTTCTGCTTTATAATTCCTGATATGTACCTTAAATCCTTTTCAATTTTAGCAACTGTCTCCAGCCCTTGATTTTTATCCGCCCCTACAGGTTTCATTAGAAACACTCCTAAAAAGTATCTAGTTCTCTTATGGTATCCAAGCAGAGATGAAATTTACTATTGCCCTTATTTTCTACTTTTTCCGCACAAATTTCAAGATAGAATTCCGATTTCCGCCTGTTTTCCCCCTATAAACATCTTAACCGGCCCACCATTTAGGGTTGGCCGGTCATGATTAAAGTTCTAGTTCTCCCATTCGCAGGAGCTCTACAACAGCTTGGGAGCGCCCTTTTACACCAAGCTTTTGCATGGCATTTGAAATATGGTTCCGAACTGTTTTTTCGCTGATAAATAATTCACTAGCAATCTCTTTTGTTGTTTTGTCTTGTACTAACAGTTCGAAAACCTCTCTTTCACGTTTAGTGAGTAGTGGCTTGTGAGCATATTCATTATCCTTCAAGTATTGTAACCCTCCTTGCCTTCGCCAGCTGTGAACTGCGGGGTGGGTATAAATTTAGTCAAAATATCATATGTGAAGGAAAGTAGTGGAGTGACAATATTTAAGGGACGTCAGGCCAATTTTTAAAAATGGGCTAACTTTCCGGTTCATTCTCTTTTGTAGTCACGATCGTCCATTGAGCTGCCGGCCCTTTTTGAAGAAAACCAACGGAGTTGATTTCACCCGATATCATTGAACCGTGGAGTTTTTTCTTATTAAAAACCGCTCCCTCATTTCCTCCGTCCATGACTCACCCTTTCCTGTCTTTTTGGAAATTTGAACCATCGCCCCCCTGCCAGCAAGACAAATCGAACCATCGGCTTTTTTGACCATATAATGTAAATCTACAGAGGAATTGCCGACAGAATTCGCTTTGACAAAAATTTTCAAGTCTTCATCAAAAAAGATTTGGCTTAGATAATCACATTGGAGATCCGCTACAACCGGGATTGTTTGATTTTCAGGCTTTAACCAGTCCTGCATAAACCCATGACTCTTGAAATATTCAATTCTCGCTTGTTCAAAATAGACAAACGGAACGGTGTTATTTAAATGACCGAACATATCTGTTTCTGAAAAGCGGACCTTCACTTGGTAAAAAAAATCAAATTCCTTTTCCCAGCTGGAAATTTCGTCAATGTATTCCATCTTCTTCAATTTAAAACCTCCTGAAAATAATGGTTATTCATTCAGAGAATGATTGGAAAAGCCTCCTTCTCATGAGGAAAAGGAGGCCTTTCTTTCTAATAAAAACTAATAGATTTTCCCTTCGAAAATTGTCCAGCGTATTTCTTACACTTGGTCGCTTCCGAAGAAGTTCTTGAACGATTGGAAGGTTGTATCACGGTTCAAGGCAGCAATGGATGTAGTTAAAGGTATGCCTTTAGGACAGGACTGAACACAATTCTGTGAGTTACCGCAGTTTGCAAGCCCACCGTCTCCCATGATGGTTTCAAGACGCTCGCCTTTATTTAATTCACCTGTAGGATGCGCATTGAACAGACGGACCTGGGACAAGGACTGTGGTCCAATGAAATTTGATTTGCTGTTTACATTTGGGCAAGCCTCTAAGCAAACACCGCAAGTCATACATTTTGAAAGCTCATATGCCCACTGACGTTTTTTCTCTGGCATCCGAGGTCCTGGGCCAAGATCGTACGTTCCATCAATTGGAATCCATGCCTTTACCCGTTTCAATGAGTCAAACATCCGGCTGCGGTCAACCTGAAGGTCACGGACAATTGGGAAGGTTCTCATCGGCTCCAGTCTGACCGGCTGCTCAAGCTGGTCAATCAGCGCCGAACACGACTGACGCGGACGCCCATTAATAACCATTGAGCATGCACCGCATACTTCTTCTAGACAGTTCATATCCCAAGCAATTGGTGTAGTCGCCTCCCCTTTAGCATTAACCGGGTTCCGGCGGATTTCCATCAAAGCGGAAATGACATTCATATTAGGACGGTAATCAAGTTCAAATTCTTCCTGATAAGGGGCTGAATCAGGAGTATCCTGGCGGCTGATGATAAATCGGACAGTTTTTTTCTCTGACATACCTTCTTACTCCCCTTTCTTCTTGGAATAATCGCGCTTACGCGGTTTGATTAAGGAAACGTCAACGTCTTCATATTGGAAAGCCGGCGCTGAATTTGCATCAACAAACTTAGCCATAGTCGTCTTCAGGAACTCCTCATCATTACGGTTAGGGAAGTCCGGCTTATAGTGGGCTCCACGGCTTTCATTGCGGTTATATGCACCAATCGTAATCACGCGTGCAAGCTGAAGCATGTTTTGAAGCTGGCGTGTGAATACCGCACCCTGGTTGCTCCATTTTGCCGTATCATTGATATTGATATGTTTGTATCGCTCCAACAGCTCCACGATTTTTTCATCGGTCTTTTTCAGTCTGTCATTGTATCGGACAACTGTGACATTGTCTGTCATCCATTCGCCAAGCTCTTTGTGAAGAACGTATGCATTTTCAGTGCCATCCAATGACATGACATTGTTCCATTTCTCCTGTTCCATCTTGACAGCATCCTCAAACAGTACGGAAGAAATAGCATCAACGCTCTTTTCAAGGCCGCTGATGTATCGGATTGCGTTTGGACCTGCAATCATTCCGCCGTATATTGCCGACAATAATGAGTTAGCGCCTAGACGATTCGCACCATGCTGGGAGTAGTCTACTTCCCCGGCCGCAAACAGGCCTGGAATATTGGTCATTTGATCGTAGTCAACCCATAGGCCGCCCATAGAATAATGTACAGCCGGGAAGATTTTCATTGGAACTTTTCTCGGGTCATCACCCATGAATTTTTCATAGATTTCAATAATTCCGCCCAGCTTGATATCAAGCTCTTTAGGATCCTTATGTGAAAGGTCAAGATACACCATGTTCTCGCCGTTGATGCCAAGTTTCTGGCTTACGCACACATCGAAAATTTCCCGCGTTGCGATATCACGCGGTACAAGGTTTCCATATGCAGGATATTTCTCTTCCAAAAAGTACCAAGGTTTGCCATCCTTATAGGTCCAGACTCGTCCTCCTTCACCGCGGGCAGATTCACTCATCAGGCGAAGTTTGTCATCACCAGGAATTGCTGTTGGGTGGATTTGGATGAATTCGCCGTTTGCGTAATAACCACCCTGCTGGTACACGATCGCAGCGGCTGAACCTGTATTGATAACCGAGTTTGTTGTTTTCCCGAAAATGATGCCTGGGCCTCCAGTTGCCATGATGACAGCATCTGAAGCAAATGATTTGATTTCCATCGAAGTTAGGTTCTGCGCTACAATTCCGCGGCAAATCCCTTCTTCATCCTTAATTATTCCAAGGAATTCCCATCCTTCGAACTTGGTGACCAAACCAGAAACTTCATGGCGGCGAACCTGCTCATCCAATGCGTATAAAAGCTGCTGGCCTGTTGTCGCTCCAGCAAATGCTGTCCGGTGATACTGGGTACCTCCGAAACGGCGGAAGTCCAGCAATCCTTCAGGTGTTCGGTTGAACATAACACCCATACGGTCTAGTAGGTGGATGATTCCAGGTGCTGCTTCCGCCATCGCTTTTACAGGAGGCTGGTTTGCCAGGAAGTCTCCACCGTATACTGTATCATCAAAGTGCTCCCATGGAGAGTCACCTTCACCCTTTGTATTTACTGCACCGTTAATTCCTCCCTGTGCGCATACAGAGTGGGAACGTTTTACCGGTACAAGAGAAAACAGTTCAACAGGAGTTCCTGTTTCTGCAACTTTTATAGTAGCCATTAAGCCAGCCAAACCGCCACCGACTACAATTACCTTACCTTTACTCATCGTGACTCACTCCCTTAAATCCAAGTCTGTCTTTCTATTAAGTTCATTCGTAAATCTTTGTTGGCTGCGGAAACTCCTCTTATACAAATGCGAGAATTGCGCTGACTCCGACAATGGAAAGCGCAATGAATACACCGATTGAGATATAGGTGGAAATCACCTGTGAGCGCGGTGTTACAGTGATGCCCCAGCTGACGAAAAAGGACCATAATCCGTTCGCAAAGTGGAAAGTAGTAGAAATGACACCAATTAAATAGAACCAAAGCATGAAGGGACTGGACAGAATCGCCTCCATCATCTGGAAGTTGACTGCTGCACCGAACGCTGCGGCAATACGCGTTTCCCATACATGCCAAGCTACGAAAATCAATGTAATAACTCCAGAAACACGCTGAAGCATGAACATCCAGTTTCTGAAATAACCATATTGGCCTATATTGTTCTTAGCGGTAAAAGCAATATAAAGACCGTAGATTGCATGAAATAATAATGGTAAGAAGATAATGAATATTTCTAGAAAATACCTGAAAGGCAACAACTCCATGAAATGTGCTGCACTGTTAAATGATTCCTCTCCCCTAGTTGCAAAGTTGTTGACTACAAGATGCTGTGTGAGGAAAAGACCGACCGGAATAACACCCAGCAATGAATGCAGCCTCCGCCAATAAAACTCTTGTCTACCCGCCATATGTATACCCCCCTTGAATTTTGCCTTGATGTTTTGGCCTGCTCTCCCCATCCCTATGAAACTAACAGATTGATGTCGCCAAACATCAAATATAAGCATTTTTTACAATTATGTGACATGTTCATTTTACTCCCATCATATTAGAGCGTCAAGAAAACGTATACATAAAAATGCTTATTTAAGTAAAATTTTAAAAATATATTAATATTATAAAAATGTCCTTTTCTTATTTATTCCAATGCATGAAAGGTTATATTAAAATAGCACTATCGCCCTTTGAAACCAAAGAGGAAAAAATTTTTTTGGATTTTCAAGATAGTGTATCGGTTCAGTGTGGAATTAAAATACAAGAAACCATTTTTTACGAAATGAAATTTTCGTCAACTCCGGTTATTTTTTCGGTAAATTGTTTATAATAGAATAATAGAAAGAGGGGAGAACATGAGCGAAACTACAACTCCTGGGCAGAAAAAGGAACGCAGTCCACTTGCTGTTTCAGCATTTGGATACGATTTGGTCAGGGAAGATCTATTGAATGAGTTGCTCGGCAAAGACAAACCCGAAATCCTTTACTGGGCCGGAAAGCGGCTCGCTAGGAAATATCCATTAACAAGCATGGAGGAGACGGTCCAATTTTTCCAGGACGCCAGCTGGGGCCTCCTAACCGTCAAAGAAGAATCTAAAAGAGAAATGCTGTTGGAACTCAGCAGCGAACTGATTTCCTCGAGACTGAATCAAAACCAAAATTCCACTTTCCAGCTCGAAGCCGGCTTCATCGCCCAACAAATAGAATATCAAAAAAAGGTGACAGCCGAAGCCTTCGAGCACCCGAATAAGAAATCATTCAAAGTTCAGTTTACAATCAAGTGGGATAAGACTGATATTATTGAATAAATAGGAGAGGGCACAGCGAAACCGATGCTGTGCCTTCCCTTTTCATGTGGCCATAAATTCTTAGGTTTTCCTCTTATCGCACATTATCCCTTCTAAAGTGACCATAAACTTTTACTTTTCCATTTACGGTCGCATAACAGCATATAAAAAAGCTTTCCTAGATGTCCCGGAAAGCTTCAATAGATTATTTAGTTCGTCTTAACTGTTCCTGAAAACAGCTCGAATGCTTCATGCAGTGATTCAACGGCATTTACCATCTGTTTTTCAGGGACAACGGTGGAAACTTTGATTTCTGATGTGCTGACCATTTTCACCTGAATGCCGTTTTCTTCAAGGACTTCAAACATCTTCGCGGCCACTCCTGGATTGGAGACCATTCCCGACCCTACGATCGATACCTTTGCAAGGCCTGTTTCCGATTCGATTGATTGGTAATTCAATGATTCTTTATTGCTCTCCAATACGTCAAGTGTTTCTGGAAGATTAGTGCTCTTGATGGAGAAAGAAATATTGGCCGCGCCAGCCTCTGTACGGCTCTGAACAATGATGTCTACGTTGATGTGGTTTTGGGCGAGTGTTGAAAAAATCGTAGATAGCCCTTTTAAGGAAGTGCTAACTCCAAGTACGGATACTCTTGTGATCTGGTCTTCAAATGCTACTCCGCGTACAATTAGATTTTGCTCCATTTCATTTTCCTCCTCGATAATCGTGCCGCTTTCTTTTTCCATGCTGGATCTTACTTCCAGCCGCAGTCCGTAATTTTTAGCGAATTCGACTGCACGTGGATGAAGCACCCCTGCTCCTAAGTTCGCAAGCTCAAGCATTTCATCATAAGAAACGTTCAGTAACTTTCTAGCGCTTTTCACTATTCTTGGATCTGTGGTGAATACCCCAGTCACGTCTGTATAAATATCGCATTTATCTGCCTTCAAAGCAGCTGCTAGTGCGACGGCAGTTGTATCTGAGCCACCGCGTCCAAGTGTAGTGATATCCCCATCAGCTGTTACACCCTGGAATCCAGCAACAATGACTACCTTTCCAGCTGACAACTCTTTCGAAATTCTGTCTGTTTCGATGTCAATTATCCGAGCGTTTCCATGGATGGCTTCGGTCTTAACACCCGCTTGCCAACCCGTAAAAGAAATGGCCTCAATGCCGTTCTGTGCAAGCGCCATCGCATAAAGCGCAATGGTGATTTGCTCGCCAGTCGTCAAAAGCATATCCATTTCCCTCTTGGATGGTGCCTCGGAAATCTCGTTCGCCATGTCGACAAGATGGTCGGTCGTCTTGCCCATTGCCGAAACCACTACCACGACTTGATTGCCATTCTTCCATTCTTCTGCTGTTCGTGAGGCAGCATTCCTGATCTTCTCCACACTGCCAACCGATGTACCACCAAATTTTTGAACAATTAATCCCATAAGTTTCCCCTGCCTCTTCCTCTTTATTTTGCCTTGTAAGAACTCCATGGTTTCTCCGCATATGTATATCCCTTAAAAAAGTGCGGAAAAACAAAAAAAGCAATGGAAGTGGCTCCCATTGCTTGATAAACGTGTATATACGCTGCAACATGAGATAGCACTCCAAGATGGCAATCTTGACAATCCTGCGTTTATTCAACGAAGGACCAGCAGGAAAATCGATAGGCATCTCCCCACTTCGGCAAGCATCCCCTTTCAAAGCCTTCCTCGAATCCGATCATTCTCCGGACTTTTACTTTTGAAACTTGCACCTCTATCTACACTTTATTACTCTAAAGTGATAGCAATATGAAATTTTTATCATTATAGCATACAACAAACGAGATTGCTACCTTAATCCTGCAATTTCTGGTATAGTTCCCGTGCGATATTCGCCGGCAATCCAGCTGTACTTAAGTCTTCCACCGTAGCTTCGCGCATTTTCTTCACTGAACCAAAGTGCTTCAAAAGTGCTTTCTTGCGTTTCTCTCCAATGCCGTCAATATTATCAAGGATGGACTGGAAGGCACTCTTCCCCCTCAGCTGGCGATGGAAGGTAATAGCAAAACGGTGCACCTCATCCTGAATCCTTTGCAGCAAGTAAAATTCCTGGCTGTTCCGCGGCAATTCGATTACTTGCAACGGGTTGCCATAAAGCAGCTGGGAAGTCCGGTGTTTATCATCCTTGGCCAGACCGGCAATCGGGATATCAAGACCTAACTCATTCTCAAGGACATCCCGGGCGGAATCGATCTGTCCTTTCCCGCCATCAATAAGGATCAAATCAGGCAGAGGCAATCCCTCTCTCAACACTCGAGTATACCGGCGGCGAACGACTTCCCTCATCGACTCGTAGTCATCTGGCCCTTTCACTGATTTGATTTTATATTTCCGATATTCCCTTTTCTCAGGCTTCCCATCGATAAATACGATCATCGCTGAAACTGGGTCGGTCCCCTGGATATTGGAGTTATCAAATGATTCGATCCGATACGGTGTATAAATCCCCATTTGTTTGCCAAGGTTCTCGACTGCGTTGATCGTTCTTTCTTCATTGCGCTCGATCAGCGAAAACTTTTCCTGCAGGGCTATCTTTGCATTTTTTGAAGCCAAATGGACTAGCTCCTTTTTTTTGCCGCGCTGGGGCTTGAGGACTTTTACGCCTAGCAAACCTTCAGCCAGCTCGAGATCGACGCTTTCTGGCACCAAAATTTCCTTTGGCTTGAAATGTTCATTTTTCGCATAAAACTGTCCGAGATAGGTGAGAATGTCCTCTTCAGGTTCGTTGTAGATCGGGAACATCGAAACTTCCCGTTCTATTAATTTTCCCTGGCGGATAAAAAAAACCTGAACACACATCCAGCCTTTATCGACAGCATAACCAAACACATCCCGGTCGGTAAAGTCTGTCGTTGTCATCTTTTGCTTTTCCATTGTTGCTTCAATATGAGCAATCCTGTCGCGAAACTCCTTTGCCCTCTCAAAGTCAAGTTCTTCTGCAGCTGCAGCCATCTTTTCTGTCAAATCAAGTTTAACTTGCTTGTAACCGCCATTCAAAAATTTCGTGATATCATCCGTAATTTGTTTGTACTCTTCTTTGCTGATATCCTTGACGCATGGTGCCAGACACTGGCCCAAATGGTAATAGAGACAGACGCGGTCCGGCAGCGTCGAGCACTTCCTGAGCGGGTATATTCTATCGAGCAGTCTCTTCGTCTCATTGGCTGCCTGGACATTCGGATATGGCCCAAAATATTTGCCGCTGTCTTTCTTAACTTTGCGGGTAATGATCAGCTTTGGATGCCGCTCTGCCGTCAGCTTGATGAAAGGGTAGCTCTTATCATCTTTCAGCATGACATTGTATTTTGGGTCATGTTTTTTGATCAGATTGATTTCTAGCAGCAATGCTTCCATATCGGAAGAGGTGACAATATACTCAAAGTCCTCGATTTCATTGACAAGTCTTAGCGTCTTACCATCATGCGATCCGGTAAAATACGAGCGCACTCTGTTTTTCAAAATCTTGGCTTTCCCCACATAAATGATGGTTCCCTGCCTGTCCTTCATTAAATAACATCCTGGCTGTGCAGGGAGAAAAGCAAGCTTATTCTTGATTTGCTCATTCATGCCATTCACCTCCTGTTACGGTGTCCATTTATATAAAACAATCTCATGATAGACTGGGTCGAAAATTTCGTTGGACGAAAACGTTTTTACTGCTTCAAGCCTTCCGCCGAGATCGACACCCTGAGCGCGAAACCCTTCTAGCACACTGTTTGTTACATAAATCGTTTTTCCTTCATATACTTGCTGGTCATGAAGAAAAACCTCATAGGTGTAAACTCGTTTATGAGGATAAGTCATTCCGAGGAACTGCATCACCCTTGTTTCCTCCCATGTATACACGACAAAACCATCAGGCTGCTCCTGAAGATAATTTGCCAGCTGATACACAGCAGGGAATGATTCAGCTTGTTTTTGCACATAGCTAGTTGAAACAATTGCCTGGGCAATGATTAAGCCAATAGCTAAATAGCGTGGACTTTTCCCGGCTCTTTTTCGTAAAAAAAAGAGCGAGCCCAAAAAAACAATCAGCAGTGCCAAAGGCAGTATATGCCTCGGCTTGTCGATATTCTGGGCAAAAAACGCCCAGCCTCCATAAGCAAGCAGCAGCAATAGACTCAATTGGACAGTGGTCTCCTTCCAAACCCCGCTTTTGCGAGCTGGCAAGAAAATCATGCTGCCCATAACTATATATAATACCATCAAAATAGTTGTTTGCGAAAATATTCCCCACCACAAAATATTGGTGAGCACGAATGCCTTCATCCTTGTCAAAAAGGAAAGGTCATTCGACGCTGAGGTGCCTCCCCACTCCTGAAAATGACCGCCGGTGAATCCGAAAGCCAACTCAAGAAAAGACACGATGCTTCCCTCCGTTAGGATCAGTCCGCCAACCCAAATCAGCTGAAACAGGACGGCGATAACGACAAACTTTATCACACTTTGCAAGGGAAGCTCCTGCGCTTTCCATTTTTTGTATAACAAATAGACGATGCCGATCCCCATCGGAAGATAACTCAACCTGATCCCTAGTAGCACACTGAATAAAAATAGCGGGAGGAGCAGCCATTTTCCTGAAGATTTTGATTCCGCTGCCACTATGCTCCAGAAGAACCACCAGAATCCGGCGAGTGCTGCACCTTCTGACATCGGCTGATTGACGATGATCAGCGGATAGCTCGCTGTATAAAGGAGGGCTGAGACCAGATAGGCACTTTCCTTTGAGACTACTCTTGATGCAAGTATATACACAGGTACAAGTGAACTCGCATAAGCGAGTACATTCACTGCTACTAATGCCTGTCCTGGATCCTGCAGCCATTTATTCATCAGCAAGCCTGCTAAAATAAAGTAAGGATAGCCTGGAAAATGAGGCTGCATTGCTCTTAAATCGTAACGGTCCAGCGCAAGGACAAAATCAACCTGATCCCAGGAAGAGACGAAGGGATTCAGATGGCTGAACTGATTTAAGAAAACATAAAGGATAGCAAGGGAACTGAACCCGATCCACATCGCTTTGTGAAATTTCATGAAATTCATGTTCAAACACCAACTTTGATTTTACGTATGAAAAAAGTACAAGGAATATCCCTGTACTTTTTTGGGGAGAGAAGATTTACGCTTATGGATTCAGTGCATTGACCTGCTTTGCTTCTGACGGTTTTTCAGCTGTTTGCTGTTTTTTGGAGCTGCGTGATGTTGTCAGCAGCAAAATGGCCGAAAAATAGCCAATATACGCAATGACTTCCTCAATGGATGGCATCGATGAGTATCCAAACAATGCCTTCAGGAAGATTCCGACATCACCAGAGATAAGTGGTGCTACTCCATTGTCCCTGAGGTAATGTGCGTAATCAATCGGATGTTCTGGCAATAGCCAAGTAAGATCGTAAACATGATACATAACGCTTCCAATTAAGTTAATGTCCTGCATCATGGAAATTGCCTGTACAAGCAAACCGGCAGAAATCAAGATGATGAATGCTC
Organism: Mesobacillus subterraneus; assembly: GCF_000934845.1. GTDB lineage: Bacteria > Bacillota > Bacilli > Bacillales > Cytobacillaceae > Mesobacillus > Mesobacillus stamsii. The sequence continues at coordinate 12,351 of NZ_JXIQ01000072.1, forward strand.
CTGTAATCTGGAAAAATGTCTTTAGCTTCACTTTCATTGTACCTTTGAAGAACATATAAGAAACGACTACAGCGATCAGTATTCCGGTAATTGCTCCCCATCCCTGCATCGCTGCACCAATGTTTCCGCCGGTGATCGCAGCAAAGAAGAAAACCGTCTCGACTCCTTCACGCAAGACAACGAGGAAGGAGTGAATAACCATGCCGACAATATTTCCAGTCGAAATGAATTTATTCATTTTCCCTTCCATATTGCCTTTCAGATTCTTGCTGTGACTCACCATCCAAAACACCATCTGCGTCAGAAGGAGCGTGGAAACAAGCATAATTCCAATTTTTAGGTATATTTCACTGCCCATTGCGGCGAATCCTGTAAACACAACCTGGAACAGAATCGCAACCCCAATACTAGCAAGAACTGCAAGGCCTGCACCGAGCCATACATATTTCGTATATTTGGAATGATCCATCCTTTTTAAGTAGGTGGTGATAATCCCGATAATTAACAATGCTTCCAATACTTCACGAAACGTAATCAATAGCGCTTGAACTTCCATTGCCGCTTCTCCCCTCTCCAAGGTGTCATTAAAATTTATGATTTTCTTCTGTTAATGCCGATGGCCACTGCCGCTGCTATTATTACCAGGATAATTACAATTGGTATCCAGTTGCGAAAATTCGATAAATCCGTCCAATCCTTTTTTCCATTTCCTGCTTGGTCAGTTGCACTCTCAGTAAAGTGCCCAACTTCAAGGCTGGCAAGATTGAATTGCTTTTGCAGGGAATCGAGGATTGCCTCTTTTTTTGCTTGAAAAGTTTTGATGTTAGATGGTTTTTTCCCGACTCCAAAAAGTCCGGGATTCCCTAGTGCTTCCAGTGCAGCATCAAAATCAGCTTTGATTTGCTGATCCACTTCAGCATTTTGTGCTTCTATTTTTGGCGATAAAGTTTGATAGGTAGCGAATCCTTTTGCAAGCAGTTTTTTCGAGTTGTCATATTCGTCAAAATTCTGTTCGATGCTTTCAAGCCTTCTCGCTATATTTAATACGAGCAGTTTTTCCATATTCTCGATGACAGCTTCTTTGTTTTCGTCATTCAAGCTTTTGATAATGATTTCTCCAGGCTCGGTCCCCATATGCATGTCGATTTCTTCCTTTACTGTTTCAAACAGGGATTTTGCCGCTGAAAAATTCGGAGGGGTTTCATCCAGTTTCAATTGCATTTCCTTATAAACCTCTGCAACTTTTTCTTCATTGGGATCCCCGTATGAATATGCGTTAGCAGACTGCGGAATGCTACTGAGAATCAATATCAATGAAAAACAAAAAAATATCGCTCTTTTCATTTGGTATTTCCCTCCTACAATGATAATGATAATGATTATCATTCTGAATGTCAATCATAATTGATAACCGTCGTATTTTGATCGCTATTTTCCCCGCGTTTACGCTCGTAAAGCTCTTCTCCAGCTAGCTTTGCTACCGGTCTGGACATTTCTCGGTAGACGGCAGGCACGACATTCTTTACATATTTTTCGAACGAAATAAAGGATGTGCCTTTTGTCCTCACACGGTATTGGATCGGAACCTCCAGCACTGTAAAGCCTTTGCGGACAATATTCAGCGTTAACACTTGCGCATAATTATAATCATGGATGATTTCCGCATGTTTCAAGACTTGCCTTGAAAATGCTCTCATTCCTGATTGTCCGTCAAAAAGCCATTTTCTCAATAATATGGTTTGCACAAAAGTAAAAAAGTAATTCCCTATTCTGCGATGAAATTTCATTCCTTTAATCGTACCCTTAAATCGTGAGCCCATCGTATAATCAGCTTCTCGATTGATGATTGGTTTGACGATATCCGGAATTTGCCATGCGGGATATTCTCCATCGGCATCGATCATCACCCCAATATCTGCTCCCCTCTGATAGCACTCTTGCAATCCTTTTCGGACGGCAGCACCGAGTCCACGATTTTCTTCAAAGTGGATGATATGATCTGCTCCGGCTTTTTTCGCTTCCGCAGCAGTTCCATCGGTTGATCCATCATCAATAACGAGCACTTCTACCTGATTAGCACCGGCAAAACTGCGCGGTATATTGCGAATCACTTCCGCTATTGAACCTTCTTCATTATATGCCGGCAAAAACACGATCACTTTATTCAACTTGAGTCTCTTCCTTCCTTGCTTTGATTGCGTCGATTAATACTTTCCCCCTGCTGTTAGCTGGATACGGCGCTCCCATCAGATAAGCAAGCGTCGGGGCCAGTGAAACGAGGCTGTGCTTTTCCTGGACTTTTTGTCCTTCAAGAATATGCGGACCATGCATAAAAAATGGAACAAATCTCTCCCCTTCATCAAGATGGCCATGACCCCCAATTCCGTCTGCCTGACCATGGTCTGCACAAACGATAAGCGTAGTATTCTCCATTTTTCCTTCTGCCTCAAGCCACTGAACAAACTCCTTAATCAGTGCGTCCGCTTCCTCAATTTTTTCGATATAATCATCGTAGAGGACACCGCGGCTGTGGCCTACCTGATCTGTTCCGATCATTTGCACGACAAACAAGTCAGGGTCCTGCTCGTCGATGATTTTTCTTGCCCGAGCGAGCATGTTTGTGTCAGCCTTATCCTTGTGCATCACAGCCGTCACGGTTTCAACATCGCTTCCCATTGCGTCTACCAGATGGGCAATGCCGAGCAGTCTTCCTCTTTTGCCTACTTTCCTCAGCGAGTCAAAAATAGTCTCCGTGTGGACCCCAAGTTTATAGACCATATTGGATTTAATGCCGTGCTCAAATGGATAAGTTCCCGTGAACATGGAGCTAAAGCAAACCACGGTCCTTGCAGGGTACACTGTTTCCATATTTAAATATTCAGTCCCGTTTTCCTTTATCTGATCGAGAAAAGGGGTATTTGCCTCATAAAAGCGTTCTTTGCGCATTCCATCAATAACGATGACAATCACCTTATCCGAAAGCCCATTTTCAGGCACCTCTGGCCCATCATCCTTTGTATACCGGTCATACGCCTTTGGTTTCCAATCAAACAAATACCTGTGGAGAATGAAGGTATACACCAATACAAAACCATAAAACAAGGCGATATGGAACAATGGCACAGTCGTTTCGCGTGCTATTGCAGTATAAGACAGTTCCCAAACAGAGAGCAGCAGAAATATTTTAGGAAGCTGTTCCTGAGCATTGCCGCTAGTGGAGTCACTATTCTTTAAAACAAGCTTCCAAAATCTCGAAAAGTTAAGCCATGAAGTACCAATTCTGAGATGGTAATAAAACGTTCCCCAGAAAAACACAGTAAAGAAAAAGTATAAACCAGCGGCGAACAGCAGCAGATTTATATTCAATTCTGGCCAGACTATGATAAAAACGACAAAGGGAATCCACAAATAGTTTCTCAGAAAAAGCGGAAAATCAAAAACAAAATACAGGACGAATAACGGCAGTACAATTAAGGCCGCAAGCAAAAAATCGGAAATCCCAGCAGCAAAATCTCCGAGATGAAAGAATACCATCGTACCAACTGTGAAAATCGGCGTAAAAGGCTTGCCTTCATTAAGTAAATTCCAGCTTCGAGCGGCAAATTTCTCAAATTTTGAAGCACTTTTCATCATCAAGCGCCCCTTTCTATCATTCCTATTTTCGAAAAGCGTTTCTTAAAGGAAGTCAGCATACCGCTCAGCCCATGCCACTGTTTTTGCAATTCCTTGTTTAAAATCCGTCTCTGGTTCATAACCAAGCAATTCACGTGCCAGTGAAATATCTGCCCATGTGTTATCTACGTCTCCAGCACGATGATTTTCCCGTTGAATCTTTAGATCAGGATAATACAGTTTAAGCTCGTCCAATAACTGATTCATCGAAATTGGCCTTCCAGAACCGATATTAAGAATAGCGCTTTGTTGCAGCTTTTGCAATGCAAGGGCCATGCCATTCACTATATCCCCAACATATGTATAATCACGGGTTCCACCTTCTCCAAAAATCGTGATCGCTTCCTTGTTCTTTGCTTTCTTTAAGAAATTTGCAATCGCCATATCCGGCCTTCCCCATGGACCGTACACAGTAAAGAACCTGAGGATTGTAACATCCATTCCATATAGGCGGCCATATACATGACAAAAAGATTCAGCAGCATATTTAGACGCGGCATAAGGAGAGATAGGTTTCCCACAAGCCATTTCTTCTTTAAATGGTTTATTTTTCATCATTCCATAAACAGATGATGAAGAAGCAAACAAGACTTGCTTTACACCTGCCTGACCAGCACCTTCCAGCACATTAACGGTTGCCTTTACATCATAATCTATGTATTCAAGTGGACGAAGGATGGAATAAGCAACACCAGGCAAAGCAGCAAGGTGCACAATGACATCCGGGGAAACTTTTTTAATCAAGCTTATCGTTTCATCGCGGTTAAGAAGATCGTTTCGATAAAATGGATACTCCCCTGCTTCCTTTATTATATGGAGATGCTGTTTCTTTCTTTCAACAGAATAATAGGGGTGTAAATTATCGATGATCGCCACTTCATGCTGTTCCTTGAGCATTTTCACTGCAAAATGGCTGCCGATAAAACCCGCTCCCCCCGTGATCAATATTTTCACTAATTAACCCTCTTTTCTTAGCACAAGTCCATTTTTCTCATCATTTTTAGAAAAAAACGGCAATAGAGCCACATTGCTGCGGCTCCCATTTGTTAAAGTAGACTATCCACTGTGGAAATCACTGCGTTGCCACTTACTTTTGCATCTTCCGGCTTATTATCCGCAATGGCATTATACCATGCTTCCGCTTCTGCAAAGGCAGCTTGCGTTTTTTCTTCCCCTAACTTTTCAGTCATTTGCCCTTGAAGCATTTTCAGGAACATATTTCCCTCCATTGCACTTCCTTTTGCTTCTGCTATATTCTTTTCAGCAAGAAGCTTTGGAGCTTTTTCATAATACCCTTTAATTTTCCCAGAAATTGTCTTTGCGAATAATGCATTTGTCTCCGCTGCTTTAATGGTGGCCGGATCCGTTGTGTTAAGTGTTAGCAGCTTTTCTAACTGAGCTGCGGCTGCTTCATCTCCACCGCCAAGTGATCCTTTGATTGCTTGATAGAATCCCCATGCCTCTGCTTGCATGATGGATAATTCTTGCTTCTCTTTTCCTTCTTTCGCTCCTGCTTCCATTTTCTCAGCATATGATTTTACCGCGAGATAGTAGCTTCTGAAGATTGACTTATCCGTTACTTGTAAAAAAACCTGGAAATCTTCCACATTGCCAGCAGCAATTGCTTCTTCCTGTGCGGAGAGGCCGGAGTTGACGTTCTCGACAAGACTTGAATCTCCGCTTAGCTCATAATAGCTATCACGTTTTTCAGCTGTCGGAATGAAAATCTTTTCTGCCAGAAATTTGATTTGTTCAAATGCAAAATTCACCTCATTTTGTTTCTCATTCCCAAGAGCATCAGCAGCTTCCTGTTGCAGGACCTTTTGGATCTGATAAAAATAAGATTGAGTTGTCTTATCTGCCAATTGAACAGCGATAATTGGTTCCATTTCTCCGTTTTTTCCCGCAGAAAGCGCCGCCTGGATTGCCTGGTCAAACTCAGGATTAAAGTCAGCAATTCCTTTTTGAAGACCTGCCTCGTATTTTTGTTGGACAGTATCCCAATCCACTTCCTGACCATCTTTTGCAACTGCTAGCTCAGACATCATATCGGTATATGCTGCAACTTGTTTTGCAACATCTGTACCCGTTACGACTTCTTCCTTCGTTTCTTTCTTATCTCCCTCTGTTTCAGCCTGTTTCGTTTGTTCCGGCTTATCTGTTGTTTGATCTCCTCCGCAAGCCGCCAATACAGTACTTGCCATTAAAAAACTTGCAAAGATTGTGATCAGGTGCTTTTTCTTATTCATGCTTGAAATCCCCCTATGTAGTATCATTCACCTCATAAATGATAATGATTTTCATTTACATTTGTTATTATAATCGAGAATGATTTTCACTGTCAATGAACTTTTTGAGAAAACTAGTAAAAAAAGCGCAAGTGCCTTGGTCAGCCCCGACAAGCGCTGGAGGGCCGACCAGTGAAGTCGTTCTTTGACTTCATGGG
>NZ_JXIQ01000073.1 GCF_000934845.1 Mesobacillus subterraneus
TGGGCTATAGCCAAGCGGTAAGGCAACGGACTTTGACTCCGTCATGCGTTGGTTCGAATCCAGCTAGCCCAGTATATCTGTTTACAGTAAGCATTTTTTGTTTTGTGACATGAATTGAACGATTGTTTCCTGCCTGGCGAACAAATCACCTATAGTTTTTTTGTTTCGTTCATTATTTCGCCATTTAGTTGTGAACATTTTCTAAACATATAGTGTAAACAGTGTAAACCTTATTTTCCCTTGTATTATAATGAAGACAAATCAGTTGTCTGAGGTGAAATAAGGTGGAGCAAACATTAAAAATAACAAGTGTTTTGTCCGATCCAACGCGTTATTATATTTATCAATACATTACAAAAAGGCATAAAGACGTAACCGTGCAGGAAATTGCCGACAATTTTGAAATTCACCCGAATGTGGCTAGATTGCACTTATCCAAACTCGAAGACGTCAACATGCTGATTTCGGAGACGAAAAAAACTGGCAAAGGCGGGCGTCCTAGCAGATTATACCGGATGTCTGAAGAAGTCATCCAGCTTCACTTCCCATTTCGGGATTATCAGCTTCTGTCTAAAATCGCCATGACGACAATGATGTCACTCGGAGAAGCCGGCAAGAAAGCTTTATATATCACTGGAAAGCGTTTTGGCTCAGAACTAATGGAACAGGAGATGGCACGCCATCCGCAGCTATCAGAAGAAATGACGTTTGAACACAAACTGAATTCAATCAAAAATGCCGCGACGCTTGCTGGTTTTTATCCGGAATTCGAACCGAATAGTGAGAAGACAAAAATTTATTTCCAGATTTTCAATTGTCCTTTCAAGGAGATTGCCATAGAGCATTCGGAAACTGTATGCAATATGCATTATGAATATTTGCGTGGAATGTTTGAATCCGTGTTTGGAGAAATCGAACTGATTGAAAAAGAAAATATGTTCACAGGCTGTAACTCCTGCTCTTACCAGGCAGTAATTGGTCAATAATTTGGTCCTTATTTACTTTTCATCCTCCTTTCCATTATAATAGTCCATGATGGACATAAGGGTAAAGGAGGGATATCTTTGGATCGGATGTACAGAGTTTTAGGTTTCTGGACGGGAATCTTTGCTGTCATGTTTTTCTTAGGTGACATGTATACTACGTCCTTGATTTTCTTTGGTCAAACTGGATTTTTCTTGCTTTTAAGTTATTTGAAACTGTCTGAGCGGATGTACATCTACGTCTTTGGCGCCTACTTAACGATTTTCTTTGCAGGTTTTACTTACTGGTCAACATTTATGATGCCACTAGGAGGAGCTGGAAATTGATCCGCTCTGGGCGCAACAAAAAAGCGATGGACTTCCATCGCTTTTTTTCAATAAAAGAATTTAGAATAATTTGAGCACCTGTTTTCCCATCCCTTTCTTTTGGATGACAACATCAAAGGATTGACTAATTCCTCCCGGTAAGATCAAGCTGCGAATTGCTCGATTCCGCTTGCTTGCTTCTGAAAATGGATTTGGATCTTGATGTGGAAGAAGTTCTTCGAGGATTCCAGCAGCAATCAGGAATTCATCCTGTCTCATTTTCTGGACGAATTCCAGACCGTATACTTCACCAAAATCTTTGAGAGCATCAAAATGCACATGACTGGTTAAGTCCATCTCTCCTGGGTACAAGAGAATCTCATCGTACTGCTGATGATTAAAATAGCCTCTCAAGCTTCCTCGCCTCCGTGATGGATGCATCCACTCCTCTTTTGTATAACCATAATCCGCGGTGATCAAGATGCCTTTCTGCAGGCATTTTGCGATCGATTCAATAAATGGTTCCATAGCAAGCGGAATTTCGATTCTTTGACCTTCAGCAAGCATGAGTTGCTGATCATCAAGAAAGGCACGAATTCGTTCATCCGAAACTGGAATTTTCATTTCCTTTAATTGATCATTCTCGCTCGTAACGAACACCTCATGCACAACACCGTCTCGCTTTTCCACAACATGGACAGGAAAGGCATCAAATAACTCATTTGAAAAAATCAGCCCTTGCTCCATTTTTGTTTCTGCAAGTGTATCACTATGAATAATGTTGACATTTTCAAGACCTGCCAGTTCGCCGTTTTGCAGACTTCGATGATAAGGACTTTTTTCGATCATATAGTAGGACAGTGTTTTTGTACTCTGTTCCTGCCAACCTTCGATGAACGCCTTTGCAAAACGGCCACTTCCCGCTCCAATTTCACAAATAGCTGGCGGCAGTTCGAGTTCATCGTATTTCCTTGCATACCACTTGCCTATTAGTTTGCCAAACACATCAGATACATTGCTCGTTGTATAAAAATCCCCTCCTTTTCCGATTTTTTGGCGCTGGGTCATATAATACCCTTTTTTTGGATAATAGAGTGCAAGCTGCATATAGTCCGCATAGGTGATCATCTTTTTTGGCGAGGCTTCAATAACCTCTTTGATTATCTCTTTCATAACGACTCCTCAAAAATTGTTTTCACTATTGACATAGTGTATTCTTTATTATAAAGTTTTACTAGTAGCTTAGCTAAATCCCCTCCCATGATATGAATAGAACATCCCCCTAGAAAAGCCCTTCTCAGCCGAGAAGGGCTTTTCTGGTTCAAGCACTTAAAATCCATTTAAAAAATGAATTTAAAATCCATTTAAAAATGGATTGGATTCCATTTCCATCCCTATTGTCGTTGTAGGTCCATGTCCCGGCAGTACCTCCGTTTCCTCAGGCAATACCAGCAGTTTATCGTGAATGCTCTTAATTAACTGATTATGGTTTCCCCCAGGCAAGTCCGTTCTTCCGATGCTTCCTTGAAAGAGTGCATCGCCGGCCAGGATGAATTTTGATTTTGGGAAATGAAAGGAAACACTGCCAGGAGAATGGCCTGGCGTTTCCAAAACTTCAAAGTAGAAATTAGCAATAGATATTGGTCCTTCATCTGTGAATAGCTCGTCTGCTTCTCTTGCTTTGATAGGTTCGTGTTGCATAAAGTATTTCGACCCATTAAGTGCTGGGTCGGTGAGCCAGTCTTTTTCTTTTTCATGAATATAGACCTTTATGCCATACTTATCCCTTATTCTATCTACTGCACCGATATGGTCGAAATGAGCATGTGTCAATACGATTGCTTCAGGCTTGAGTTCAAGCTCTTCTATAATTCCCGTCAACTTTCTTGGGTTTTCACCTGGATCCACTATCAGACATGTTTTCCTTTCATCGTAAACAAGATAACAATTCGTCTGCAAAGGACCAAGGGGAATCTGTTTCCATTTCATTAAAAGCAGCCTCCGTTTCAATTGGTTCATCGTCTGTGTTTATTTTACACTAATGTAAGACAAGTTTTAAGGATTTGAAAAGAAACAAATAAGAAAAACCTGTAGAGGGAAAGTAGCCTATTAGACCTCGACAAATAGGAGAAAAAAAGATAAAATAAAGATGAGTGTATGCTTTTCAATGCATACAGGTTGCTGCGTACATGGCAGCTACCTATTTATCAAATAACAGACTTCCTGTCTGCCTAATGAATGAAGGGGGCTTTTTCATGGGATTGGCCATTATTTTCGCCTTAGTTACTTTACTAGCAGGTTATGCAACTTTCGCTGCACTGAAAAACAAAAACATTCTGGGAATCGTTTTTGGCGGAGGAACTTTCCTCGTTATTGGTTGGTTCACGGTCATGACAATCCTTTACCAAGGATTCCCGACGGCACATTGATATCCCTCAAAATAAAAGACCACCTATCACAGGTGGTCTTTTATATTTGCTTTGATCAAATTATGGAATAAGTTGATTGATTTCCCTAGTAGCCATATTCAACACTTTTTCCAATTGAAAACCATACAGGCACATTTCTCCCGAAGGGGAGCAAGAAAGTGGTTCATTTGCCAGTTCCGAGAAAATGATTTCTTCTTTATTATCCTCTACATGATACCTTACCAGTTCAAACCCGTCTGCATAAAGATCAGCCTCGCCCTGCCTCTTTGCCCGTAAATACAGAAAGACCTCTCCATCCTCCGTTGAATCATAAAAAGGAACAATCCAACCAGAAAAATCTGTCAGCAAAGGAACAGGAAAACTGGTTGCTTTTTGGACTCCATTTTTGGTGAAGGTATATAATCCCATTCCTGATGTGGATTCTTCGCCTGCCTCAATCGTCAATAAATAATTCCCAATCGAATCGAATTGATACACGTTTTCAAATAGTGTTCGCGAAGGGTTCCCGCTGAGCGAAAAAGATTTCAACGGAGCGTTTAACGCAAGTTCATTCTTTCCCCACTGTTGATAAACAAGCATATCCTCCGAAATCCACTTAACAAAAGGCTCTGGCAGCTGAATGGACTTTAGACTGTTTTGCTTTAGATCCAGTAAAAACGTGCTGAAATCCCATTCTTCTGTAAAAGCAGAAACAATAAGCAAATCATCATTGAATGGATTCCATTCAAAGATTAATTCATATGATTCCATTTTCCCGGAATACAATTCTTTGCCTGATAAATTGATGACAGTCAGCACACCTTCCGCTGATGCAGAACTATGTATCATGATCTTATCCTTTTTCGGACTAATTTCAGCCGTGATGATTGGCAGGCTGCTTTGGAACAGCAATTCGGCTTGGCCCGTTAAAAGGTTGTAGGAATAAAGGACTGATGTGTTTTCGATACTATTTGAAATATAAAGAATCTCTGTATTATTCAGCCATCCTGATGCCTTATTGAATTCCTCATTCTTATTATCCTGAATAGGAATGACCTCGGAAGCCATAAAAGACAATTCTGGAGTTTCTTTCAAACGGTCAAGGCTATGCCTGGCATCTTTGTGGAGGAATACATCCTGCTGTTGAGAGCACCCGGATAGTAGGAATGCAGTAGAAGCGATAATGAACACGATCCATCTTGTATGTATTGTTTGATATACATGCTTCTTCATCCCTACACCCCCTTTTTTACAATGTAACTATCTGTACGGTCTGAATAGCTAAAATGTTTCAAATGAATCAGCAAAAAAATCGGATACTACAAGACAAAAACCTACGCCCACTAGGGACGCAGGTTTTAACAGGTATTTATTCTTTGGATTTTGGTTCAGACAAATCCTCACCATAGAACCTCAGTAAGTCTCCGTATATAATTTTATCGGAGTAACTAAGTTCATTACTGGCAGCTTTAAAATATGGTTTGCAAGCTTCCTGATCGGTCGGTTCACCTGTCGCTTTATCATAGCAGGTCTCACGGGTAAACAGATAATCCTTAGTGATGAAGCTGCCATCGCGAAGAACTGCAAAGTCACTTCGATCCTTAGCGAACAAGTCAGATCCAAAATCGATATTTTTCTTAGTATCGATTCCCAGCAAGTGTAGAATCGTCGGTTTGATGTCTATCTGTCCTCCCACCGTTGTCATTGTTCCACCCTTTTGACCAGGGATGTGAATGATTAATGGCACCTCCTGAAGCTGCATGCTTTCAAATGGTGTGATTTCCTTACCCAGGTACTCACTCATCGCTTTATTATGGTTTTCAGAGATTCCGTAATGATCTCCGTATAAAATAATGATTGAATCTTCATACAAGCCCTCATCTTTTAATTTCTGGACGAACTGCTTAATGGCTTCATCCTCATACCTGACCGTCAGAAAATAATTGTTGACCGTTTGGTCATCAGACGTATAGGGGGGGATAAATTGATCCTCTTCGTTTAATTCGAAAGGGAAATGGTTCGTCAATGTAATGAACTTGGAATAAAACGGCTTCGGCATTGCTTTCAAGTGAGCAACGGACTGTTGCAGGAAGTCAATATCCTTCAACCCCCAGCCTACTGAGTTGTCTTCGTTCACCTCGTAATCCGGCAGCGAGTAGAAACGCTTGTAGCCTAACGATTGATACATGATATCCCGATTCCAGAAGCTCTTGTTATTTGCATGCAAGGAAGCGGTGTAATAGCCATTTTCATTCAAAATTTCAGGGGTAGCGTTGTATTCATTTCCAGAATGAGTAAAAAATACTGCTCCTCTGCTCAGTGGATACAGAGAGTTTTCCACCAGAAATTCAGAATCGGAAGTTTTTCCCTGGCCAGTCTGGTGATAAAAATTATTGAAATAATAACTTTCTTTGATGAAATCATTCAGGAATGGGGTAATTTCTTGACCATTCACCGTTTTATTAATGACAAATTCCTGTGTTGATTCCATCGAGATCATAATAACGTTCTTGCCTTTTGCGATTCCAAACATCTCATCATTCGGTGGGACATAATTCGCGCGTACATAATTGTCAATGTCAACCAGTTCACTGCCATCGGCCATAGCTCGCTGTGCAGATGACTTTGACTGTAGGAAGACATCATAAAGGTGGTAATTATATGTCCCAATATTTTTGACAAGCATTTCTCTGTCGAAGGTCCTTGTCAACAGCTGTGGACGTTCTGTTTCGACCATTCCCATGTTGAAAAAAGCAATTGCGGCAGCAGCAAGGAAATAAACTCGTCGGTCCACTGTGCTGTATTCACGCCATGTAAGTAAAGCCGGTTTGAATTTCATGATCGCAGCTAAAAGGATGAAATCGGCAAAGTAAAATAAATCACTGAAGTTGATCAGCTCAGTCACACTGCTTCCCAGATCACTCATATTGCTCGTTTGAAAAAGAACGGGAATCGTTAAAAAATCATTAAAGAAACGATAAAACACGATATTCGCAAACAACACTGCTGATACTATGAAACTAGCAACAAGGATATAGCGTTTTTGCGTTTTTTCTTTCATAAACATGCTGAATCCAAACACGATCATCAGGAATCCTATTGGATTGATAAACAGGATCAGTTCCTGTCGCCAATTTTCGATTTTTATATCGAAGCTGGTCTTATAGGCTATATACGTCTTCAGCCATAGCAGTATGGTGGTGATGGCGACTAAAGAAACTTTAGGCCATTTTTTGTTTTTCATCCGGTTTACTACCTCCCACTTATACAAAAAAAATTCGGGATTTATCAGGTTTATTTTTCCATTTTCTGAAGAATCAAAGATAATCTTAATCCTTTTTTTTTGAAAAAGCAATCAAAAAATCATGTTGGATTCATTGTAATTTCCCACTATCTTAGACGACTTAAACCTGGAAAAGTTTCATAAATGTCTTTTTGGAATAAAAAACAAGAAGTTTTCCGATGGAAAACTTCTTAATTGATTTAGTTCTGTTCCATTTTTTTAATCAGCCAGGCGGCACCAATGACACCGGCATCATTTCCTAAAGTCGCAATGCTGATTTCGGTTGATTGCGCTACACGTGGAAATGAATGACGCAAAAATTGCTCTTTTACCGGATCCAGCAGGACAGCACCTGCTTTAGAAACTCCGCCTCCAAGAACAATTTTTTCCGGATTGAGAGTATTCGCAATATTGGCGAGGGCAATTCCCAAGTGCAAGGCAACTGTATTAACGGCCTTCAATGCCAATTCATCCCTTCGTTGCGCCGCATCAAATACGTCTTTGGCTGTGACAATACCGGTTTCATTGAAAACTGCTGACAGAACACCTTCAGAAGGATGGGAAGTTAATAACTCAACAGCGATCCTTACAATTCCGGTAGCCGATGCAATCGTTTCGAGGCAGCCTGTTTTTCCGCAGTTACATGGTGCCCCTCCTTCGGCAATGGAAGTAATATGGCCGATCTCACCAGCAGCCCCACTCACACCATGAACAATATTCCCATTGGTGATGACTCCGCCACCTACACCTGTACCCAAAGTAACACAGACTAAATCTTTGGCGCCATTTCCGGCTCCTTTCCACATCTCCCCGAGCGCAGCACAGTTTGCATCATTATCGACTACTGCTGGCAGCGAGGTTTCCACTTCAAGCAAATCCTTTAGCGGATAAGGCTCTCGCCAGCCAAGATTAACCGCTTCAAAAATCACTCCTGTAGCCAGGTCAACAGGTCCGGGAGCTCCCATGCCAATTCCGAGGATTTCACTTTTGGAGTGTCCAATCTCCTCCAACTTTGCGTCAATTGCTTTTGCGATATTGACAGTAATGTTTTTTCCTTCATTCGAAACATCAGTAGGAATTTCCCATTTATGTAGGATTTCTCCATACAAACTGATGAAAGCAAGTTTTGTTGTCGTTCCTCCTAAATCTACACCAACAAGCCATTTTTCAGCCATCATGCGTCACCTTTTCTCTTTTGCTATTTTTTCTTGTTCCATACGGATTTCCTGCCTCAAGAGCAGCACCGCTGATTGGTAATCTTTTGTTTCAATTAATTGGGAATGATACATTTCCTTGAGCTCTGCATGCATGAGCTCCAAATCCGCCACTCTATCGCCTATGTAAATGAACGTACCGAACTTTTTCAAGAACTGCTGGATATCATAAATTGTCTTCAATGTAATCCCCACCATTTGTGTAAATAAGAGCATGCTTTATCATACTAAGTATAAATGATCCCCTTTCCCCCCTCAAGTAGTCTGGACAGATTTTCTGACAAAAACGGGACAAGTTTACATAAGAAAAATCGGGCAAACTACATTCGGTACTTTTTTGGACTTTTATCGCTCATCCTGATTGTATAGCTAGTTTAGTTTAGTTTTGTTTATTAGCAGAAAGATACCCTTATGCAAGCATTTTCTCCTCCATAAGGGCATCTTTCAAGCAGAAAGATACCCTTATGCAGCAATTTCCACCTCCATTAGGGCATCTCTCAAGCAGAAAGATACCCTTATGCAAGCATTTTCTACTCCATAAGGGCATCTCTCAAGCGGAAAGATACCCTTATGCAAGCATTTCCACCTCCATAAGGGCATCTCTCAAGCGGAAAGATACCCTTATGCAAGCATTTCCACCTCTATAAGGGCATCTCTCAAGCGGAAAGATGTCCAGTTAATTCTCAAAATACTTCTTTTCACTGAACTTGATTACCGATCTGGGTCCTGTGGTTTCAATATTCGCGGTCTTCTGTTTTTCAGAGGAATCGGTGACCGGATCAGCACATCCCGGAATGCCCGGGGGTTGAAAGGAATAAATGGCCATAGATAAGGAACACCAAACGATTTCATCCTGGTCAGGAGAATGAAAAAAAATACAGTGCTGATTAGGAAACCATAAAGCTGAAAGGCTGCAGTCATGATTAACAAGAAAAGCCTTACGAGCCGGTTTGCCAGGCTCATTTCATAACTTGGCGTCGCAAAGGTACCGATCGCAGCAATTGCCAGGTACAGAATGACTTCATTTGTCAAAAGCCCGACTTCTACGGCGACTTGCCCGATCATCAGCGCAGCGACCAGGCCAAGGGCAGTTGCCAAAGAGGTTGGTGTATGAATGGCAGCCATCCTTAGCACATCTACGCCAATTTCAATCAGGAAAAACTGTAAAAACAACGGAATCTTTCCCGGATCATTTGGTCCGATAAAGGACATCGCTTTTGGCAGAAGTTCCGGTTGGACGGCGAACAAATACCATAACGGCAGCAGAAATAGAGAAGACCACACTGCCACGTAGCGGACGATCCTCAAATAAGCCCCTACAAGCGGCTTATTGCGGTACTCCTCCGCATGCTGCAGATGGTGCCAGAATGTTGTTGGTGTAATCAGAACGCTTGGGGAACCATCGACGAAGATGCATACATGGCCTTCGTATAAATGAGTAGCTGCCGTATCCGGACGCTCTGTATATCTTACCGTCGGAAACGGATTCCAATGCCGCCCCGAGATAAATTCCTCGATTGTTTTCTCGGCCATTGGCAGCCCGTCTGTATCAATCTTGCTAATGGAGTCTTTTACTTTCCCAACCATTTCCGGATCAGCAATATCCTCAATATAACAAATAACTATATCCGTTTGAGATCTTCTGCCGACCTGCATATATTCCATTCTCAAAGTGCGGTCGCGGATTCTCCTTCTCGTTAGCGAGGTGTTAAAGACCAGAGTCTCCACGAAGCCGTCCCTTGATCCACGAACTACCCTTTCTGTATCCGGCTCCTGTGGCCCACGCACAGGATATGTCCTCGCATCGATCAGGATGATTTCTGTTAGGCCATCTACTGCTAAAGCAGTCGGTCCTGCCAGTACCATATCAACAACTTTATCGAGGTTGTCTGTCGTCTCTACCTCTACATATGGAATATAGGTCTTTACCAGTTTTTTTAATGTGTCGACTTCAAGGGCCCCAGGCTCAAGCTTTGCCAGTAACTTCATAATATGAAGCATGATATCGTCCTTGACTAATCCGTCTACAAGGAAGAGTGCCATCTCTCTGCCGGCGTATTCGACATCAAGCTGGATCACGTCAAAACTTTTGCCAATACCTAATTCTTCTTTTAAGTAAGCAATATTTTCTTTTAAATTTGTATGGACAAGCTGACGCTTTTTATCTGCCATTTGTTTTCCTAACACCTCTCATTCCCAACGACCATAATTTTCCTGTTAATTCCTTTTTTCATCTTAGCCAAAACAATCAACAAACATACTTAAAGGCATGTTATCAGGACAAGGATCATATAGTGAATATACCGACATACCTATTATCGGAAAAAGGATGAGCAGGATGAAAAAGTTATCGTTATTAGCGGTTAGTGCCTTGGCAATTGCTATCTCTGCAATCATGATCCAATTCCAGAACGGCAACCCTTCAGTCGAAACAATCACGTTTTTTCCATTGAATGATGCAGTGAAATTTAAAAGTGCTAGTACGTCTTTATCACTTTTTCAAGATAAAAAGAACAATCAGCATCAAGTTGATTGGCGAGTTCATTCAAGCTTGGACCGAGAGGCTTATCTTCGGCAGGATATGGGACTTTTGTTCGTAAATGGGGTTTTACAAAAGAAGTTCGCCAAATGGGAGCAGGATACTGCAGATTTATCGCAGGAAGAACGGATCTCTTATCGAGAAAGCGCCAGATATGACGCGATTTCCTTTCATTATGCTGAGCTGCATGGTGACGGGAACAGGATCACGAGTGCCCAAAGAATGTCGGATGATATGATCTATGTAATCGACTCTCCGTTCAGCCCGCTCCAATCCTTCACCATAGCCAAAAGCAATCAGGAAAAGGAGTGGAAAAAAGTACTTGACCAAAGTGTAAGAAACAGACTTGAGCTAAGTTTAAAACATGCAGAAAACACCTTCAGGTTCAAAGTGTCTGATTATCTTTCTATCCCACTCGACACAATCAGGAGATATGAAGATCAGCCTTTCACTGGGTTTACAAAGCAGGAAACAGCAAATATACTAGGAAAGTTATGGGAAGGATTGTATAAGTATTATTATCTGGGCATAAAAAAAAGCGATGGCACTACCATTGACCCAATTGGCAGTACCATGCCTTTGATTTTGATTGCCAAAGATAAAAGCCATCTGCTGGTTGTCACGCAGACAAGTACTAGGGAAAGCATTATTCTCAAGCAGCGTCTTTAAGATTCGCAATCTGTTCAAGTATCTTTTTATAGCTTTCTTTTTCCGGATTCAGCTCAACAGCCTTTTTTGCATAGATAATGGCCTGATCCAGATTGTTTTCTTGTAAAAAGATCAAGGCAAGATTATAGTACGCTTCATGAAACTCCGGTTCCATTTCAATCACTTTAAGGAGATTGGTTTTCGCCTCTTCCAGCCTCTCCAGCTTAATTTCTGTAAAAGAAAGCATGAACAACGATTCTGATGAGAGTGGTTCTGATTTGCCAAACTCGGTTAGCAGATCATTTGCCTGTTGATATTTCTCGTCGTTAACCTGCTGCTCTGCAAGCACCAAGATCGACCGTTCATCGACCCTAGCCGCTTTGTCGCTAAAACCATATTGTAAAGAAAAAAAGATTATCACGATCGTCCCTGCCAGGAAGAAAATTTGCAGTGGAATGCGTCTTTTCTTTGGGAGATGGAGGATCCCTGCTGCTGCAAATCCTCCAACCAGTCCTCCTAAGTGGCCAGCATTATCGATTCCCGGAACCGTAAATCCAAATGCGAGATTAATTCCGAGTACAACAAGGGTATTCAGACCGAGAGTTCGCCAAAACAACTTTGGTTTTGCTACACCAAAGTACAGCAAAGCTCCAAAACAGCCAAAAATCGCACCGCTAGCACCAGCCGAAAGATTCGGGCTGGAAATAAAACTAGCCAGCACTCCACTGAAACCTGCTAAAATATAAATAACGAAAAAGCGGCCATTCCCGTATAGTCGTTCAACCATTGTTCCTAAATAATATAAAGCCAGGGTATTCATAAACAAATGAAGCAGACCGATATGAATGATCACTGGCGTGAAAAAGCGCCACCATTCACCCTCAAGGATTAGCGGATTGAATTTCGCGCCAAACTTAATCAGGGTGGAAGTATCCGTGCTCCCTCCCGCTGCCTCTAAGATCAGAAACATCCCTATCTGGATCGCAATGAATACATAAGTGAAAAAAGGTTTCCCATATTGAAAGACTGATTGTTCTGCTTTTTCCCTATCTGCTGCAATTTGTATGGTGTTTTTTTTAATCGTCTCGATATCCTCTTCAGAATACTCTTTGGAAAAATCCATTCGCAATGGAAGATCGTATCTGCTCCCGAGTTTCTCGAAAGCTTCCATTGCATTGGACCTTTCTATTAAAACGGAATCCACCGTTACCTTTCCATTTACAGAAAGATATGGCTTGGCAAGTCGAAATTCATAATCGTCCACAGGTGGATAGGCACTAAAATAAACGTTTAAGATTGTTAATTCTCGTTTTGCCAACTTCCTGCGAATTTTTTCTCCATTATCAGCAAGCAAGACAATGTCGCGCTGAATCCAGTTGCTCCATTCCAGATTATATTGTAGCAGGCGAACAACCTGCGTTTGCTTGTTTTCGGTCTTTTCCAGCCACAATTCCCGTTGATCCTCGGATACGTGAAGAATACGGTACTCCTGCTTTCCAACCAGGAATTTTGCCAATTTCCAAAACAAATACTCTTCTAAAAAAGCCAATTTCTCCCCTGCTTTCCCTCCCAGATCCACCCACTATGTAGGATTCTGTTTTTTTCTCTCCAAAATATTATAAACTAAAACCTCCCTGCCAGGTAGAAAGAGGCAGTAATAACAGAAAAAAAGACCTTATGAGGTCTTTTTACTGGAACTCCGAATGTCCTGAAAATAAAGAATTCATCATTTTGTTTCTGATGCCCGGTAGCCCCATGATTGAACCAACTGCCACCCGGCGCAAAAGCCGGCTTCTCAGAAGCATATTCATTACCCTGTATCGACTCTCGAATACAAGGTATCCTGCCAGACCAAGCATAAAAATCGAAATCACTTTTCTTACCATATTGATCCCTCCCCCTTTATTTTAAGAACAATAGCACTTTTTTATCCTTTCATTCCAAAAAAGATAGATATTTTAAATAAAAGAAAAGGGCTGCATAGTAGACAGCCCTTTCCTTAAGCTTTCAGCACAGGGTCCATGACCTTTCTCAAAACCTCTACTGAATGATCAAATTTTTGCTGTTCCTCTTTTTCCAGCGATAATTCCACGATCTCCCGGATTCCATTACGATTGACAATTGCAGGAACTCCAATGTAGATATCATCATGTCCGTATTCGCCATTCAAATGGGCGGAAACTGTCAAAATAGAGTTCTCATCCTGCAGGATGGCCTTCGTCAAGCGGACAAGACCCATCGCGATTCCATAATAAGTTGCCCCTTTGCGCTTGATGATATGATAGGCGGCATCCCGTACATTCGTGAAGATTTCCTCCAAGTCATCATGACTGTACTGTTTCTGATTGATCATTTTGGCGATGGACTTGCCGCCAATATCCGCATGACTCCACACAGGCAGTTCGGTATCTCCGTGTTCGCCGATGATATAAGCATGGACATTACGCGAATCTACCTTAAAATAGTCCCCAAGCAAAAATCTGAATCTGGCTGTATCAAGGATGGTCCCAGAACCAATTACCCGCTCTTTTGGAAGTCCTGAGAATTTCCAGACAGCATAGGAAAGGATATCAACTGGGTTGGTCGCAACAAGAAAAATTCCGTCAAAACCGCTGGACATAATTTCCTCTACAATACTTTTAAATATCTTCGTGTTTTTCTCCACCAGATCCAGTCTTGTTTCGCCGGGCTTTTGGTTTGCACCGGCGCAAAGTACAACCAGGTCTGCATCCTGGCAGTCAGCATATGAACCAAACCATATTTTCGTCTGTGAAGGGGCGAACGCCATTCCGTGATTTAAATCCATGGCGTCCCCTTCGGATTTTTCCTTATTCAGATCGACAAGAACTAATTCCGCAGTGACACCCTGGTTGACCATCGCAAATGCATAGCTTGATCCAACTAAGCCGGTTCCAACCAGTACAACACGATTTACACGATTGTTCATTCGTATTTCCTCCTCATTTTTAATGAATTGTACAATATTTCACAATGAATATATCATGATGTTAACATAGTACACAGGTTATCATTATTAACAGTATATTCCCATTCCATCCGGTTTTTTTAGCCGTACTTAGAAAATGATGTATAATACTATTCCCGCCAATGCTGCTGTAAAACAGGAAAGAAAATTAACAGCATCATTATCAAGCTTTACTATCCCAGAAACATGACGGGTTGGCAAAGAACAATGGATTGTTTTTTCAGTCAGCCGATTGCAAGTAACGCAGGCAAATTCCGCCTGAAGATAGGCTCCAAGAAAGGTATCGATCATCGTTCCAACCACACCTAAAAGAAAAATGATCCCTGTCCAGCCCGGCCCTAACGGAAACAAGGAAGCTGCAGTGAGAGCAATCAACAAGGATCCCACCGCTGCTGCAGCCGTTCCAACAGCAGAAATCGCACCTGAAGTTCCTGTTGGCACTCTTTTAAAGGATTTGACCGATAATGGCTGGACTTTGCTTAAAACGCCTAGCTCCGAAGCCCATGTATCTCCATTGGCACTTGCAAGGGAGCTTGCCAGGACAATGGTCCAGATGGGGTCAGGTAAAAGGAAATTCCCTATACCAGCGAGTGCTGCGGTACCACCATTCGCTGCCACCTGTGCCCAATCTCTTGCAGCTCCCTTTTGATGTAATTCACTGAGCTGTTGCTTGCGATGACTTTTATATTTGGACAGCAGGCTGGAAGTAAGGAAGAAAACTCCCAATAGGATCAATCCCTTGATTCCAAATCCCGCCCAAATAAAAACGCCCGTCAAAAAAGCCGCAATAGCTCCAGATGGTTTAAGCAGCTGAAAATAGGCAGAGACGGAAGCAACTACAGCGATAAACCCAATGATGAACACCTGGTCAATCTCCAATTGTAAGTACCCCTTTGCTATGGATAATTTTCTGTACGGGAATATCATGGTTTTCTACAGGAACTTCAGCAACGAGTTGCTCTGTGAAAGCTAAGGAAACAGTCATTCCCTGGTAGTTATACAGAAATCGGTCATAATAGCCTCCTCCAAATCCAAGTCTATACCCGCTGGATGAAAACGCAAGTCCCGGAACTACCACCAAATCAATTTCCTCACGACCTACTGAAGCTGTCTCGGCAACAATTGGCTCCAGCAGTCCATAAAAAACTGTTTCAAGCTGGGAGAAACGCTTCACTTCCCGGAAATCAAGACCCCGTGCTTCAGGTTCGCATTTCGGGACGACGATTCTTTTGTCTTGCTCCCATCCCTTTCTGATGATTTGAAAAGTATCCACTTCTGGCGGCTTCGACACAGTGATGGCCACTGTGTTAGCTGACAGCCACTCTTTAGACTGAAATAGCTGTTGGGCAATCTGATAGGATTGATTCTCGTATTCTGGCCGTTTTAGTTCTGAAAGTTTTTCCATTATCGACTTTCTAAGATTTTTTTTGGCATCCATGCCTTTTTCCCCCAGACAATATTCGCTATTTTTTTGTTCATTATGTATTAACCATACCATTCAAAACCCCAGTGGAGAAGTTTTGATTTTTATCTGCTTTTACAAGATTTATATGAAAGGATCCCTATATGCAGCAACACTCGACAATTCAAAACAACAAAAAAAGCAGCCGGGAAAATTCCCGCTGCTTATTTTGTTTCGCGATGGACTGTCGCGCGCTTATCTCTAGAGCAGTATTTCTTAAGCTCAAGACGATCTGGGTTGTTACGCTTATTTTTTTTAGAAATATAGTTGCGCTCTCCGCATTCTGTGCAAGCTAATGTAATGTTTACACGCATGTATTTTCCCTCCAAACTATTCAAGCTAGGTTCGTGCATACGACTTACCTATAGTATCACTTTTCATCGGGAATTGCTAGTGTGTTTTTTAAAAGGAGCTTATTCAAATATTCTACAGCATTTTTTTCCGTTCCTTCAATGATCCAACAGCTGCTTTTTCGGGTTTCCCTTGGGTACATTGTTAAATCGAGCGAGAATAGGCTGGCTGCTGCTCCTTTCGCCATTGGCTGGTAACTTAGCCTCCCTGTGTCTATGGAATTCCATAGACGTTCCGTGCTTACATTCCAAATTGGCTGAACGGTACATTGCTTCATTAAACTGTTGTTATTTAGTCCGTTGACAAGATAGATTTTTTTATCAACAAAATGATAAATGGCAGTTTCATTTGGCGACACAAAACTGAATTGTTCCTTGGCACCATCAGCAAATAGCTGCATCAGAATCAACTTCGCTTTTTTTTGATTTTTTGAATGATTCGTTACATAAATGTCAAAAAATTCAATTCTCGAATGAACATTAGCTTGTTTGATTTTTACCGACAATTCTTCCTGGGGCAAAAGTTTTTCCGTTCTATTTCCTAACCAGAAAACTTTTCCATCTACCCATATACCAGGATTGAAAATCCAAGGTTTCCTAACTGGTTCAAATTCCACTTCATTGTCCATTTGGAGATAAGCATTCATCTTCATTCAATTCCCTCCTTCGGTGATGGTTCGATTGCCCGCTTTTACTTTGAAATTTGCTGTTGCTGCTTGCACGATTGGGAAGACGGAATTTATATAATTAATGTTAGCATGTTCTCATGACAGCTACAATGAACGGAAATTGTCGGAAATTGCCTAGTATTGAGTCCACTTGACAGAAACGTCTATTTTTTTTTTGTAATTTTTTGAAAGTGCAAATTTGGTGGTGGTTCGACAGTACTTACAAACTAATGGAACTCATGATAAGACAAATTTATCTTTTTTTCACGGAAAAATTTTTTAATCGAATTTTCGCATATGGAATGGTAGACTTATACTATCTGTTCAAATACCAGCTCGGGAGGAATAATAGATGGGCTATATGATCATTAGCCTTGTTGTCCTGGCTGCGCTTCTTTTCACTTTTTCTTTCTTTATGAAAGATCCATATAAGGAATTGCGTGAGGAGATCGACCAGCTGACAATTCAACAAATTCAGGACCTTTACCAGATTAAGAAAAAACTAAAGATACTGGAGGAAGAATTGCTCGTAGGCGTTGACAAACAATCATCTACATCTGTTGAAAAAAAGCAAATACACGAGATTATCAAAAACCAAGTATGGGCGCTTGCCCAACAGGGGATGCAGCTGAAGCAGATCGCAAAGCAATCATCGCTTTCAACTCATGAAGTTCAGGAGATCATTAATGAATTCGTTGATAAAGGACAGATCATATGAATAGACGATCAGCGCAAGCATTTGCATTAGGACTGCTTTTGGCAGCTGTTTTCATATGGGCCGGCAACAGCGTCATCGCTGAAAAAGAGTCAGGAAGAAAGCTGACTCTTTCAGACGCGAAACGGCATCTTGAAGATAATGGCTATCATGTGATTAGCAGCAGTGAGTTTTCCAAGCTGACTGCCAAAGAGGATCCCGTAAAAAAGGAACAGCCTTCTGCTACCGCTGGCACGAAAGCCCCTGGATCCACTCTCCAGAAAGAACAGGAAAAAGCTGAAAGCGAAAAAAAATTCACACTCATTATTGTTTCCGGAATGACGCCTAAAGATGTAGCCGCCATGCTTCAGAGCAATGGAATTATTGCTGACGCAGCTGCATTCGAACGCTATTTGATTGACAATAATTTCCACACGAAAATCCAAATAGGTAGCTACGTCTTGACAAATTCGATGGACTTTAACCAAATCGCTAAAATTATTACCTAATGAAATTAGTAGACATTCTTTTATATCGTTAATATAAAAGAATGGTCTTTGTAAATTGAAAAAAATCTACCAAGTGATCCTCGATTATTTTTTGCAGGATCACTAAGTTGATCTCTTGATAATCATGAACCGCTATATTTCGAAATCCTACCATTGCCTTCATTTTATCTGATAGGGAAGAGGAGAGGATCCCTTCTGTTTCTAAGATGGAGAAAGCATCCCGGCTGTTTTGCGGGAGTCCGAGTTTTTTATCAGCAATGATATGCATAGCCAAATCGATACTTGCTTCACAAGCTCGCTGCAGATTTAAAATGATGGAATCCTGCTTCGTAAAGTTCTCTAAATGTTTAGGATTGTTATCATACTCCTCGTGAATTCGCTTTATGCAGCGTTCAATGATGCTTATTTTGTTAAAAATGACGTCATTTTTCATATATGGACCCGCTTTCGTAAATTTTCTTTAAGATTACGGAACGCTCCTCATTAAGCTTTGCGTACATCTTGAAAGCTTTTAGTTCAAAGTTCGCCTTTTTTTGTTTATCCGTACAATATATCGCTTTTCCAGTTTGGATAATTTGCGCTTGAAAAACCGTACTTGACTGGTTCAGGTCTATAAGATCGATGTCTCGATTCAGTTTTGCTGCCAGCTCCTGAGCAATCATGAATAATTCGTATTTATCGAAGTTTTTCCGATCGTTTAAAAAAGCGATATCAATGTCACTGTCACTATGGGTATATCCATTAACAGTCGAACCAAACAAAATGATTAAATACGGAGATAATTTCTCTACCAGGACATCGATGATTATTTGTTCCAATTTTTCACTCAAAGTGCAGAAACCTCCAAGTCACTTTTCACTTGATTATATCAATTTTTTTATTGTTTGTCCTATTATGCGTTAACTAATGTTTACTGAAAAAAGAGCAGGAATTTAATTTATCTCTCCTGCTCTCTTTTCTTTTTGCATTTTCAAACAGTTCAATCACTGTGCCTCTATGGCTGGATTTGGCACAGGACTTCCTTCAATCTCAAATTTTCCAACTAAAGAGGCAAGATCTTTCGATTGTCTTGCAATATGATCTGACTTTTCAAAAATCCCTTCAATCTCTGCATCCTGCATTTGACTGGAAGAAAAGTTATCCATGGTTGCTGCAGTAACCTGATTGGAATTTCCGGCAATCGCCGAGAGCGATTCTCTAACATTGAAATTCGTCTTACCGACATCATCCAGCTTGTTGGAAATTTCCTCAATCGCACCAGAAATTTTATCTACCTCTGTCTTAATTTCTGTTAACCCTTTTCCTGTTTGGTGAATTTTCTTTTGACCCTCCTCCAATTTTTGATACCCGTGTTCGAGAGATTCTTTTACATTCTTTGATACGGTTTGAACAGAAGAGACAATTACATTTATCTCTTGTAATGACTGTTCTACGCCATTTGCAAGCTTTCTTACTTCGTTGGCTACCACCATAAAGCCCTTGCCGGCTTCCCCTGCTCTTGCGGCTTCTATCGCTGCATTAAGTGCTAGTATATGTGTCTGTGCGGCAATCGATTGAATCACCTCTGTCAGCTGGCTAATGTTCTGAGTTTGACGCTCCATCTCTTTCACTTCATCATATGTATTTTTTACCATTCTCCAGACAAGCTCGATATAGTCTACAGACTCTTGCATACTTTCGTAACCTGAATGGGTTAGCTGCTTTACATTCATCGATAAATGTTTCAGCTCATTCCCTCTTACCGCAGAGGATTCGATTTGTTCACTGAATAGGTCATACTTTCCTAAAAGTTCTTGAGTGGCTGCAGATTGTTCTTGTGCCCCTGCAGATAATTCAGACATTGTCGCAGATATTTGACTACTGGAAAGTTTTATATTATAACAATAATTCCTTAGTAATCTGCTGTCTTCTTCCATTGAATAAGAAACGGACCGTATGCCAGAAACCATATCTGTCAAGTTTGTCATCATGAAGTTGACTGACCCTGCAAGCTGTCCCATTTCATCCTTACCTTGATACGTTATTTCACCCTTGCCAAGCTTTCCCTTAGCGACTAATTTTGTTTTTTCAGCTAGCTCTTTTAAGGTATAATTCAATGAATTCGCTACAAAGAATACTATTGTTGCACTAACGATCGTACCGATCAACGCCGAAAGACTAATCAAATACAGGAATATTCTCATGCCATCCGACATGCTGTCAGTCGTACTTTGTCTCTCATTCTTAAAAATATTTTCCATTTCGGAAAGTATTTTGACATTGCGATCCCTTAATTCCGAAATGTCCGCTCTCGCTTCCGTGTATATTTCTTTGTCAAGCCTAACTACTGATGGCGCAACTTTATTGATGAACAGACGGTCGATTTCCGAGTTGTTTTTTTGAACATCGGAAATCATTTTTTCGATTCTCTGCTCTGTTACCTGGTCCTTCAAAATCTGAGTCTTTTGATTTAATTCATTTCTGACTTTTCGGTATCCTTTTACGTCCTCATCACGCAAAAAAGTAATATAATCGGCAATTCGAATATCTTTAGAGCGAATCAAAGAACCAATTTCGGAAACCGCAACAGCCTGTTCCCCCTTTTCATTTACATGTTGAATGTCTGTTCGAATATTTTGGAACAAAAAAATCGTAAAAGCTGTCAGTAATAAAAATAGCATCGAATTGAAGCCTAAAGATAAAAATAGCTTCCTTCTGATCGGGATGTCCTTCCATTTAATCATTTCAGAAAAAAATCTTTTTCTAATTAGCCTTTTTGAAATCCCTTCCTTCCACTTTCCTAATTTCTTTAAAAAATCCTTCATCGTCTTCACCTTCGATACGAGTATTTATTGCCTATGATAAATAGTAGGGTATTATCTAAAAGCTGTCAGTAGATGCACAAAAAAATTACAAAAATTTAACCTTTAATAAGTTTCATCACTTTAATCAAGTAAAAAACAAAATAAATCCCATCCTGATTCCAAAACGACAGAACCAGGATGGGATTCAAGGCCACATTAGGCGTTTAAATCATAATTTTTTCCAGTAACAAGATAAATAACGTTTTCTGCAATATTGGTCGTATGGTCTCCTATTCGCTCAATATATCGGCATACAAATGCCAACTGGGTTATCTGATTTGTTGCTGTAGGCTTTTGAGGGATGTAGCCCATCAATTCTTTGATCAGACGTCCATACATTTCATCGACTTCATCATCCCTTTGTGCACACTTTTTAGCCAAGTGTGCATCTTCCGCATAAAAGGAGGTAAGGGAATCCGTTAGCATTTCAAGGCTGATTTCCAGCATTTTCGGGATTTCAATAATCTCTTTAATATACTTTTCCCCTCCGATGTGGAGAGTTGACTTAGCAATATTTACTGCCATATCGGCAATTCGTTCAATTTCAGATGAGACTCGCAGGGCAGCAATGATTTTTCGCAAATCCGTTGCTACTGGCGCTTCTTTTGCGATTAGCAAAATTGCCTGTTCATTAATTTCTTCATCCATATGATCGATTTTATTATCTCCGGCAATGACAGCTTGTGCCTTGTCACTATCCTGCTCTACAAGCGATTCCATCGAAAGGATCACAGCCTTCTTTGCCTCATCCCCCATGTGAAGGACTTTTTCTTTCAATTCTTTCAAATTATTATCAAAAAATGTTCTTGTTACCATCTTTCCACCCCTTCTTATTATCCGAATCGACCCGAAATATAGTCTTCTGTTCTTTGATCATACGGTTGAGAAAATACTTTTGTCGTGTCATCAAGTTCTATTAGTTCTCCCATTAAAAAGAATGCTGTCTTATCAGATACTCTTGAAGCCTGTTGCATATTATGAGTGACGATAACTATAGTATATTTTTCTTTCAGCTCAAATATGAGTTCTTCGATTTTAGATGTAGAAATAGGATCAAGCGCAGAAGTTGGTTCATCCATAAGAAGAACTTCAGGCTTAGTTGTCAGGGCTCTTGCAATGCACAAGCGCTGTTGCTGGCCTCCTGATAATCCCATTGCAGGAGCATTTAGCCTGTCCTTGACCTCATCCCAAAGAGCAACGTCTATTAATGATTTCTCGATTATTTCATCAAGTTCCTGCTTTTTTTTCAAGCCATGTATCCTTGGTCCATACGCAACATTATCATATATCGACTGTGGAAAAGGGTTTCCTTTCTGAAACACCATCCCTACATTCTTTCTTAGTTCAACTAGGTCCACCTTATCGCTTAAAATATTTTTTCCTCGGTAATTGATTTCACCTGACATTTTCACACCCGGTATCATATTTATCATCAGGTTGAGCGTTTTAATAAATGTTGATTTTCCACAGCCCGATGGTCCGATAATTGCGGTTACTTCGTTATAATGAATCGGAAAATTGATACTTTTTAATGCTAAATTATCACCATACCAAAGGTTTAAATCCTTCACATCAAAAACTCGTTCTGTTGTTGTTAAAGTAGACACATTGCTCCCCCTTATCCAAACCGTCCGGAAATATACTCTTCTGTTTTCTTAACACTAGGATTCGTGAAGATTTTTTCTGTCCTGTCAAACTCAATTAGATCTCCATTTAGGAAAAATGCTGTTTTATCTGAAATTCGCGAAGCCTGCTGCATATTATGTGTGACAATAATAATAGAATAATCGTTTTTCAGCTCTACAACAAGCTCTTCCACTTTCGCGTTTGAAATTGGGTCCAATGCTGAGGAAGGTTCATCCAATAGTAGGACTGTCGGTTCCATCGCAACCGTACGCGCTATACACAAGCGCTGCTGCTGACCTCCCGATAGAGACAGAGCTGAGGTATGAAGACGATCTTTCACTTCCTCCCAAAGAGCTGCCTTTGTAAGACTTTCCTCTACTTTTTCATTTAGCACGCTCTTTTTGTGAATGCCCGCAAACTTTAGAGCGTAGCTTATATTTTCATAAATGGATTTAGGAAAGGGATTTGGTTTTTGGAAAACCATCCCTATTTCCTTTCTCAATGCAACTACATCAATATTATCTCCAAGAAGATTGATTCCCTCATAATTAATTTCTCCCTCTGCCCTTGCACTAGGAATCAAATCGTTCATTCTGTTTATCGACCGCAGAAACGTCGACTTACCGCAACCTGACGGGCCAATTAAAGCCGTCACCGCATTTTTTTCAATATCCAGAGAAATTCCATTTACTGCGCGATTGTCCCCATAATAAATACTTAGGTCCTTTACTTCCAAAACAATATCGTTTCGCCTATTTTCATCCATTATTTGCGAGTTGCTTTTTTCTTTCAGAGTTGTAGCCATAACAACTTCACCCCTTTATTTAGTTGCCGTAATTTTTTTGTGGATTTTGCTGCCGATCCATCTTGCGGATAAGTTGAATATAAGGACTGCTATGATAAGGACAGCAGACGCACCAGCAGATTTTTCAACAACATCGGGAATAATTCCCTGTGTGTTAACAGACCAAATATGGACAGCTAACGTTTCTGCCGGACGAAAAATATTTAATGGCGACCTATCAGAAAATGGATTCCAGTTTCCATAGTCAAGCCTCGGGGTAGATAAGCCTGCAGTGAATAATAGGGCAGCTGCCTCTCCAAACACCCGGCCAGATGCAAGAATTACACCTGTCAGAATAGAAGGGAATGCACTAGGAAGAAGGACATGTTTAATCGTATGCCAATGGGTGACACCGAGAGAAAGGCTCGCTTCTTTTTGATCACCTTGAATAGAATTGAACGCATCCTCCGTTACTCGTACAATCACAGGCAGGTTAAAGATCGTAAGGGCCAGTGCCCCTCCTATGATGGTATATCCCCAACCAGTGAGATTGACAAACATCAACAAACCGAACATACCTATTACAATGGATGGCAAAGATGCAAGAACTTCAATAAAAGAACGAATTAAATTAGTTATTTTCCCGGGCCGCGCATATTCCGCCATATAGATACCGCCTCCCACACCAAGAGGAACAGCGATCACCATAGTAAGGAATAGAATATAAAATGAATTAAATAACTGGTCCCTGATTCCGCTGCCGCCAAGGACATTACTTGAAGGAGTTGTTAAAAACTCAATACTAATATGTTTAAGGCCATTGCCAAGAATATAGGCAAACAACCCAATTAAAATCGCGACAATGATAAAAGCAATTAAACCAAAGATTGCTGTTGCAATTCTGTCCGCTGTCTTGCTGTTCATTTATATTTTCCTCCTTGCAGACAAATACCGAATAACGAGAATAAAAGCAAATGACATAATCAACAGGAGGAGCCCCATTGACCATAGAGTATTATTTTCTATACTCCCATAAGTTGTGTGGCCCATGTTCAAAGTTATAATCGTTGTCAAAGTTGCAGAGGCATCGATGATACTGGACGGCAGGGTACGAACATTCCCAATAACCATCTGCACCGCGAGAGCCTCCCCAAATGCACGAGCCATTCCGAGCACAACCGCCGTAAGAAGGGTGGGAGATGCTGCGGGAATAAGCACTTTGCGGATTGTCTGCCACCGTGTTGCTCCGAGTGCAAGCGAACCTTCTCTTAATGCTGTTGGCAAGGAAGCCATCGCGTCCGTTGCAATCGAAGTCACAGTAGGTAGGATCATGATTGATAAAACAATGGTTCCTGTCAAAAGGCTGAATCCTAGCCCTCCGACATTTTCCCTAATAAAAGGCACAAGCACACTAAGCCCTATGAATCCATAAACAACGGAAGGAATTCCGACAAGTAGTTCTATGACCGGCTGAAGCACTTTCCGACCCCAGGAAGGTGCTATTTCGGTCATGAATATCGCCCCGCCAATGCCGAGCGGTGCAGCTACCAATGCAGAAAGGAAGGTGACAGCAAACGAGCCAAAAATAAAAGGAAACGCACCATATAGCGGACTCTCAGCATTTGTCGGATCCCATTTTGTACTGGTTATAAACTCAATTGGACTAATGCCGTTTTTTGTAAATGTCTGTAAGCCTTTTGACCCCAGAAAAATAGTAATCGCAACGGTGGCGAAAATCATAATGAGCGCACTGGCCGTTACGAGCATTCTTCCTCTTGCTTCCCCATTCATCCTGCTGTTTTTGGACTTTATCAGTCTTTCTTTAGCTGGAACCGATTTTTCCATAAATTTTGACACTCCCGTATACGTTATAAGAGGGTAAGTGCCGACAGGCACTTACCCTAAAGAATATAGTTTGTTAGGTGATTACTTCATATTTCCTTGTGCATCACGTTCAACTTCCATTTTTGAACCTGGGATATACCCTTGATCTTTCACTAAAGTTGTTTGGATTTCATCGCTCATCATATAGTCAATGAAAGCTTTAGCAAGAGCATTAGGCTCTCCTTTTGTGTAAGAGTGTTGATATGCCCAAATTGGAAATTTACCTTTTTGGACGTTTTCGTCAGTAGGCTCAACGCCATCTACAGAGAGTGGTGTTACGGAATCATCAGTGAAGTAAGAGAAAGCAAGATAGCCAATTGCGCCTTCCGTTTCGCTAATGATTTTTTTCACTGTGTTTGAAGAATCTTCGGTGACTCCTTCAGCAGGTGTCTTATCATCAAGAGCATATTTCACGAAAGTAGCACGTGTACCAGAAGAATCCGGGCGGTTTACAAGGACGATCTTTTGGTCTTTTCCGCCAAGATCTTTCCAGTTCGTGATTTCGCCAGTAAACACTTTGATTAGGTCTTCTTTTGAGATATCATTGATTCCAACATTTGGGTTTACAGCTGCAGCCATTCCAACAACAGCTACTTTGTGATCAACTAGCTCATCGGCTGGAATTCCTTCCTTTTCCTCTGCGAAAACATCGGAATTACCAATATCGACAGAACCTTCAGCAACTTGGGAAAGACCAGTACCAGATCCGCCAGCATTTACCTGAACATCAACATCTGGATTTTTAGCCATGAATTCTTCAGCAGCAGCTGCAACTAGCGGTTGCATTGCAGATGAACCTGAAATTACCAACGAGCCTGAAAGTTTTTCTGTTGCAGTTCCATTGGTATCAGTGTTACTAGAACCATTCGTTCCTGGATCAGCAGTATTGCTCGTTCCGCCACATGCTGCAGAAAACACCATTAAAGCTGCTAAGATTAACAGCAGGCTGATTTTTTTCGCATTCTTCATTTCTAATTCCCCCTACGAGTTATGGTTGGTACGTCCTACAAGAGTAACAATACAGCTTTACTTTTAACATTGTTTTAACCTAATGTAAAGGTTTTGTAAATTTAGTTGAATTATGTGTAAATCTGTCGAAACAAGGAATAGATAGAAACTGTTTGTTTCTCGAAGATATTTTATCCTTATTTATTTTAAAAGTATACCCATAGCCCAATAAAAAAAACTGCCTATTATAGACAGTTAAGAAGTTGATTGGTTTATCTTCCTCTTTATCTCTTTATGGCTGCTCTGCACCCGTTCCGTTCTCGCCTTCCTGAGAGGACTGTGCCGGGTTTAAATTGCCTTCACTGCGTTTCTTTTTCAATTCAAAATACGTATCGAGGATTCTTCTGCCGATATCATTATTAGCGTGATGACCTGTATCCCCTTCATACGCCCACGGGACCACTACGGCTACGGCAATCTCTGGATTATCGTATGGTGCATAGGCAACAAGGCTTAAATTCATAACTTCTGGGGTTTTATCATAATTTTTCCTTTTTGGTCCGTCATAAAATGCCTGTGCTGTCCCGGTTTTTGCAGCTGGTCTATAATCGGCAGAAATAAATGTTCCATAAGCTGTCCCCCCCGGTTCCTGCGCAACTCTCCTGAAGCCTTCCTGAACTCTGTCGAACCATTCTGGCTTGGCATCAACCTTATTCAAGACGACAGGCTCAAATTCATTCACGACAGGACCAACTTCATCATTTTTCATGACTGGTTCTCTGATTTCCTTGACTATCCTCGGCTGAAGTCTGTTGCCACCGTTTGCAATTGTGGACACATATTGTGCCAATTGAAGAGGAGTATACGTGTCATATTGTCCGATCGCAAAGTCGAGCAGGAGACCAGGCTGTTTCGCTGTTCCTTTAAAACCGACCATCTCATTCGGGAGGTCGATTCCCGTTCTGACCCCAAGCCCAAATTGGCTGAAGTGATTCCGCATTGTCTCAAAAGCCTGCGGATCAATATCCAACGGCTGATCATACTGATAATTTCCTTTGCCAATATTGATGGCAGTCCTGAACATATATACATTTGACGACACCTTTAATGCATCGCGATCATCCAGGTAACCTAATCCTGCTTTCCATGATTTCTTTGGATTGGTTCCTTTTATTTTTATCGGAGTGTCTAAAAACTCTGTTCCCGGGCTAATTGCTCCTGTGCTAAAACCCGTTAAAATCGTGGCACCTTTTACTGCAGACCCGACATTATAGGAAGTCGTGAAATTGCCACTCGCAAAATCCTGTAAAACGTTCTTGCCTGTAGCTTCATCCTTGACAAGTTGTTTTCCTGCCAGTGTCAAAACTTCTCCCGTACTTGGGTCCATCAACACGGCAAATGCCCTATCAAGGAGCCCAGTTCCGGATGTTTGTTTCGCCTTTAATAATTCCTCTTCGATAATTTTATCCACTGCAAGCTGAAGATCCATGTCAATTGTCAACACGAGATCTTTCCCCCGCTGTCCTTCCGATATCACCTCAGTATCAAGGACATTGCCGCCTTTATCTGTTATGTTCTTTACCTTTGCTTTCTGTCCGTGAAGAATATCTTCATATTGCTGCTCGATATAACTCAACCCTACCCTATCATTTCTGCTGTATCCTCTAGCAAGATAATATTCCAGTTTTTCTTTTGGGAGACCTTTTTCCGAATCACTAACTTTCCCCAGAATGGTTCTTAATGTTTTATCGTAGCTATATTGACGTTCCCAGTCTGTAGTTGTATCAACCCCAGGGAGCATTTCGAGATTTTCACTTACAATCGCAAATTCTTCAATGGTTAAATCTTTTTTGATGATTTGAGGGGACAGAGCATATCCACTCATCATCTCTTTTAAAATAGCAAGAATCTCTAAATCCGCTTTTGTAAACTCATTCAACTCAGCTTCCGTGATCCGTTCAAGCTGCATATTATAAATCGCCTTATCATCAAGTTTTTTCTCATCATATTTCAGCCATTCTTCCTTGGTGATTTTGTCACGGGCGCTTTCTTCATTTTTCATCATCCAGTAGTCTTTTTTGTCTCTTTCCCCAATCTTCTTTAAATCAGCTTCCGTATCCTTGACGATTAATTTTGCAAGCCGTTCAGCAACAGTAAGCATTTCTTTCGTTTTTGTACTCTGGCTCTTCGTATAGGTAATCGCCATACTAGGGGTATTATCCACGATTGCTTTCATATTTCGATCATACATCTTCCCTCGTGGAACAGGGTTATTTACGGTCACATCTTCTGTCCGTTCGATTTCCCTTTTAAAATCCTCTCCGTACACAATTTGCACAATCCCCAGCCTTAAAATCAGCGTCGAAAATAATACAAATACTGCAAAAAACACCATATTCAGTCTGAACGGCACTTTCGTTTTCTTTTTTTTCTGTTTATTCAAACCTCTCCCACCTCTTCAGTCTGTAAGTCGGTAGCTTCCTGACCTTCCTCTATTTTAACGAAAATCAACTGCATTTACTATCTTTAAACAATCGCAGATTATTTTTCCAGCAGAGAAAAAAGCGCAAGCAGCTTGATCCGCATGCTATGCGCTAAAAAGACTTTCCAGTTATGCTGTTTTAAAGTGGATGTTCCTAATAAAGAGGTAAATCAAGGTATGCCCGCTTCCCAGCAGGACCAGAAGGAAAGGAATCGCTTGTTTTTCACTGAATAGATGGATTGCCAGCAGAAAAAGCAAAATCGAAGCAGCTCTGCCAAGATTTAAAAATAATTCGCGCACGACAATGTATTCCACCCTCATTTCAGCCGCTTTCCAGCCGCGGCCAATTACATCGTAGGTCATGGAAGAGTATGGCACAAGCAGTAGAGGGTAAGCGATGGCAATCAATGCAGCATATAATAGAAGCCGGGAATAGCTGAGTTCAAATATAAGTAGGAAAATCGCAAAAAACAGTATCAATCCGCCGACGAGAATTGCTTGTTTCCGATATTCTTTTTTTAGGGTCCGGGATACAAAATAATAAGCGAGAAATGATATCCCAGAATTAACCAATCAGTAAGTACCCAAAGCCATTTCGCTATCTGTGGCGATGAATACGAAAACAGAAACGACAAATACAAAAACCCCTTCTCTCAGCCCCTGGAAGAAATGAGCATTTGTCACCATACGCCAATTTTTATCATGTTTCCTTTCGATAATAATCCGCCGGAACCAGTACTTGCCGTGGGCAGGGCGTCGCTTCAAAAAGAAACTCAATAAAACAGCGATGGAAAACAATCCTAAAGATAACCCGAAAACCACCGTATAACCAGTCAGCTTTTCTAGTCTTGAAATGATAAAGCCAGCGGCTACTGGTCCAATCATTCCTCCAATAGATCCGAGAATTCCGAGAAACCCATTAAAGAAATCACGAGTTTCTGGCTCGGTGATTTCAAAGGTGAGAACATTGTAGGCTAGCCAGTAGAAACCATAGCCGATTCCTAAAAGAACACCCAATAGCAATAAAAATTCGGATGCTTTTGTGCCTACAAACAACACCGTCACATAAAACAATGCTAAAAAGATGACGCCAATGCGGAGCACAATGACTCTGTCAACCTTCTTTGCCCATCTCCCAGCAAGGATAAAGGTGAGCGGCTGGGCAACGACAATCGAGAGATTATACAGTGCTAAATCGGCCAGTTCGCCGGATTGCTTCCATAAATAGATGTTAACGAACGTATTGGAAAGGGCAATGCTTAAAGAGTATAACCCCCCAATCATCAACAGGAGTGCCAAATCCTTAGTCAGTTCAATGTCTCCTAATAATTTGTTTGCTTTGCTCATGATCGACTCCCCTTTTCTCTTGGGTAGTTTCTAACAAAGCAATCAGAGCTATTCACTTTTTAACAAGAACGAAAAGCGCAAGCGCCACGAATAGCCCCGACAAGCGCTGGAGCTAGATTAAGAAAACCACAAAAAGTTATCCACAACTAAATAATTTTATAATTTCCTAAACAAAACAAAGAAAGAGGCCGCATTTATTGCAGCCCCTCGCGTATTTCCCTAATTATTTCGCAGATGCATAGCGCTTGCTGACTTCTTCCCAGTTCACAATGTTCCAGAATGCACTAATGTATTCTGGTCTTCTGTTTTGGTAGTTCAGGTAATACGCATGCTCCCAAACATCCAAGCCAAGAATCGGAGTTTTACCTTCCATCAATGGGTTGTCTTGGTTTGGCGTGCTAATTACTTCTAGCTCTCCATTTTGAATAACGAGCCAAGCCCAGCCAGAACCGAAGCGAGTAGTTGCAGCTTTAGAGAATTCTTCCTTGAAGCCTTCAAATCCGCCAAACTTTGCGTTAATTACTTCCGCTAATTCTCCAGTAGGCTCGCCGCCTCCATTTGGAGAGATAACTTGCCAGAAAAGAGAGTGATTCGCATGTCCGCCGCCATTGTTGCGAACTGCAGTGCGTGCTGCCTCTGGAACAGCATCCAGATTAGAAATAACTTCTTCGACAGATTTGGATAGAAGCTCTTCGTTTCCTTCTAATGCGTTGTTAAGATTTGTTACATACGTATTGTGGTGCTTTGTGTGGTGAATATTCATTGTTTCCTTGTCAATGTGTGGTTCCAGTGCATCGTATGCGTATGGTAATTGTGGTAATTCAAATGCCATTTTAACATCCTCCTATGTATCGTGTTTCACTTTTAGAACAATCTTTCATACAATTTAGGTAATTAGAATTGTTCTAATAGTGCTTGCTTTTAGCATACCAAAGAAAAAGATTTGTTTCAAATAAAAAGCCTTGTCTAAACAAGATTAACCTATCCACATCATCCTTCTTTTATACATGCATGTATTTGTGAAAAAAGTTTAGAAAATCGTCAATTTTCTCCGAACGCAGTCGTGTCAACGATATTTGTCGCACATAGCTGAAAATATTTCCAATTATTTCTATAACCCAATTGACATAGCTGCCACAATTCCCTTAAATCAAAGTATAGAAAGGAATATAAGGAGACGATCCAGATGGACAGAAATATATCATTGTACAGTTTAATGATACAAAGCTTCATTGATAAAGAAACAATTCAAAAAATCAAAGCAGACACCATCCTTTTCCAGGAGGACGAAAATGTTCAAAATGTTTATATTATCTTAAGCGGAACTGTTTCAGTCGGCCGTGTTCACATGAAAGGCAAAGAATTCATCCTCAAAATCCTGAACGGCGAAGAAATGATCATAGAATATGAATTGTTCAAACATACTCCGCGATACCATTTTTCCGCAAAAACACTCACTGACTGTGAAGTGCTGATGATTAAAAGAGAACAGTTCGAAGAATTCGTCCTTGATGATAAAACAGCGATGAATGCACTAGTGAATTGGTTGAGTACAAGATACCTTAAGGCGCAAATGAAATGCCAGGACCTGATTATGAACGGAAAAAAGGGTGGATTGTACTCCATATTGATCAGGCTATGCAACAGCTACGGGGTAATGACAGATGAAGGAATCCTGATTGATTTACCGCTTACCCACCAGGAACTTGCCAATTTGACCTTCGGAACCCGTGAAGTGATCCAAAGAATGCTTAAGGACTTGCGCGAAAAGGACGTCATCGCCTATGACCAGCTAAAATTCACCGTAAAAAACCTTAGTTATTTAAAGAGAGAAGTCGATTGCCAGAATTGTTCCTTTGAAATCTGCGGATTAAATTGATTCCATAGGATAAATTAACAGGATTCTCATGAGAAAAACCGGACAAAAACCGCCCGGTCTTTTTTTGGGTTTGGCTGATAATCGATTTTCACTCCAGACACTCGCTTTCC
>NZ_JXIQ01000074.1 GCF_000934845.1 Mesobacillus subterraneus
AGCGCCGATGGTAGTTGGGGGTTTCCCCCTGTGAGAGTAGGACGCCGCCGGGCAAACGAAAGAACAGCTAATATGGCTGTTCTTTTTTTTATTATTTTGCGATTGCGGGAAAGTTGAAGTATGAAGCCAAACATTTGGTTAACGCTGTCTTTTCAGGCTGACATGGTTTTAAATTCTGTTTTCCTCTATTAAAATATAATGTTGCTATTCGAATCGGCTGTTATTGATTCTAATGAAATCCTCATCTTCTTCAGGTTCATCTTCCTATGTTTTTACGGCATCATTAGCACTTCTTCTTTCATCACTTCAATGCCGCCCAGCAAAATTCTTATTTGATCTCCTTTGTAAAACTTGACTGTAATCAAGTTAATTGCTGACAGGATAATTTATCATTAGTTTAGTAGGAAAAGGATCATCAGGTTCTAAAAGGAGTGAATGGATGAACACGATAATCGTGTATACCAGTATGACGGGAAATACCGAACTCATTGCAAGGACACTCGCTAAACAATTAACAAATTTTGGGGAAAATGTTGAAATAAAAGATGCGATTGATACTTATGCGGATGAACTTTCTTCATTTGAGAGAATCCTTATCGGCAGCTATACATGGGGAGATGGTGATTTGCCTGATGAACTGCTGGATTTCTATGATGAATTAAAGACAACGGATTTATCCAGTAACATCGGTGCAGTGTTTGGAGCGGGTGATTCATCGTATCAGCATTTTGCCAGAGCGGTTGACCTATTAGAAGATACTCTGACCCAACAAGGCTGTTCTATTTTACAAAAGGGGCTAAAAATCGATCAATCTAAAGATCTCGACCTTCAAGAAGAATGTTTGGCTTTCACCCTTAAATTACTTAAGAAGGAAAATTAGGAGGTTATGACCATGTCAAAAGCAGTAATCCAATTAGAAACATTAACTTGCCCGTCCTGTATAAAAAAAATCAAAAACGTTTTATTAAAAACAACCAAACCCGTTCTTCCTTAAAGGACTTAATGGATTTGGCACCACAGGAAGCAGTTGTCATCCGCAATGCCACTACCGTGACCATTCCCGCAGAGGAGGTTGCCAAGGGAGATACGGTCATCATTCGATCTGGAGGAAAGATTCCTGTTGACGGAAAAATCATCTCAGGCCAGGCTTCCATTAATGAATCAACGGTAACAGGAGAACCTGTTCCGAAGTTCAAACAGACCGATTCCCAAGTTTTCAGCGGAACAATTATAGATGACGGATATATAGAAATGATAGCGGAAAACTAAGAAATGGAAGAGTCATCAAAGGAAAAGGCAACTGTGCTACAAAACACCTATTTCGCCATTAGAATTGTACTCGTTTTGCTCTTAGGTGTATTAAAGGGTTCTGTCCATCTCGCATTAGGCATGTTTGTCCATGAAGCGAGCGTCTTGCTCGTCATCCTAAATGGAATCCGATTAATGAAATTTAAGTTTCGTGGCTTATCGAAAAGAGCAGCTTTTATCCAAGCGGCGCCACTGAAAAGGGAGCAATGTCAATGACCGAAAAGAAACATCAGAGTACTTTCTGCTGCCAACATTCAGGAGGAAATGATCAGGCATGTGTTTCACTCGTACCTATTTTTAATCATCTTGAAAATGACCAATTGAATGAAATTATGCAGACCGTTAAATCAGTTCGCTTTAACAAAGGCGAATTCATTTATACAGCCGACGATGAGGTGGACTCCCTATATATTGTAAGTGAAGGAAAAATTAAAATTTTCCACTTATCAGAATCAGGCAAAGAACTGCTCATACGCGTTTTACAACCCGGAGATTTCACTGGTGAACTTGCTCTATTTCAAGATTCCATCCATAAAGGATTTGCCCAAACGGTAATTGATACCCAAGTTTGTGTGATCAAGCGCTCTATTTTACAGGAGCTTTTACTGAAATACCCTTCCATTTCCTTAAAAATTTTAGCGGAATTTGCAAGTCGTCTTGAAAAATCCGAAAAACAAACCATCCGGTACGCAACGGAGAAAGTGGAAACCAGAATTGCCTTATACCTTGCTGAGTGTATGCACATCACCCCTGCTTCCAATGAGATAAAGCTTCCCGTCAGCTACAAAGATCTAGCATCCTACTTAGGCACAACCCCGGAGAGCATCAGCCGGACATTAACCCGCTTTGAGGAACAAGGTTTTATAAAAAAGGAAAAACAGCACGTGCTTGAAATCCTCGATTTAGACGGATTGCTTCTGGTTTAACTCCACATTATAGTTATAAGAGTCTTATCGAATGATAAGGCTCTTTTGACTGCAGCTGACTATTACTTGAATAATGTTTTTCAGCAGAGAACGCCTTAACATTTTCAAACTTTACCGGCCACAAACAAAATTATCCCAGCAAGATCATAAATTAGCGTGATTCCTGAATGAAACCGCTTTATTAATCGTTCAAAAATGTTCACACTGTTTTCGAGCGAAAATAAGGTAAAATGGAGGTATAAATTTATGTGATTAACTTCACAATCACTGAAACAAAAAGGAGTTCCTCATGGCCTATTTCAAACCTGAAAAAATAATGGAAATCACCATTGGAAACGGTGTAAAGAAAACTAAATATCCTCTGTTGCAAACATACATTCTCGGTTTCGAAGCAGGAGCGTTTATCGCATTGGGGTATCTGCTATATATCAGGATTACTGCCCCACTAATCGGGCCTTTGGAAGGGCTCAGCACCTTAATTGGCGCATCCGTGTTTCCCATCGGTCTTATTCTGACACTGCTCGCTGGCGGAGAGCTGCTGACGGGAAATATGATGACGGTGCCCCTTGCTAAGTTTGCCCACGAAATCAGTGCCGGCAAGGTTTTGAAAAACTGGACTCTGATCACTGTAAGCAATTTTTTCGGGGCGATTTTTATCGCCTATGTGTTTGGCCATTTGACCGGTCTTACGGAAACCGGAATCTTCCTTGAAAAAACCGTTCACATCGTCGAACATAAGTTAGATGCAACCTTTCTTGAAGCATTTCTGTCAGGTATCGGCTGTAATTGGCTTGTCGCAGCAGCCGTTTGGCTTTCCTACGGTGCAGAGGATATGGCTGGCAAGATTTTCGCTATCTGGTTCCCCACGATGGCCTTTGTGGCCATTGGCTTTCAGCACGTGGTTGCAAATATGTTTGTCATCCCAGCAGCAATATTTGCCGGCCATTTCACCTGGCTCGATTACCTCGATAATTTTGTGCCGGTGTTCCTTGGAAATGCGGTGGGTGGTACGATCTTTGTGGCGATGGCCTACTGGTTCGCCTATCAAAAGCAGGAAGGAAAACCGAACATTCAACCTGTACCCCTAAAGAAAGCCAAAATATGATTCGGAATTTTTAACGATTGATCTGGACTGAATTAATCACTTCCATTCAACACATGCCAATGATTCCAGAGAGAACATAGATATTTTTCCACAGCCTTTCTTGAATGCCGGTAAAAAAGCGTCTTTCACTCTCCGCTTCTGCCCTTCAGTTTGCCAGCCCTTTTATGAATCAGTCTTTCAATAGCGGAACCTGGCTTCTGTTGGATTGTCATTTTTCACGAAATACATAATCAGTTTGCCATTCATGAAAGGGATTCACGGCTTTTTCCATTTGCTGTAGATTTAGCACATTTTCGATCTAATGTGTGGTGTGTTGTTAAATGTGTCCCGATACGAGTTTCCACATGTTATAAAATGGGTATAATAACCAACACATCCTCATGTTTAGGCATACATTATTTTAACGAAAATAATTCAGGATGCATTCATTGCATTGAAAACAATTTTTTTATATAATTAAGGTCAAATATAGTCAAAGTCAGAATGGGGGAGGTTTAGTGAGGAATATATCGGACATCATCGAACATTACCTAAAACAGGTTTTAGAAATGAGCGATAAGGATATCGTGGAAATCAAGCGAAATGAAATCGCCGATAAATTTCAGTGCGTGCCGTCCCAGATCAATTATGTTATCAATACAAGGTTCACGATTGAAAGAGGCTATCTTGTTGAGAGCAAACGGGGTGGCGGTGGCTACATCCGGATCATCAAAGTCCAGGCTTATGATCATGCACATTTGATTGATGATTTACTGTCTTTGATTCAGTCACGAATTTCGCAAAGTAGCGCTGAGCATGTTATCTTCCGTCTTGTGGAGGAAGATGTGGTCACCGGCCGTGAGGCAAAGATCATGCTGAGCGTGCTCGATCGGTCCGTCCTGTATATAGAGCTGCCGCAGCGGGATGAGCTGAGAGCGAGAATGTTGAAGGCAATGCTAATGGCAATAAAATATAAATAATTATAAAAAAGCAAACAAAGAGGTGATGGCGTTGATTTGCCAAGAGTGCAATCAAAGGCCGGCTACACTGCACTTTACGAATTACTCAAATGGAGAAAAATCGGAGCTTCATTTGTGTGAACAGTGCGCCCAGGAAAAAGGGGAGTTGTTCATGATGAACAATGGTCCGG
Organism: Mesobacillus subterraneus; assembly: GCF_000934845.1. Lineage (GTDB taxonomy): Bacteria > Bacillota > Bacilli > Bacillales > Cytobacillaceae > Mesobacillus > Mesobacillus stamsii. The sequence continues at coordinate 4,469 of NZ_JXIQ01000074.1, forward strand.
CTTTTTCGATCAATAGCTTGCTGGCTGGTTTATTGAATATGGAGCCTGCTTTTGAACAAAAGAAGGAAACGTTTAAGATGGATCAAGTATCTCAGTGTCCACAGTGTTCGATGACTTTTCCGCAGTTTGTGAAGATCGGCCGGTTTGGCTGTGCAACTTGTTACGATGCTTTTCGAGAGCAATTGACACCCATTGTCAGAAGGCTGCAGAGCGGAAATGAAACGCATAATGGAAAAATACCGAAAAGGATCGGCGGTGACCTTCATTTAAGGAAGACACTTGATCATTTAAAGCAAATTTTAAAGCACCAAATTTCAGAGGAAGAATTTGAGCAAGCTGCCGGAACGAGGGATCAGATCAGGGAACTCGAACGGAAATTATCTGCAAGTCAAGAGGGAGGGGAGTAGCATTGTCATTAGAGAAATTCATTAATCAGGCTGTTAGCTCCTGGATGAGCGATGATGGTCCTGATTCCGATATTATTCTAAGCTCTCGCATTCGCTTTGCACGAAACCTTGATGAATTTAATTTTCCTACCTTGTTTACTAATGGAGAGGCAGAGGCGGTTATTGGCACGATCATGGAACGTGCCAGCCAAACTTCTGCCGCTGGCTTTGGACAGCTTGAACTGATTAAAATGGCTGAGATTCCACCTTTGAAGAAAAGGGTTTTAGTTGAGAAGCATTTAATCAGCCCAAATCTAGCGGAAAATTCTGTTCATGGTGCAGTGCTCCTATCGGGAAATGAAAAAATCAGCATCATGATTAATGAAGAGGATCACATCCGAATTCAATGTTTGTTCCCAGGCTTCCAGCTGACGGAAGCTTTAAAGGCCGCCAATGAAATCGATGATTGGCTGGAAGGGTATGTGAATTATGCGTTTGATGAAAAATTCGGCTATTTGACGAGCTGTCCAACGAATGCAGGAACTGGCCTGAGAGCATCGGTAATGATGCACCTGCCAGGGCTCGTTTTAACGCAGCAAATGAATCGGATTGTACCGGCGATTAATCAGCTAGGTTTGGTGGTAAGAGGTATTTACGGAGAGGGCAGTGAAGCGTTAGGAAATATTTTTCAAATATCGAACCAAATCACACTTGGAAAATCAGAAGTCGATATTGTAGATGATTTGCAAAGTGTCGTCAGGCAGATAATATTTCAGGAAAGGTCGGCGCGGGAAGCATTAGCCCAAACTTCGAACATACAATTAGAAGATAGGGTGTTTCGCTCTTACGGAACGCTTGCCTACAGCAGAGTCATTGAGACAAAGGAAGCTGCTCGATGCCTGTCTGACTTAAGGCTTGGGATCGATATGGGGTATATTAAAAATATATCGAAATCCATTTTGAATGAATTGATGATTTTGACTCAGCCGGGCTTTTTGCAATCATATGCGGGAGGGCCGCTAAAACCGAATGAACGCGATATCCGCAGAGCTGCTTTAATAAGAGAACGATTGAAAATGGAGACAAAAGACGAGTTAGGAGGATGATCTTATGATGTTTGGACGATTTACAGAGAGAGCACAAAAGGTATTGGCTCTGGCACAGGAAGAGGCAATCCGCCTTGGACATAACAATATTGGTACAGAACACATCTTACTTGGTCTTGTTCGGGAAGGGGAGGGCATAGCAGCAAAAGCTCTTTACGGTCTCGGCCTTGGCGCTGAGAAGATTCAGACAGAAGTTGAAAACTTGATAGGCCGTGGCCAGGAAACGACGCAGACAATCCACTATACTCCTAGAGCCAAGAAGGTGATTGAACTTTCCATGGACGAGGCGAGAAAGCTTGGGCATTCTTATGTTGGCACAGAGCATATTCTCCTTGGTTTGATTCGGGAGGGAGAGGGCGTTGCAGCCAGAGTATTGAATAATCTTGGCGTCAGCCTCAATAAGGCCCGCCAACAGGTTCTGCAGCTGCTTGGCAGCAATGAAACAACCGGACAGCAGGGAGGCAATGCGACGAACGCCAATACCCCGACGCTAGATAGCTTGGCTAGGGATTTGACGGCTATTGCAAGAGAAGGAAGCCTGGACCCGGTTATTGGGCGAAGCAAGGAAATCCAGCGTGTCATTGAAGTTCTAAGCAGACGGACAAAAAACAATCCTGTATTGATCGGGGAACCTGGTGTCGGGAAAACAGCGATTGCAGAAGGCTTGGCACAGCAAATTGTCCATAATGAGATACCGGAGATCCTTCGTGACAAGCGTGTCATGACGCTTGATATGGGAACGGTTGTTGCGGGCACGAAATATCGCGGTGAGTTTGAGGACCGCTTAAAAAAGGTCATGGATGAAATCCGCCAAGCGGGAAATATTATTCTATTCATCGATGAACTTCACACGCTGATCGGTGCAGGTGGAGCGGAGGGTGCGATTGATGCTTCCAATATCCTTAAGCCTTCATTGGCTCGTGGAGAGCTGCAGTGTATCGGTGCAACCACGCTTGATGAATACCGTAAATACATCGAAAAGGATGCGGCACTAGAGCGACGTTTCCAGCCGATTACAGTGAATGAGCCAACTGCAGAGGAGTCAGTGCAGATTTTAAAAGGCCTTCGTGACCGCTATGAAGCTCACCACAGAGTATCAATCACAGATGAGGCAATCGAAGCGGCGGTAAAACTTTCAGATCGTTATATTTCAGACCGTTTCCTTCCAGATAAAGCGATTGACCTGATTGACGAAGCTGGTTCCAAGGTGCGACTCCGTTCTTATACAACACCGCCAAACCTTAAGGAACTTGAAGTGAAGCTTGAGGAAGTGCGCAAGGAAAAAGATGCTTCTGTTCAAAGCCAGGAGTTTGAAAAAGCGGCATCACTGAGAGACACAGAACAGCGTCTGCGTGAGCAGCTTGAAAATACGAAAAAGACATGGAAAGAAAAACAAGGCAAGGAAAATAGCGAGGTTACCGTAGAAGACATTGCGAGCGTTGTCTCTAGCTGGACGAATATCCCTGTTTCAAAGCTGGCACAAGCGGAAACAGATAGACTGTTGAATCTTGAAGAAATCCTTCACTCACGTGTGATTGGACAGGATGAAGCGGTCAAGGCAGTTTCAAAAGCTGTCAGACGGGCACGTGCTGGCTTGAAGGATCCGAAACGCCCAATTGGTTCATTCATTTTCCTTGGGCCAACAGGGGTAGGGAAAACGGAATTGGCGAGGGCGCTGGCCGAGTCGATGTTTGGTGATGAGGACGCGATGATCCGTGTCGATATGTCTGAGTATATGGAAAAGCATTCGACCTCCCGTCTGGTCGGTTCGCCTCCAGGCTATGTAGGCTATGATGAAGGCGGTCAGCTGACGGAAAAGGTCCGCAGGAAGCCATATTCCGTCATTTTGCTCGACGAAATTGAAAAAGCACATCCTGATGTATTTAATATTTTGTTGCAAGTTCTTGAGGATGGCCGTTTGACAGATTCTAAAGGTCGCGCAGTCGATTTCCGCAATACCATCGTGATTCTGACGTCCAATGTCGGTGCCGAAGCGCTGAAGCGCAATAAATATGTCGGCTTCAATATTCAGGATGGCGAGCAGAGTTACAAGGATATGAAGGGAAAAGTGATGGAAGAATTGAAAAAAGCCTTCCGTCCTGAATTCCTGAACCGGATCGATGAAATTATCGTATTCCATGCTCTTGAGAAACCGCATCTGAAAGAAATCGTGACATTGATGTCCGACCAGCTTGTGAAGCGTTTGAAGGAACAGGAAATCACACTCGAGCTCACCGAAGCGGCAAAAGAGAAGATTTCTGAGGAAGGCTATGATCCGGAATACGGCGCACGGCCATTGCGGAGAGCGATTCAGAAGCATATCGAAGACCAGCTGTCAGAAGAGCTGCTAAAAGGAACCGTTCTGACGGGGCAGAATGTGGTGATTGATGTCGAGGAAGGCAAGTTCGTCGTCAAGACTCCGGAAAAATCTGCAAAGGCTTAATTTCGCATAACATGCGAAATGAAACAGAGGGTATACGTAAAAACATGCGTGTACCCCTTTTTTTTCAAAAAAAAATTTAAAGAGGCTAAAAATATGGCTAAAAGAAAAACAAAATTTATGTGTCAGGAATGCGGCTATGAATCTCCGAAATGGATGGGGAAATGTCCAGGATGCGGACAATGGAATAAAATGGTTGAGGAGGTAGAAAGTGTTGGCTCGACAAGAAGAGGGGCGTTTGCCAACACAGGAAATACCACACTCGCGGCGAAGGCAACCCCGATCACAGCTATCGAAACGATTAGTGAGCCAAGGGTAAAGACAGATCTTAACGAATTGAACCGTGTGCTTGGCGGAGGTGTTGTCAGAGGATCGCTTGTCTTGATTGGCGGGGATCCAGGGATCGGAAAATCCACGCTTCTTCTCCAGGTATCCTATCAACTGGCGAAAAAAGCTCATTCTGTTTTGTATATTTCTGGCGAAGAATCAATGAGGCAGACAAAGCTGCGTGCGGATCGGCTTGGTGTGACATCTGACAATCTGCTGATCTATTCAGAAACGAACCTGCATGAGATCAGCCTGACGATTGATAATAGCAATCCTGATTTTGTGATTGTCGATTCCATTCAGACCATATTTCACCCGGAAGTTACCTCTGCACCAGGAAGTGTGTCACAGGTAAGGGAATGTACGGCGGAGCTGATGCGCATTGCAAAGACAAAAGGCATCGCCATCTTCATCGTCGGGCACGTAACGAAGGAAGGGTCCATTGCTGGTCCAAGACTGCTTGAGCATATAGTGGATACGGTTCTTTATTTTGAGGGAGAAAGGCACCATACATACAGAATTCTCAGGGCGGTAAAAAATCGATTTGGCTCAACGAATGAGATGGGAATTTTTGAGATGAAAGAAGCAGGACTAGAGGAAGTGGCGAACCCATCGGAGATCTTTTTGGAAGAACGGTCGCAAGGGGCTTCCGGTTCAACAGTTGTTGCTTCGATGGAAGGAACGCGGCCGGTCCTAGTTGAAATCCAGGCGCTGATATCGCCAACAAGTTTTGGGAATCCCCGGCGGATGGCAACCGGAATTGACCATAATCGGGTGTCTTTATTAATGGCAGTGCTGGAAAAGCGCGTTGGGTTGTTTTTAGCCAACCAGGATGCATATTTGAAGGTGGCTGGCGGAGTAAAGCTGGATGAACCGGCGATTGATCTTGCCGTCGCAGTGAGCATTGCTTCGAGTTTTCGAGACAAGCCAACTCGCGCCTCCGATTGCATCATTGGTGAGGTTGGTCTTACTGGGGAAGTGCGCAGGGTATCAAGGATCGAGCAGCGTGTTCAAGAAGCGGCGAAGCTTGGCTTTGAACGAATTATTTTACCGGAAAACAATCTTGGCGGCTGGACTCCTCCAAAGGGAGTCGAGTTAATTGGGGTATCATCGGTCAGTCAGGCACTTAAAGTCAGCATAGACGGTTGATCGATTAGAACAAAAGAAGCTGAAAGATAAATGTGTGGGTGAATCCTCCAGTTCAACGACCAATACGCCGCTGAGAGACGTAAACGATATCGTTCTCTTGGAGAGTGAAAATGCGTCTTTAAGTCTGTAATGGGCAAATTAGGTGACGCGATCCTTCTTAACGAGACGAGCAGAGGCCAAATGCAATTCCAACATTGGTGGTTTCCTATTTATTGACACTTGCATTTGCCAATGCTAATTTATAGTAGAGATGACTTTGGCAAATTACCAAGCTTCTTTTTTGAAAATGACGCCAACAAGCAACTTTATAAAAGATTGAAACAGTTAATTAGATTGCATATGAAAAGTTTTCAAAGATGCAGGGTTTCAAATTTTAGAAGTTGTTTATAATGAGTAAAAGGAGGTGAAAGGATGTTAAGACGTATCATTCAAGCCTGCTTCCTGATTATTGGGGGAACGCTTGGTATATTCTTAATTCCTGATTTATTATTTTTGATGAATGCGGGAGAAATGACTCTCATCAACAATCCTTATGTTACAGCTGTTATAGGCGCACTTATTTTTTATCTTCTTACTTTCTGGGCCGTGGATCCAGTGACCAATTTTGTGAAGTGGGCGGAAGAATCGCTGATCAAGGCACCCATTACGGATGTCCTATTCGGCAGTGTCGGGCTTTTCTTTGGGTTGCTCGTGGCATTTTTGGTTGGATTTGCGTTGAATGCCATCCAGGTGCCAGTCGTAAATACGGTTGCCCCGACGCTCTTGACACTTTTATTTGGTTATCTAGGATTCCAGGTCGGCTTTAAAAAACGGGATGAACTGCTTGGTTTATTTTCAAAGTCGAAGAAAAAGGGCACAGAAGAAGAGACGGAAAAAGAAGAACGCTCAAGGGAATGGAAAATTCTCGATACTAGTGTAATTATTGATGGAAGGGTTGCTGACATCTGTCAGACGGGATTCCTTGAAGGAATAATCGTAATCCCGCAGTTTGTCCTCGAAGAACTTCAGCATATTGCCGATTCATCAGATGTGTTGAAGCGTAATCGCGGTCGACGCGGATTGGACAGCCTTAATCGGATTCAAAAGGAATTGAAGGTGAAGGTTGAAATTTATGAAGGGGATTTTGATGACATCCAAGAAGTCGACAGCAAATTGGTCAAACTGGCCAAGCTGACAAACGGCGTCGTCGTCACGAATGATTTCAACTTGAACAAAGTCTGTGAGCTGCAAAAGGTGGCCGTTTTGAATATCAACGATCTCGCCAATGCGGTTAAACCAGTCGTTTTGCCTGGGGAAGAGTTGAACATTCAAGTCATTAAGGATGGAAAAGAGCATAACCAGGGGATCGCCTATCTTGATGATGGCACTATGATCGTTGTCGAAGAAGGCCGTGATTTCATTGGGAAGCGCATTGAAGTGCTTGTGACAAGTGTCCTGCAGACATCAGCAGGAAGAATGATCTTTGCGAAACCTAAGCTTATGGAAAAAAGCGTCATCAGTTGAGTTGTAACAAAAAAAATAGCCTTATGGGCAGTTGATCCCCGCTTCCTTCACCGGTACCATTGAAGGCTGAAGCAGGGCTTCGGCTGCCCCCTTCGTATGTTAAGGATTATTTTTTCAGAAAGAAAATAGATAGGAGTTTCGTTATGTCGTATCACGTCATTATTCCAGCAGCGGGGCTTGGCAAAAGGATGGGTGCAGGGATAAACAAGCTGCTGCTGACTTTGGATGCCATCCCGATTCTCATTCATACGCTTAAGGTGTTTGAAGCCGATCCCCGGTGTTCAGACATTATTCTCGCCGCTCATCCTGATGATGAGCAAGCGTTTAAATCTTTACTCAAAGAGCATGGTATCCAAAAGGTATCTTCCCTTGTTACTGGAGGAAAAGAAAGACAGGACAGTGTATACAACGGGTTGATGGCACTAAATAACTTGGATGAAATCGTCCTTGTCCACGATGGAGCTCGCCCTTTCATTGAAATTGAAACGATCCACAAGCTTGTGGATGCAGCAAATAAGGATGGAGCGGCAATTGTCGCTGTTCCTGTGAAAGATACAATTAAAAAAGCAACCGACAACCAGGTCATAGAAACAATTGAACGCTCCAGTCTGTGGTCAGTCCAGACCCCACAGGCGTTTCGGTCCTCGGTTTTGCTCGAAGCCCATAACAAGGCAGCGAGGGAGCAATTCATCGGTACAGACGAATCAAGCCTCGTTGAACGAATTCCCCATCCCGTCAGCATCATAGAAGGAAATTATGATAATATAAAGCTGACAACGCCAGTAGATTTATATTTTGCCGAAGCCATTCTGCGCAAGTGGAAGGAATCGGGAATTTGATAGCAGCGGGAAAAATAGCGTTTTTTAAAAGGAGTTATCATTATGTTTCGAATAGGGCAAGGTTTTGATGTGCATCAACTGACGGAAGGCCGGCCGCTGATCATTGGAGGAATCACGATTCCATATGAAAAAGGGCTGCTTGGCCATTCGGATGCTGATGTGCTTTTGCATACGGTAGCAGATGCATGCCTGGGAGCAATCGGCGCTGGAGATATAGGCCGTCATTTTCCGGATACTGACCCTGAATTCAAGGACGCCGATTCAGCAAAATTACTGGAGCATGTTTGGCAGCTTGTGAAGGAAAGAGGCTATGAACTCGTTAATATCGACTGTACCATCATCGCCCAGCAGCCAAAAATGGCGCCGCATATTCAAGCGATGCGTGAAAGGATCGCAGCATTGCTTGAGGGAAGTCTGGAACAGGTGAACGTTAAGGCGACGACAACTGAAAAGCTTGGATTCCCGGGTAGGGGAGAAGGGATCGCTTCCCAGGCAACCATATTGTTGAAGCTGTCAGAGAAATAAACTCACCGTTTCTAGCGCTTTATCTAGCGAAAAGGATACAATAATCGACAGCAATATTAGAGGAGGATTCACTATGTCATCAGCTATTCGAGTGCGTTACGCGCCGAGTCCGACTGGACATTTACATATTGGGAATGCCCGTACCGCATTATTCAATTATCTATTCGCACGCAACAAAGGTGGAAAGTTCATTATCCGTATAGAAGATACAGATAAAAAACGCAATATCGAAGGCGGAGAGCAGAGTCAGCTGAAATACCTTCAGTGGCTAGGAATCGACTGGGACGAGAGCGTCGATGTTGGCGGCGAATATGGACCATACCGCCAGTCAGAACGAAACCATATTTATGAAAAGTACAATCAAGAGCTTTTGGATAATGGTCATGCCTATAAATGCTACTGCACCGAAGAGGAGCTGGAGGCAGAGCGCGAGGAGCAGACTGCACGAAATGAGACGCCTCATTATTCAGGGCGATGCCGCAATCTAACTTCGGAACAGCGCAAGCAGTTAGAACAGGAAGGACGCCAGCCAAGCCTTCGCTTCAAAATGCCTGCAGATAAAATTTTAAAGTTCGATGATCTGGTAAAAGGCAATGTGAGCTTTGAATCAGACGGCATGGGTGATTTTGTCATCGTTAAAAAGGATGGCACACCTACCTATAACTATGCGGTTGTTGTGGATGATCACTTGATGAAAATTTCTCATGTTCTTCGCGGAGATGATCATATTTCTAACACACCAAAGCAGCTTGTGATTTATGAAGCCCTTGGCTGGGAACCGCCTGTATTTGGCCATATGACTCTGATTGTCAACGAAAGCCGCAAAAAGCTGAGCAAGCGCGATGAATCGATTATTCAGTTCATTGAGCAGTACGAGGAGCTTGGCTATTTGCCTGAAGCGTTGTTCAACTTTATCACTCTGCTTGGATGGTCTCCATCGGGTGAAGAAGAAATTTATTCAAAGGAAGAGTTTATCGAGATTTTTGATCCCGCCAGACTTTCCAAATCTCCTGCTCTTTTTGACCAGCAAAAACTTGCCTGGATGAACAATCAATATATGAAAAAGGCGGAGTTGGATCGGGTTGTCGAACTTGCACTCCCGCACCTCGTTAAAGCTGGAAAAGTGAATAAGGATCGCACTCCAGAACAGGAAGTCTGGGTACGCAATCTCATTTCGCTGTATCATGATAAAATGAGCTATGGTGCAGAAATCGTCGAGATGGCTGATTTATTTTTCCGCGAAGAGGTAAACTATGATGCGGAAGCGAAAGAAGTACTTGCGGGCGAGCAGGTTCCTGAAGTGCTGCAAGCGTTTCTTAGTGAAATCGACCAGCTTGAAGAATTCAAGGCCGATGGGATCAAGGCAGTGGTAAAAGCAGTCCAAAAAGGAACTGGCCATAAAGGTCAGAAGCTGTTCATGCCAATCCGCGCCGCTGCAACAGGACAGACACATGGACCGGACCTAATGCTGGCGATGGAACTAATCGGAAAAGACAAGGTAAAACAACGGGTTCAAAAGCTTTTAAGCTAATAACTATTTTAAGCCATTTTAGTTAACAGAAATGGAAAAATGTTATATAGTAAGAGTAATTGTATATAACCAAAGTGTAGAAGAGGAAAAGTAGAAGGATGACGCTTATTAGAGAGAACCATCACCGGCTGAAAGTGGTTCAGGCCTCTCGTTTTTTGAAATGCACCTCAGAGTCCCAATGCGAAAGGGTAGCATGCCTTAGTAGTATCGGGCGGGACCTCCCGTTACCAGATGAAAGTTGAGGCTACGCTGTTTCAAGGCGGCCTAAACAGAGTGGAACCGCGCATACAAAGCGTCTCTGTCGTCTACGACAGGGGCGCTTTTTATATGGTGTACTAGCCGGCGGGTTGGACGTGTGCCCGAAAAAGCTGGATTCAGGAGAGATCGGTCACAAAAACAAGGAATATGTGCCCGAAAAAGCCGGAGGAGCAAGAGATGGGTCACAAAAATAAGGAATATGTGCCCGAAA
>NZ_JXIQ01000075.1 GCF_000934845.1 Mesobacillus subterraneus
TGTTACCGAACTCTCCAACTTCTCTGCTTTTCGGGCACATATTCCTCCGATATGTTACCGAACTCTCCAACTTCTCTGCTTTTCGGGCACAAGTCCTTCGTTTATACACGAAATCTTCGTTAGCTGAGAGGATTCCATATTTCTTCATTCATTCAATATTGATTTTAACAGAAAAAAAGTACCCGAAAATCTCCGGGTACCCTTAGTTTTTATTTCAGGAAGCTGTCGTCAATCATTGTTTTGAAATCTGGTTTGTCTTTAAGGAATTTAAGTGAGTAGGATGAATCCGAGAAGTCCTGGATTGCCTGCGCATCGACTTCATGGGTAAAACCGATACGTTTCCAAGCTAGTTCTACTTCCTCCTTTTCTAGTTCCTGTCCTGTTGTTTCTTTGATGTCTTTAATTGTAATTTCCTGTGCTACTGCTGGATTATCGTTGATGAATTTCACAGCGTCTTTGTGAGCATTAATGATTTTCTGGACTGTCTCAGGCTTTTCTTTGATCATTTTGCCTGAAGTGACCATTACGGAAGCTGGAAGTGTTTCGCCAAATGATACTTCATCCCAGCCAATGACGACCTCTGCTCCTGTTTCTTTTTCAATTACTGCAGCCCATGGCTCTGGAGCAACCGCAATATCAACCTTTCCGGACTTAAGCATTGCTGCATACTGTGCTGGCTGGCCGGTAAGATGTTTCATTGATCCGCCAATACGCTGTGAAGTGATTCCCTCTGCTTCAAGATAGGTTTCATACTGGACATCATGTGTGCAGCCCACCCCAGGGGTAATGAAAGTCTTTCCTGCGAAGTCATCAACCGAATCAATCTTGACTCCCTTTCTTGCCAATACTACTGTGCCGCCAGTAGACGCGCCAGCAATAATCTTAACGTCTGCTCCAGTTGAGTAGTTATTCATAGCTGGTCCCGGGCCTACAAGGCCTGCATCGATTTCACCTGTTTTCAAAGCAGTCATGAATGAACCACCTTCAGCAAATATCTTATACTCCATTGTTTTCCCGTCGCCAAGCTGCTTCTCAAAATAGCCCTTGTCTTTTGCCACCATGGCAGGTACGTGGTTGATGTTAGGAAAATAACCGATAACGATTTTCTCCTTTTCGCCCGCCGTTTTTGAAGCTCCTCCTCCTATACCGCAGCCTGCCAGAAGCACCGCGAATATCATTAAAAACGCTAAAAATATCGAAGCTTTTTTCATGTGATTTCCCCCTGTCTTTTTATGATTCAAGTCCCCAGCGATTGAGAACCGATTTTTCGATACGTTGGAAAATAAGCTGGTCTACGATTGTTCCGATAAAGCCGATGATGATCATAACGCCAATAACAAGAGCCATATCCCCGAAATCCGATGCATAACGGAGTGTGTAGCCAAGTCCTGGACCTGTGCTCAACAGTTCGCCGGCCATCAAGGCTCTCCATGCAAAAGCCCATGCGAGTCTTGATCCTGTTACGACATAAGGAATCGCTGCCGGGAAAATCACTCTTTTGTATAAGTCCCAGCCATTTACCCCCATTGTCTTCGCTGCCTTAATAAATAAGGGTGAAACATTCTTTATGCCTACTCTGATATTAAGAGTCATGACGAATGTCCCTCCGAGAACAACAACGAAAATAACGGCCTTCTCATTCATTCCGAACCACATAATCGCAAGTGGAAGCCATATGATACTTGGTACGCTTTGCAGCGCGAGCACCACTGTTCCAAGAGTCTCATCCGCCGTTTTTGATTTTGCGAGCAGGACACCAAGTCCTGTGCCTATTACCAGCGAGAGACCAAGACCGATAGCAAGCCGTTTGAAACTGGCAATTAAGTCATACACAAGCGTTTTATCCTGGAATCCTGTTAAAAGAGCCTCAAGGACTTTTTCAGGGGCTGGAAGGATGATCGGCAGCCACCATTCAAGCTTGCTCCCTGTATACCAGAAAGCAATAAGGACTGTGAAAAATAGGATTCTTTTAATGTTAGGATTCATGTGTAAGCTCCTCCCTGATGACTTTGTCAATCTCCTTCTTCAGGAAGCCCATGATATACTCTTCAAGTTCTACCATTTCTTTTTTATGCTCATGGCGCGACCTCGGAATATCCACTTTGATATCCTTTAGGATTACGCCTGGCTTGATTCCCATAACAACAATCCGGTCTGATAGCTTAATGGATTCGGAGATGCTGTGTGTTACGAATAAAATCGTTTTTTGCGTTTCTGACCAGATTGTCTCCAGCTGATCATGAAGACGTGAACGCGTTTGTTCATCAAGCGCCCCAAATGGTTCATCCATCAAAAGGATATCAGGGTTCATCGCAAGCGCCCTGGAAATAGCCACACGCTGCTGCATACCGCCAGACAGCTCATGAGGATAATGCGAAAGATAATTGCTCAGCTGAACCATTTGCAAATATTTCTTTGCTTGCTCTTCTGCCTGTTTCTTTGGCATCTCCTTCTTCAGTGGGAAAATTACATTTTCCAGTACATTTAGCCATGGGAATAAAGCTGCCTGCTGGAATACCATCCCCCTGTCTTTTCCTGACTTTTCAATTCGTTTTCTAGAAACGAGGATTTCTCCGCCAGTTGCCGGAGTCAGACCGGCGACAATCGATAATAGCGTAGATTTCCCACATCCTGAAGGGCCAAGAATTGAAACAAACTCCCCTTTATTCACTCCAAGATTAATATCTTTTAATATATCAACCTGGTGATTATTTTTGTCTGCATACTGTTTTTGCACATGGTTGATTTCTATAAACAACTTAATCACCTTATCCCTATAATACACATTAGTTTAGTCGGATTTAATTAAGTTAATTATAATCTATTCAATCATCTTGTCAACATTTCTTTATTTTTGGGCTCGTGCAGCCTGTCTTTTCTTTAATGGTTCTGAAAAAAGTTCTTTAATCTGTCCTGAGAAAGTCCTGGTTGCACCAATTATATTGACTAATAAAAAAAGACCTGCTCGCCGGCAGATCTAGAAAAAATAAGAATATAAGGTCAAAACGGATATGGAACCAATTACCACCAAAATCACATTCGCTCCCAAAAAAGCAACAATGAACGCGGCCGCTGCACCGATCAGGCCGTACCAGATGTCTTCTTGGATGAACAGGATTGCTGGGAAGATTAGCGCTCCCAGTGTGGCAAACGGAACATTCTTCAAGACTCCTTGCAAAAAAGGCGGCAGTTCTTTTCCCCGGAACATAACGAACGGAAGCATCCTCGGTATGTAGGTCACGACAGCCATGCCTATGATCATGATGATAATCTCTCTACTCATCTGCTTCTGTCCTCCTGCTTTTCTTGAACGTTTCGACAGTTTCTACAAGAACAGCTGACAATAACGTTGCCAGGACAATCGCCCAGCCCGTTGACATCCATTCAGCCATCGTGAAAATCGAGTTGAACGCAGCAGCGAGTACTGCCAGGTAGATAACTTTCACATTGGTTTTCATCGATGGAACCAATAAGCCAACAAACATAGCATACAATGCGACTGACATGCTTTCCTGAAGGGTTTGCGGCAATCCAGCCCCGACAAGGTAACCCAGCCCTGAAAAGACAACCCAGCTCGAGTAGGCAGTGAGATTCAAGCCAAACATATACCCGGCATTTACCGTTCCAGCCTGCGTGGCTGCGACCGAAAACGTTTCATCGGTAATCCCAAAGGAATACGCAATCCTCGCTCCAACCGTATCTTCCTCCGCCTTCTCGTTCAAGGACGCAGACATGAGGAAATGACGGATATTCACGATAAAGGTAGTAAGGATCACCTCGAAAATTCCGATTCCCTGTGCCAGGAGACTTAAGGAGATATACTGTGCAGCACCAGCAAATACCAGCATGCTCATCATGACAGTCTCCCCTAGCGCAAGTCCCGTTGTCTTGGCGATCAAGCCAAAGGTAAGTGCAATCGGCATATAGCCTATCGCAATGCTGATGCCTGATTGAATCCCTTTTTTAAAATCTGTTGCCTGCTTCACAGCCAATGTACTTTCCACGACCTTCCCGCCTTTCTTGTACTATGTAAGAATGGAAATCCTTTAATCAATTAAACTATATTATACATTCTCCCAGCACTGTGGAAAAGTATTTCTTTGATCGAAATACTTTTTATTTCGGAAAATTCGCAGTTCATTAACATTCTAGTTTAAAAAGAGACAGACACGGAGCGCCTGCCTCTTGCTTTGTAATTATCTTTCTTGCAGAACCTGCTTTTTCAGAGCTCTTCTTAAAATTTTGCCGGTGGTATTTTTCGGCAGTTCCTCTAGAAATTCGATCGCGTTTGGCACCTTATACTTTGCCAGGTGCTTTCTTGAGTACTCCATCAACTGCTCTTCTGTTAGATCAGGATTTTTGCTAACTACATAGCACATTACCGCTTCGCCAAAATTCGCATCTGGTACGCCTAATACTGCAACCTCCACTATATCTGGATGATTATACAATACTTCCTCGACCTCGCGTGGGTACACATTGTAACCGCCGACAAGGATTAAATCCTTCTTGCGGTCAACGATGTAAAAATACCCATCTTCGTCCATTCGGGCAAGGTCTCCAGTATACAACCAGCCATCCTTAATGGTTGCAGCGGTTTCTTCCGGCATCTTGTAGTAGCCTGCCATTACATTCGGGCCACGGACGATCAATTCGCCAACTTCCCCAGGAGCCACTTCTTCTCCCATTTCATTGACGACCTTGTTTTCCACATTCATAATGGAGGTTCCGATTGAACCAGGCTTGCGCGGACGATCAAGCGGGTTGAAGCAGGTAACCGGTGACGCCTCAGATAAACCATATCCTTCTGAAATCCTGACGTTGAATTTTCGCTCGAAATTTTGAAGAAGTGCAACCGGAAGGGAAGCCCCCCCTGAAATACACAATCTTAGCGATTTAAGATCATCCGGATTCCCTTCTGGATATTGGAATAGGAAATTATACATGGTTGGTACTCCTGCAAATACAGAAGCATCGTACTCTCTAGCAATTCGGAACACTTCCGCTGGGCTGAATTTAGGAACAATCAACAATGTTGCCCCATTCATCAACGGTGCATTAAGGGCCACGGTCAAGCAGAAGACATGGAACATTGGCAGGGCAGTAATCACCCTGTCTTCTTCATTCATCTTTAAGTAATCGCTTACATCTTTGGCGTTGCTGTAAAGATTTTTATGCGTCAGCATGGCCCCCTTCGGCTTTCCGGTTGTGCCGGATGTATAAAGAATGATCGCGACATCGTCGTCATTCAGCGTGGAGCCACGAAAGCCAAGGTCGCCGGAGGCAACAATCTGTGTAAACGATTTCATTTTTGTTCCGATTGAAAGCTGGGACATTTCTTCTTCAGTCATCTGGCTTTGGCCAGTCTCAGCTATAACAAAGTGCTCGACCTTTGGCAGCTGTAGATGCATCTTTTCGGCAAGTGGGAGCATCATGTCGAGACCGACAACAACTTTCACATCGCCATTATGGAGGATATAGCCGATTTCATCTGCGGTGTAAATTGGATTGATAGGAATGACTGTTGCACCAAGTCTTAAAGCTCCGTACAAACTGATGACAAAATGTGGAGAGTTTCCGAGCAGCAAAGCAATATGATCCCCTTTTTCCACCCCTAATTTTACAAGACCAGATGCAAACTTTGTGACGGCAGCATCCAGTTCAGCGTACGTACTTGCTTCGTCCATAAAAAAATATGCCGGTTTACTGCCCAGCATTGAGGCAGTGTGATGAAGCTGTGATGAAAGATTCATTTGTCTCCCTTCCCCCTTTGCACTGTAAAAAAAGTTTTCTAAATATATTATATTGAAAGAAAATTATGGATTCAAGAAAAATGTGTCAAGATTTCAACAATTATTTTTCACGATAGAAAACGCGGTGCATCCACACCGCGTTTCAAAAATTAATAAATTAAGTTAATAAAGTCTTCTTTAGAAATATTTCCGAAATAGTGTTCGATGTCTACATCCTCTAACGCAGTGACAATTTTTGATTTCTCATACTTTATCCCAGTCAGCTTTTGTTCAATCACACTGACATCGCCTACTCCAAAGAAATCCCCATAGATTTTGCAATGGTCAATGATTCCCTTGTTGACCTCAAAACGGACATCAATCTGGCCAACAGGGAAACGATGGGAATGCTGCAGATTAAATTTAGGCGACTTCCCGTAATTCCAATCCCAATTCTGATACCGTTCTTTTGAAAGTTTTTGAATATTTTCCCAGTCCTTTTCTGTTAAAACATACTCTGGAATTTCATCCAGCCCTTCAAAGATATTTTTTAACAGAAGTGAGCGGAATTCCTCAATTGTCACTTTATTTGAAAGGAACTCGGAAATATTCGCGACTCGGCTGCGGATTGATTTGATTCCTTTAGATTCTATTTTGTCTTTTTTCACGTTAAGCGCCGAAACGACGCTTTCGATTTCTGAATCAAACAAAAGTGTACCATGGCTGAACATCCGGCCTCTTGTTGAAAATTGCGCATTTCCGGAAATCTTCCTGCCTTCTGCCAACAGGTCATTCCTGCCGCTTAATTCCGCATTTACTCCCATTTTCCTAAGTGCGTTCACTACTGGCTCGGTAAACTTCCTGAAATTATGGAAGCTGTCCCCGTCATCCTTGGTAATAAAGCTGAAATTCAAGTTGCCAAGGTCATGATACACCGCTCCGCCTCCGGATAAACGGCGGACGACATGAATCCCATTCTTTTCTACATATTCAGTATTGATTTCTTCCATTGTGTTCTGGTTCTTGCCAATGATGATGGATGGCTCGTTTATATAGAAAAGCAGGTAGGTTTCATTGATATCAAGATTCTTTAAGGCATACTCTTCAATTGCCAGGTTGATTCTTGGATCTGTAATTCCTTTATTATCAATAAATAACATGGTTGATTCTCCTTTTATACGGTTATTTCAAGACCTTCCCTGGCCAGGGTTATCGGCCCGGAAAATAGTGTGGAAGCTTCGGAAACAAGCTGATCGATCTCACCATAATGTGGCAAGTGAGTCAGGACCAGCTGCTTTACTCCCGCCTGGTTAGCGAGCTTTCCATTTTCATAGCTGTTCATATGCCCTGCACCCTTGCCGTCCTGGTTACCATAGAAGTTGCATTCTGAAAGCAATAAGTCCGCATTGGATGCAAAAGGAAGGAGATCTTCCTTATAGGAAGTATCAGCTGTATACACCAGAGATTTGCCGCCAGCTTCGATTCGCATGGCATAACATGGGACCGGATGGGTCGCAGGAAGAAAGGAGATGGTGAAAGGTCCGATCTCCAGTTTTTTTGACGAGTGGTAGTCCACTCCCTTTGTAATATTCTTATAAGTAAGTTTTGCGAACTCCTGCTTGTCCTGTGCGTGACCGTAAATCGGCAACTGAGGGAATTTTTTGCCTAAAAACCCCTGGATCAAGCGTGCGTGCTGCAGTACACCGATGTCGGCAACATGATCAGGATGATAATGCGACAGCACGATTGCATCCAGTTCTTCTGGCTGTACAAAATTTTGAAGCTTCGCGAGCACGCCGCTGCCAAAGTCGATCATGAGCTTAAATCCTTCCTGTTCAAGTAAGTATCCAGCACTAGCTCCGTTTACTTTAGGATATCCACCCCAGAATCCCACGATTGTCAGTTTCAAAGCTTTCCCTCCTATAAAATCACGATTTTCTTTTACTATACTTTATTTTGTCCATTTTTTCATACTAGTGATTTTTTCAGAAAATTTTGTTTGACATCTTTTGTGCTGTTATAATACAATATAGTAAATGATAGTACTGTATCAAACAACTAACCAAATGGAGGAGACAGCATGATTAAAAATGTGGTAGAATTTTTTCGCAATTTGCCAAAGAAGCAGTGTATCGAATGTGGAGAGACAATTGATGAACAGCATGAATGCTATGGAAACAAATGTGATAAATGCATGGATCCGGGAAAATTCTAACCAACGTTTTCCTTTCCTGTTTTTTTCTGCAGTGATAAACCAATAGATGAAAAGCCAGCCCTCCATTGACGGGCTGGCTTCCTTTTTTCCAAACATGTTACCGGTTAAACTGCAAATATTCAAGAATTTTTTCGACCGCTACTTCTCCCTGATCGATGCAGTCGGGAAGACCGACTCCTTCAAAAGAGCTTCCACCGACAAAAACGCCGGGTAGCTCTTCTTCAAGATTACGCTTCAGATTAGCGATTCGCTGCTTGTGCCCGACAGTATACTGGGGCATTGCTTCCTTCCAGCGAGATACGACGGCGAAATCAGGCTGGGTTTGAATCTCCATTATTTTATTTAAATCTTCCAATGCTATTTGGATGATTTCATCATCTGAGAGATCAACAATTGCTTCATCACCTGGTCTGCCGACATAAAGACGGAGCAAAACTTTTCCCTCTGGTGTTGTATGGGGCCACTTTTTATGCGTCCATGTACAAGCTGTAATCGTATAATCACTATTTCTGGAGACGACGAAACCAGTTCCATCGATATCTTCTTTTATCACACTTTCCGGGAACGCCATGGCGATTGTTGCCACGGATGTGGAAGGCATGTCGCGGAATGGCGTAAAAATATGCTCATGATCCGCGAAAATATGCAAGGCAGCTTCATGAGGTGCAGCTACAAGGATGCTATCTGCATCAAGCGTCTCCCCGCTGCTCAGCCGCAAACGGTACCCTCGCTTCTGCTTGCTTACTTTATCCACACGGATTCCCTTGATGACCGATCCTGACTCCAGCTTCGATTCAATCGCATCTACAAACGACTGGAGCCCAGACGTTACGGTCAGGAACATCCCTTTTTTCTTCGCTTGCGCTAGTTCTGCAGGCTGCTTTTTTGGGGCAGGTGTCGATTTCTTTGTCCCAAGAATCAAGCTGCCATATTTCTGCTCTGTCTGATAAAATTGCGGAAAGGTAGACAATAAACTCATATTATCAATATCTCCGGCGTAAATGCCTGAGAGCAAAGGTTCAATCAAATTCTCGACTACTTCATCACCAAGCCTGCGCCGGAAAAAGTCTCCAAGCGACTGGTCCCCTGCCACCTTTGAAGGTGGCAGGAAGAAGTCTCCGGCAGCCCGAAATTTCCCCGGCCATGAAAACAATCCACTTGTTACAAACGGGCTGATCTGAGTAGGAATCCCCATCACCGCGCCACCTGGAATTGGGTGAAGTCTGTCCTTAACGAGCACATACGATTTTCCTGTACTGTTATTGACTAATTTATCCCCTAATCCGACTTCTCTCGCCAGACGGCCTGCACTTTCTTTTCTTTCAAGAAAAGAATCCGGTCCTCTTTCAATGACGAAGCCGTCTTTTACGTACGTCTGCATTTTCCCGCCAACCCGGTGTGAGGCTTCCACCAGCTTTACTTCTAAAAGAAGCTCATTCTCCCTGGCATGCTTTTGCAAATAATAGGCAGCAGTCAAACCAGTGATGCCTCCCCCGATTATTACCACTTTTTTCCTATCCGTCACGGTAAATCACCTTCTTTTAGTAAGTTTAGCTTGAAGATGACAGCTTTTTTAAAATAACATCTGCCATAGCGTCAATGAACTCCGGTTTCGCATTCGGCATTGGCGGTCGGTAATAGCTGGCTCCGATTTCATCCGTTACCACCTTGCATTCATAATCATTGTCATATAAGACTTCAAGATGCTCGGAAACAAACCCAACTGGCACATAAACAAACGCTTTGTAGCCGTGCTCTTCATATAGTTCTCGCGTCAAATCCTGAACATCTGGTCCAAGCCAAGGTTCAGGGGTATTGCCGGCGCTTTGCCAGCCTACCGCGTAATTCTTTACCCCAGCCTGCTTGGCAATCAAGTCTGCTGTTTCCTTCAATTGTTCAGGATAAGGATCGCCCATCTGGAGAATTTTTTCCGGAAGGCTATGGGCAGAAACAATCAAGACCGACTTTTTCTGTTCATCAGCAGGCATCTCTGCATATGTTTTTGCGACACGATCTGACCAGTACTTAATGAATTTCGGTTCCTTATACCAACTTTCCACGGAAACAATCTCGGGTCCACCTAACTTGGTAGCTTCTTCCTTTGCTCGGCCATTATAGGCCTTTACACTGAAGGTGGAAAAATGTGGAGCTAAAACGATGCTGACCGCCTCTTCTATTCCGTCTTCATGCATTTGCTTGACAGCCTCTTCGATAAAAGGCTCCATATGCTTCAATCCAAGATACAGTTTGAATTCGACCCCCTCCTGGATAGTGTTCAAATGCTGTGTGAGCTTCTCGCCTTGCTCCACCGTGATGTTCGCCAGCGGAGAAATTCCGCCAATCGCTTCATACCGGTTCCGTAAATCTTCAAGCATTTCCGGTGCAGGTGGGCGTCCGTGGCGGATATGTGTATAGTAACGTTCAATATCTTCTTCCTTGTAGGGAGTGCCATATGCCATCACCAGCAAACCCATCTTTTTCTTCGTCATCATCGCACCTCTTTTGCAGTCTCTAAGCTTTTATTCTGTAAAAATAACCGTCCATTACCAAATCTAATGCTCTGATGGCGGACAGAACCTATTGGCCCAGCTTTGAGGCCGAATACTCATGGATGAATGCAGTCAATTTTTTCAGCACATCGGGGTTCACTGATGGGAAAACACCATGTCCTAGGTTAAAGATGTAGCCAGAACGCTCCATCCCTTGATCAAGGATTGCTTTCGCCTTTTCTTCAATGACATCCCAAGGAGCAAGCAGGATCGCCGGATCAAGATTGCCCATAATTGCTTTCTCGATGCCAAGCGCACGCGCCTCGTCTATCTGCAAACGCCAATCAAGACCAACAACATCAAGTGGGATGTCTTGCCATTCAAGAGCAAGATGGCTTGCACCAACACCAAACATGATCAACGGCACATTCTCGCTTTTCAGCTCCGAGAAAATTCTGTTCATGACTGGTTTAATAAATGTGCGGTAGTCTTGAACATTCAATGCGCCAACCCACGAGTCAAAAATCTGGATTGCTGTTGCGCCGGCTTTGATTTGGGATTTCGCATAGGTAATTACCATATCGCCAAGCTTGTCCATTAGTGCATACCAGGCTTCAGGCTGAGAATACATAAATGCCTTTGTTTTATTATAGTTTTTTGAAGGTCCGCCTTCGATCAAATAGCTGGCAAGTGTAAACGGCGCACCTGAAAAGCCGATCAGTGGGACAGTAAGCTGTTCTTTGGTAAGAAGCTTGATCGTATCGAGAACATACGGAATATCTGACTCTGGATTGATTTTGCCCAATTTCTCAACATCCGACAGCGAGGTTAGCGGATTTGCTATGATCGGTCCGATGCCTGACTTGATTTCGACGTCTACGCCCATTGCTGGGAGCGGGGTCATAATATCTTTATAAAGGATGGCGGCATCTACCCCATACTGTTCTACCGGAAGCCTTGTTACATATGCACAAAGTTCAGGCTGATGAGTGATCTCGAACAGGGAATATTTTTCTTTGATTTCTCTATATTCAGGCTGGGACCGTCCAGCTTGTCTCATATACCAAACAGGGACATGGTCTGTCTTTTCCCCTCTGGCTGCTTTTAAGAGAGCATCATTGGTTATCTTGCTCATTAAGTTTGGTCCACCTTTCGATAATGTCTGTACTCCATTGTAATATAAAAAGGGGGAAATAAAAAACATCTATTTTCCAATAAGCTTCTAAAATCGAACTATCTACACTATATCGTTTTTCCCTTCCTTTTTCATAGGTAACGCGTTCAATTGTTGAAAATTAGACGTTTTTCTTTCTTGAAAAGAAGGGAAACTAAAGGTAGATGTGAAATTACTAATCAAAAGACTAAAAATGGAGGGGAAGATATGAATCTTTTCATTACATCTGGGACAGCTGATTTTCTATTGAAATTAAAAGAGAAACACCAGGATGAAAACATGGTTCTGATGAACAACAGTGAATCATCCATCCTTGTGCATGAAACAGAAGGACAGACATTATTCAACTCACCACGGAAATATAAAGTGATTGATTCAGCGGGCAATCTCGGACATAAAGGGTTTGCTGTCCTCAATAATATTCCAGTAACCGAGGAAGGCCGGCCGCTTTTTGAGGACCGCTTCTTGAACAGACCGAGAAAGATTGAGAAGGAACCCGGATTTGTCGCCATTCGCGTACTGCGGCCATTGAGCTCTAACACCTACATCATCCTGACTATCTGGGATCAGGAAAGCTCGTTTGAAAATTGGCAAAAGTCCAAAGCGTATGCCGATGCACATAAAAACCGCGGTACAGAAGCAGGGATTGCTGGCGCAAAGCCAACTCTTTTTGAAAGTGCATCATTTGTTTCCAAATATTATATCGAAAGCGAGTAATTTTCCGCTATTGGCGTCTCCATGTTTATACTGGAGGACGCTTTTTTTCTGATCATTAACCCCACGCTCAGCCATTTATTAAACTCCACCGATCGAGTGACGATCCTTCCCTCTCCTTCTAAAACATTCGAAAAAATCTCTCTAGGTGAATTTTCATCCATCCGCACACATCTTTGTGCTTTTAACATATTCTGTAGTACTCAAAAGGAAGTTGCTATATTCATCACCATTTATCAATCAGAAGGGAGCATTTCTCAATGGTTGTAGAATTAACTGCACTACATTGGATATATGTTTTTTTCATTTTTTTAATCATCGGGTTTATGGTCAGGAAAAGAGATACAGCGCTTATATCGATTATCGGAATCTTTTTACTGGCAATCGTCGCGACGGGCTCTTTGAGTGGCTCGGTTAGCAGTGTCTTTACAAGCTTCATCTATGCGATAACGGAGCTTTTGCCTACCATTCTTGTGATCTCCATTATTGTGGCGATGAGCAGAACACTCACCGTGACAGGAATTAATGATGCAATGATTTCCCCATTCGCCAAGTTGATTAAAACACCTGCACTGGCTTATTGGACTATCGGAATAGTCATGATGTGCATTTCCTGGTTTTTCTGGCCCTCTCCCGCAGTGGCTTTGATGGGTGCTGTGCTTTTACCAGTTGCAGTACGAGTCGGCCTTCCAGCCATCGGCGTGGCGGTCGCTATGAATCTCTTCGGACACGGAATAGCCCTATCTGGTGATTTTGTCATCCAGGCTGCTCCAAAACTGACAGCTGATGCTGCCGGTATTCCCGTCGATTCGGTCGTTCAGGCAAGTATCCCTCTGGTCATAGTCATGGGGATTGTTACAACGGTGAGCGCTTTCTATCTTTTAAAACATGATATGAAAAACGGCAAAATAAAAAGCAATGGTTCCCTTGAAGTTGAATTAACCAAAACAAGTGATCCGACTTTGCTGTCAGATGGAGCCAAGAGGTTCTTCGCTCTCCTGATTCCGCTATTGTTCGCAGCGGATGTTGCCGCAATGTCCATTCTTGACCTTCAGGGCGGCGATGCGACTGCGCTAATTGGCGGAACTTCCATTTTCATTCTGCTGCTGATATCACTTGCAGCACACAAAAACAAAGGCATTGAAAAAACAACCAGTTACCTTATCGAAGGCTTTCAGTTTGGATTCAAGGTTTTTGGAGCCGTTATCCCAATCGCCGCATTTTTCTACCTTGGCGACTCCGGCTTCAAAACCATCATCGGTGAGTTCCTCCCAAAGACATCGCTTGGCATTGTCAATGACCTGGGTGTGGCACTATCTTCTGTTGTACCTCTTAACGCAGAAGTTGGTGCAGTAACGCTTACAGCAGTGGGAGCAATAACCGGACTGGATGGCTCAGGATTTTCCGGCATCTCCCTCGCTGGATCGGTCGCTGCCATTTTCTCGACTGCGATCGGTGCTGGGGCAGCAACCTTGACAGCACTTGGGCAGATTGCCGCAATTTGGGTCGGCGGTGGCACCCTCGTTCCCTGGGCACTGATACCAGCAGCAGCCATTTGCGGTGTCGACCCATTCGAGCTGGCAAGACGCAACCTCCTACCCGTCACTATAGGATTGATCGTAACTACGATCGTGGCAATGTTCCTAATCTAGTTCTCCTTATTAGAAGAAGCTCCTGTTTCAGAGAGCTTCTTTTCCCTTTTTATTCATAAATTATGTTATAATTATTTTAATTATCAAACTATTATACGTAAGGGAGATGAATTATTTGCAAGATCAGTTATTTACGAAAATAGAAACTCTTTTTCCGGAAATGGTTGAAATCCGCCGCTTTATGCACCAACATCCAGAACTGTCTTTTCAGGAAAAGGACACGGCGAGGTATATCGCGGAATTTTATGAAAAACTCGGGGTCGAAGTGCGTACCAACGTTGGCGGCAATGGGGTAGTCGCAAAAATATACGGAGCCAAACCGGGCAAAACAGTTGCTCTTAGGGCTGACTTTGATGGCCTTCCGATCCAGGATGAAAAGGATGTCCCGTACAAATCGCTCGTTCCAGGCGTCATGCATGCATGTGGACATGATGGCCATACAGCGACATTGCTTGTCCTGGCAAAAGTATTGCATGAGGCGAAGGACAATCTTCACGGAACTTATGTGATGATTCACCAGCATGCAGAAGAGTACGCACCAGGCGGAGCGATTTCGATGATCGAAGACGGCTGCCTTGAAGGTGTCGATGTCATTTTTGGCACCCACCTGTGGGCCACTGAACCGACGGGAACTGTCCAATACCGCATTGGACCGATCATGGCTGCAGCCGATCGCTTTGAGATTGCCATCCAGGGCAAAGGGGGCCACGGTGCACAGCCGCATAAAACAAAGGATGCCATTGTTGCTGGAGCACAGCTCATTTCAAGCCTTCAGCAAATCGTCAGCAGACGTGTCGATCCTGTCGACTCCGCCGTTGTATCGGTCGGCTCGTTTGTGGCAGAAAATGCATTCAATGTTATCGCCGATAAAGCTAAGTTGATTGGTACTGTAAGAACATTCAATGAAAGTACGCGTGATTTTATCGCAGCCGAAATCGAAAAAATTGTCGAGGGAACCTGCCTGGCAACCGATTGTACGTATCAATATTTGTATGAAAAGGGATATCCAGCCGTTGTGAACCATGCAGCAGAAACCGAATTTCTGATTGAATGTGCTTCAAAGGTAATGGACGTGACCAAAATTGAAGAAAGTCCCTTGCAAATGGGTGGGGAAGACTTTGCTTACTACCTCCAGCATGTGAAAGGGACATTCTTTTTCACAGGAGCAAAACCGAAAACTGCGGAATCCTATCCACATCATCATCCAAGATTCGATATTGATGAAAAAGCAATGATCATTGCTGCAAAAACACTTTGTTCAGCTGCATTGAACTATCAAACGAAGGAACAGCATACCCGCCAGGAAACATTAGCGTAGATGCTAAATCAGACTGCAGACAAACTCGTTTGCAGTCCTTTTTTCTGTCAGATTTGTGGCGGTGCTTGCAAAATTCTCATTCGATAGGCATTCATGGCTGTTTCTCCAAGCTGATCAAGTAAATTATAATTCGCATAAGCACCTATTACGGCCCCAATCCCCGGCATTAGCTGCAGCATTTTCGCCAAATCGATATAATCTCTGTATTCCTGTTGGAATTGCTGCCAATCGAGTTCCACCAACTCCTCTTTCCGACTTTCCCAATTTTCAAGCAAATCCAATGTCTGCTTTCTTTTGCTATCGCTTGAAAATGCCAGCTGAAATACATAAAGGATGAATAGCCTCTCTTCATATTTGGCAGGATCAAACCCATATATCGAGGCAGCTTCAAATAGAAATTTCATTTTGATCGATAGCAGCAGCGGAAAGTCCGCGATGCCAAGCAAGATTCCGCCAGCTCCTGTACCTGCTCCTTCGACAGCCGCCGTTCGTTTATATCCTGAAAGTTTCTTGTTCAACATGTCATCCTTGCTGGCGAGTGACAATCCGATTCCCTGCTGTTTTCTCGTTGTTAAATTCGAGCCTGCAAGCGTGGCTTTCACCATATTTTTAATACTTACCGTTAGGATTTGATGGACTTTTTCCGGGACCAGCTGGTTCACTTTTGTCTGCGCTTTTTTTGAGGCACGCGCTACTAATCCCGACCGTTTATTCAGCTTCCGCTTCCAGGCAAGTACCTCTTCATACACCTTCCGTTCATACTCATTCAAAGTCTTTTCCCTCCTGTTCATACTTACGCAAACTTCCCCAGTGCAAACATTGACTTTAAAAAGTCTATTTCATAATCATGTAAGCTTTTTAAGGCTGTAGAAATAGACAAAGAAGAAGGAAAAAGCGGTACCGGCCGCCAAAATGATGGCTCCAAATAAGAGCTCTCCTTTCATCAAAACAATTGCTGCAAATACGAATGCTTGAAACAGCAATATTCCCACTAACAGGCTAGTAAAGGATTTCCTCCTCGTCTTTTCCGTTAAAGGATAGAGCCTGACCCAAAGTTTATTTTGATGATGATTCCACAACGGCAAAAGTTGAAACCCCGTCAAATACATGAAGAGCAAAGCGAACAAAATTTGACCTGGTCCGTATGTAACGAAATAAAGCGCAGCCCCGCCGATTGCGGTAAGACGCACGAGCAAGCCGAAATAATCTCCGGACCTAGCGAAAGTTCGCATATAAAGGTGGCTGAATGAAAGATCCTGTCGGTAAGGGATTCGATTGATCAGCCAGTCCAGCCATTTTCGCCGTCTGGACCGGTCCCGAAGCTTTGGAACATCCGTGAACATATTGGCAACACGGTAAAAGGCATTCATCCGCCGTTCTTCTTCCTCAATCAATTGCTCCCACTTCAGCCCCTTCAGCGTAGTCTGTTTTTTATAGTACAGATAAAGGAAAACTAAAATCAGCGCTGGTACAGCTGCAAAAAGCAACGGAGCAGCTGAGAAAAGGAAATAGAGCAGCACGATGTTGATGAAGAACCGGATGATACTATCTGTCCATTTCACACTTGATTCAATAAAGTATTGAACATGCCAGCGAATCAAAAGATTGATCAGCTTTATTAGTATCACGGCAAACAGCAGACTGAAAAACGACTGGAAATCTGCACCATCGACTTTTACATGAAGCGGCATTAACACCGCAAGCACCATCAGCAAAAGATAAGACTGCAGGCTCAGGCTGAAAAGGAGCGATTTTCTGAAATAATCAGCCAGCTTTGTTTCGAGCGGCAAAAGGAAAATTTTATCCGCTTCCGTCAAGAATGTTTGGATAGGACTATAAGTAAGGACAACTGAGAGAATACCTGCAATAATCCACGCTGCCGGAAAATCAGGCTGCAGTGTTTTTATCCAATCTTGATAGTAAAACGCCGCTGTACCCAATAAAAACAGGACAACAATCATTAAATGGCCATTAAAGATATATCGGAGATAGCTGCCAGTTTCCTTCGCAAAAGACCTGAAACGCTCCTTCCATAAGACTTCCGGATTAAACATAGTCTTCTTCCTTTGTCAGCTGGATATACAGGTCATCAAGGGTAGCTCCGGCCATATTAAACTGCTCACGCAATTCTTCCAGCGTCCCTTGTGCCCGTACCTCCCCATTATGGAGGATCACAAAACGATCGCAATACCGTTCTGCAGTAGCCAGGATATGTGTCGACATCAAAATTCCGGCGCCGTTCTGCTTCATCTTGTCCATCAAATCCAGCAAAGACTGAATCCCGAGTGGATCGAGTCCAACAAATGGCTCATCGACGATATATAGGGCAGGCTGTACTAGGAATGCACACATGATCATCACCTTTTGCTTCATTCCTTTAGAAAAATGGGCTGGGAACCATTTCAGCCTTTTGTTCATCCTGAATTCTTTTAACAAAACAACCATTCGCTGCTCGTACTCTTGTTCCTTTAGGCCATAGGCCATCGCTGTCAGGCGCAGATGCTCCTCCAAAGTTAATTCATCATAGAGGATTGGCGTTTCGGGTACGAAGGTGAATTGTTTTCTGTACTCTTCCTTCCCTTCCATGAATGTCTTTCCATTGATTTTGATTTCACCGTGGTGAGGTTCCATCAATCCGATCACATGCTTGATCGTTGTACTTTTCCCAGCTCCATTCAGGCCAATCAATCCAACGATTTCTTGATTCTTGACAGTGAAGCTAACCTTTTTCAGCACAGGATTCCTTGTGTATCCGCCGGTAACCTGGTTAATTTCCAATAAAGACATGTGCAACGTCCTTCCCGTTCATAGTCGTGTACCGTTATTTTAACAAATGCATCTCATTTTAGAAAAGTTTCTGCTACTTCTTTGTATAGTACCTGCCTTTCGGGGAATGATAATTTTTGAAGGGGAAACAGCAGTAATTCGAAATGAGGTGTCTGTTAAAGACATATTATTCGATTTATCAGCACGCTGATTTACACGTTCAGGATAAGGGATGGATGCATTGCGCTCGCAATGTGAACCCAGCCGTTCACTCCACATTTTGAGATGAGGTGTGTGTCGCAGATCACTTCCCGCTTTAAACGTTGCGAAACCGACTAAAGCAGACAGGGGATGGTCCGATTGAACCAGGAACTGAATAACCCTAATTATAATTCAAAAGAATTGTAAATGAGGTGTTTATCAAAGGTATACCTGCTTACGAACGTCGATGAACAGTTTATCGTTTTCCCTTCAAGGACAGGATTCTATGCGAATCCTGTCCTTTCTTTAAGATAAGAAAGTATAAAATTCCCCTGAGAATTGTCCAGCTCCAGCGCCTAGCCCCTCGAG
>NZ_JXIQ01000011.1 GCF_000934845.1 Mesobacillus subterraneus
GACAATTAAGGTAGCAAAAGCTGCCCCTTGTCTGACCGAACTTTCATCCCACCTCTAAAGAGGGTGCTATCGAACCTGCGTGGGCTTTTTCGTTCGGAAAATTTGTAATCGGAGCTTTCAGCGGCGGGATTGTTTCATATTTCCTCGGGGCAAAAGCTGCCTTTCTTATCAACATTGCATCATTTCTAGGCGCCGGCTGGATTATTTCGACTTTGCCTAAAACAGGGCAGGAGACAATGCCACAGTTTATTAAGACATAAAAACGGGAAAGTTACCTGGACCTGTTACCGGTTATCGCCACTTCTTCTTTCCTTATCATGCTTATGCTGTTTGAAATGATCATACCACTGATTAACGGCATAGAAAACGTATTGTTAAGCGTATATGCTGTAGAAACATTTGGCATGCAAGATTTAGGAGTCGGCATTTTGTATAGTATTCTTGGATTAGGCCTGATTATCAGTCCAATGTTAACCAGGTTAATAAAAACCCGTTATTTGCTTTTTGTATTCCTGTGCATGATCGGTGAAGGATTCATTCTTTCTGCCATAAGCCAGAGCAAATTTTTCTGGGTAGCAGCTTTGCTTTTTGGAATCACAGCTATATTCAGCGGAATTGGAAACACACTCGTTGATACGGTAGCAATGGAAACTATACCTTCAAAGTGGCACGGAATGTATTTTGGGTTAACGTCCATGATCTCGAACACTTTCATAGGGATCTCCATGCTTCTTACTGGAACAGCATTAGAATGGTACAGCCCTCGATTGGTTGGTTTTTTTGGCGGAATGCTATATATTTTCGCCGGAATAATTTTCATATTGTGGGCCATTAAATACAGCTTGCAAGAAGAAAAAGCAAAATTACTTCAAACCTAGATTCCCAGATTGTATAACGAGGACCTTCAAAACCCTTGAAAACAAAGGACATTGCCACGTTACAAAATCAGTTATATATAACGAGTTATTATTAAGAAAAAACGTTATAAACATTGTAAATAAAGGCTTTCACAACGAATTCTCGTTACAAATTTCGGGAATGCAGGTTCAAAAGGCTACATGACTAAGAAAGGATAAGAAGTCATGAAAAAAAGAACGGGAGTGAATCCTCGTTCTTTTTTCATCTCGAGAGAATTTTATTCTCCTTGGTTAAACCCAGTGCGGTACCATATCCATTACATCTGCTTGTGCTTTCTAACTCACACGCATTTCTGTAACAATCATAGCCATATCAAAAAGCTAGCAGTTTCTATCATATTAATATCCAGTGCTATCAATATGTGGAGTTTCCTGTCATAACACATGATATACATGCTTTGATAAGCTTTCCAACTTATCGGATCATCGTTTTTCCTGTCTTATTATCTTCTAGACCATCAATCAAGACAGCCGGCTGTCTCTATATGTAATGACAGCAAAATCGTGTTCCATACCAACCCATTCTCCAGTCTTGTTTCCAATGCGATTGATTCATAAAAGCAGGCTAAACCCTTACCTGAAATTTATTAGCATTTCCTTATTCCCATCATTGGTTACTTCCACATTATATAAATGACAAGCTACAAAATGATCCTTATCGATTTCCTGCCAGACCGGTTTTTTCACGGCGCAGACTTCCATTGCGTGTTTGCATCTTGTCCTAAAAACACATCCGCTTGGCGGGTCCATCGGACTAGGCAGCTCTCCCTCAAGAATGATGCGTTCTCTCTGGTCTTCCACATCAGGGTCCGGAATTGGGATGGCTGATAATAATGCCTGGGTATATGGGTGAAGCGGTTTTTTATATAATTGACTGCTCGCGGTCAGTTCAACGATATGGCCAAGATACATGACACCAATCCTGTTGCTTATTTGCTTAACCATAGAAAGGTCATGAGCAATGAATAGATAGGTCAACCCTTTTTCCTCTTGCAATCGTTTCAGAAGATTCACTACTTGCGCTTGTACAGATACATCCAGGGCGGAAATCGGTTCATCAGCAATGATAAACTCTGGGTCGAGCGCAAGTGCTCTTGCGATTCCTATCCTTTGACGCTGTCCGCCACTGAACTCATGAGGATAACGATTGGCATGATCCCGATTCAAGCCAACATCCTCGAGCAGTTGATAGATACGTTCAAGACGTTCCTTTCTATTTGGAAATAATCCATGGACTTCCATTGGTTCAGCTATAATTTCTTTGACTGTGGCTCTCGGGTTTAAAGAAGCGTACGGATCCTGAAAAATCATTTGCATCTGCTTGTAAAAATGGAATTTCTCTTTTTCAAATAATGAATGGACATTCTTTCCATTAAAAATGACTTCTCCATCTGTGCGGTCATACAGGCCAATCATGGTCCTTCCAGCAGTGGATTTGCCACAGCCGGATTCTCCAACAAGCCCAAATGTCTCCCCTTTATAAATATCAAAGGATATACCATCCACAGCTTTCAGAACTCCACTTTTCCCCATGGCAAAATACTTTTTTAAATTTCTGACACTTAATAGAATTTCTTTATTCATCATTATGCCTCCGTATTCATCCAGTAGCGTCTAGCTGCACAGAGTTCTTTTTCATAGATTGTACCTTCGAGTGGAATAATTTCAATTTTTTTGCCGGTTTTTGGAGAATGTAGAAGTTTTCCATCTCCATAATAAATGCCTACATGATGAATTTGTCCTTTCCCTTCTTCATATGCGAAGAAAAGCAAGTCCCCTGGCAGGATATCCTGAATTTCGATGTTTACGCCGGCTGCTGCCTGTTCATGCGCATCCCTTGGAATACTATATCCATTGGCCCGGCACATATTGTAGCTGAATCCGGAGCAATCATATCCATAGCTGCTCATGCCTCCCCATAGATACGGCAGTCCAAGAAATTGTTGACCTGCCGCTACGATCGAATCGCCATTCTTTTTTGGAATTTCCTTTTCAGATGGATGGATTTCAACATCCTCTGTACGCAAAATCCCAATTCCTGTCGGCGTCTTGACTCGGATGCGGTTGGCAACATCCTCCACGACAGGCAGCATTGTCTGATAGCTTAATTCCAATAATTTTTCATTTTGTTCTGAATATAGCAAGGCTTTCTTGGATGTAACGACAGCGATTTGCCCTTTTTTACTATACCAATCAGACTGTTGAATC
Source organism: Mesobacillus subterraneus (assembly GCF_000934845.1). Lineage (GTDB taxonomy): Bacteria > Bacillota > Bacilli > Bacillales > Cytobacillaceae > Mesobacillus > Mesobacillus stamsii. The sequence goes on from NZ_JXIQ01000011.1 coordinate 3,126, forward strand.
AACTGAGTCTTTGGGATCCAGCCTGGATAACCTCTTTTGTCTTTGTTTGAAGGCTGGTCCGGGATAACGACATAAGCCCAATCTTCCTTTTCATCAAGGATCAATACCTCTTGGCCAAATAAAACTTGAGATTGAACGAGATGATTATCACATAACTGCAGCCTCGATTCATACGTGAGTTTTTCTAGCCACTCTTCAAGATTAACTGTAGCTGATATTGCATTTTCATCCATGTCCCTTGGAGAATCATACGAAGTCCAAAGAGTTGCTACCGGGACATTGACGAGCCAAATTTTATTGCTTTCCATTGATCATTCCTCCTTCAAAAGGACTTGTTCAATCCCGAGACCTGTTCGTTCGGGTAGTGTTATCTCTCTGCCGTTATACTGAATGCCGCCAAATATTGATTCTTTTGCTAGCATTAACGGTGCATCAAAATCAAAGCGGGTGATGTTTTTCTTGCTAGCAGCAAAATGGGCAGCAGCCGTAATACCAAGCTTGGTTTCGATCATGCTTCCTACCATGCATTCCATCCCGGCCGTTTCAGCCATCTGGTTGATGATTTGAGCCTGATAAATTCCGCCTGATTTCATTAACTTTATGTTAATCAGATCAGCACTTCTCCTTCTGATCACCTCAAATGCCTGTTTGGGTGAGAAGACACTTTCGTCGGCCATAATCAATGTATCAACTGAATCGGTGACCTGTTTCAGGCCGTCGAGGTCCTCGGCTTTTACGGGTTGTTCTACCAGTTCGATGTCCAGGCCTGCATCCTCCATCCTTCGAATTGCCCTGACTGCATCTTTTGGTTTCCACCCCTGGTTCGCATCAAGTCGAATTTTGATCTCTTTGCCGACCCTGCTGCGGATTTCCTTGATCCTCGCAATGTCTGTAGCTATTTCGCCAATACCTACCTTAACCTTAAGGACATTGAACCCATTTTTTACGTATTCAACTGCATCCTCACCCATCTCTACAGGACTATTCACGCTGACAGTGAAATCCGTTTCAATTTTATTCCTGAAGCCGCCAAGAAATTGATAGAGCGGAAGTCCGCTATGTTGAGATAGGCAGTCGTACAATGCCATATCTACAGCTGCCTTCGCACTAGTGTTATTAACAAGAATCGTTTTTAATCCCTGAAAAATAGCTTCATAGTCAAGGAGATTTTGTTTTACTAAGAAAGGGCGGATTGCATCATTGATTCCCGCCTCAATGCCAGCAAGACTGTCTCCTGTAATCACCAGGGTCGGTGGTGCCTCACCCCAGCCGACAATCCCATTATCGCAGGTGATTTTTACAAAAATTGCTTCAGCAACCGTAACTGTACGAAGAGCTGTTTTGAAGGGCTTATTCAGAGGGACCGTTGTTCGGAATGTTTCCATTTTTTCCATAATCATTTTCTTGTCTCCTTCGGTACTAGTTGATGCCACTCTCGACAATTAACCTTTTTTCAACAGTATCCATTTTCGCAATCGTTCCGAACGGAACTCCGATATGCGGCGAACAATGCCCCATTTTAAATCCCTTTAGTGTAGGTCTGCCCGCGAGTTTTACATAGTGTTCAATGACTTCCTCAAGGGATAACGACAGCTCTCTTTCCGGAACACAATCATGAAAGTCACCTACAATAATTCCCGATGTCTCTTGAAGTTTCCCTGCCATATGCAACTGATTAAGCATCTGGTCAACAGCCCTTGGTTCTTCATTAATTTCTTCGATCAACAGAATCTTGCCTTTTGTATCAATTTCAAACGGCGTTCCCATCGAGCTTGAAAGGAGTGACAAATTGCCGCCGACTAATGGGCCTTCTGCAGAACCCTTTACTAGCTCTTCTATTTGCGAAAAATCTTGATCATATTGCAATTCTGTCGGCTGGAATAACTGTCGGAATGTCTCTTTGGACAGTGGATGGGCACCTTCTTTTCCAATATCGGAGGCAAGCATGGGACCATGGAAGGTGACAAGACCTGTCTGCTGCCGAATGGCTGTGTGTAAAAAAGTAATATCGCTGTAACCCCAGAATATCTTTGGATGGTTTTCCATTAGTTTATAATCAATAGCTGAGGCGATTCGAGCCGTGCCATAACCGCCTCCTGCACAGATAATCGCTTTTACCTCGTCATCAAGGAACATTTCATGCAAATCTTCCAACCTCGCATGATCATTACCTGCAAGATAACCGTATACTTCATACAAGGACTTACCTAATTTATAGTTCAGACCTAGATCTTCAAGAAAGTCCAGGCCCCGCTTTAAATTTCCCTTATTAGGTGGGCTTGCTGGCGCAATGACTGCAACAGTATCCCCTTTCTTTAGGCGCTCGGGTTTAATTGCCATGTCCATCAACTCCCTTTGATCATTGAATTATTTTGGACAAATCTGGTGAAAACACTCTTTTTTTCCTGGAAAACAGAGAGTCATATGTTAAGTATGTACAAGTAAAAAAGAGAGGTGTTCCAAGACGAACACCCCTTTCTTAGAAAAGTTACTTCTTATCGGCCCACTTCAATTCCAGATATCCTACCGGGTGACGAACAACATCTGTTACAGCTTCATTCTGAAGATATACCTGATTATAGAAGTGAACAGTGAAGAAAGGTGCTTCTTCAAAAAGAATCTTTTCAGCTTCGTACATTAATTCAAATCGTTTCGTTTCATCCGATTCGTTTTTCGCTTTTTGAATCAGATCATCATACTTCGGATTTCCCCAGCCTGTACGGTTCATGGAATGTCCCGTCTGGAAGTTTTCTAGGAAGTTTATTGGATCTGCGTAATCAGCAAGGAAAGAACTTCGAGAAAGTTGATGCTTTAATGCCTTCTGTTCTTCTGCGAATACATTCCATTCCATGTTCGCTAGCTTGACTTCTACTCCAAGGTTTTCTTTGAACATTTGCTGCAATGCTTCTGCGATCTTCTTATGCACATCACTTGTGCTGTAAGTCAGGGTAACTTCAGGGAGCTCGGTATATCCTTCTTCTTTCATTCCCTTTTCTAGCAATGCTTTAGCTTCTTCAACGTTTGTTTTGTTAAAGTCCCCATTTACTTCACGGAAATCTTTACCAGATGGATCTTTGAATCCCGGCGATACAAATCCATAAGCAGCTTTTTCTTTGTTCTTTGTGACAAAGTCAACGATCTTTTGCTGGTCAACAGCAAGAGCAAACGCTTTCCGGATATTAACGTTTTGGAATGGTTCCTTCGTAACGTTAAAACGGTAAAAGTAATCTCCTGCCTGGTCTTCAACCTGCACTTTTCCTTCTTTAAACAGCTTTTCACTCAGTTCTGCAGGAACGTCTGAAACGTCAAGATCCCCTGCCTGATACATTTGATATTCCGTATTGGTATCATCCACAATCGCCCATTCAATGCGGTCAAGTTTAACATTTTTCGCATCCCAGTACTGGTCGTTCTTTTTCATGACGAATTTTGTGTCATGCTCCCAGCTTGCCAGATTGAAAGGCCCGTTTCCTACAAATGAATCCGCTTCGGCGAACCATTTTGGATTTTCCTTCGCAACTTTTTCATTGATCGGGAAGAAAGCCGGATTGGCAATCACACTGAGAAAGTATGCTTGTGGACTTGTTAAAGTAACTTCGAACGTTTTATCATCAACAGCCTTTACTTTAACATCTTCAGCAGAACCCTTTTCACTGTTAAATTCCTCTCCGCCTTCGATAAAATAGCCGAGGAAAGCAGCTGCTGATCCAGTTGCAGGATCCAATAGTCGCTTCCATGCAAATACGAAATCATTTGCTGTTACATCATCACCATTAGACCACTTTGCATCTTTACGAATATGGAATGTGTAAGTCTTACCATCTTCAGATACATCCCACTTTTCTGCAGTTGCAGCTTCCGGCTGATGATCTTTGCCAAGTCTCGTCAAGCCTTCCATCAAGTTGTTCAAAGAATTCCATGATGCGGAATCAAAACCGATTGGCGGGTCAAAAGATGTAGGCTCCTGGCCGTTATTCAGGTAAAGTACCTTTTCTTCGCCTTTGTCCCCACTGTCTTTTCCATCCGTCTCTTTGCCAGCGTCATTATTTGCCGTACATGCGGCCATCGTGAACACAAGAAATGCTGCCATTAACATCGTTAAAATTTTCTTCACTCTGTTTCCCCCTCGTATGTTACTTTTTTATCAAAAGGCATAAGCCTATTTGACCACTATTTGGTTGCCAGCAACTTCTTGGCCCGCACGTCCTGAAGCCAGCAATCTACTCCGTGGCTATCCGATAGGCAGGTCTGATCCGGATATACTCTGTCACATACCGCCATCGCATACGGGCATCTTGCTGTAAACGGACATCCCACAGGCGGAGAAAACAAATCTGGCGGCGTGCCTCCAATTGGAATCAATTCCTCTTCTTCTATATCTAAACGCGGCACAGAATTCAATAATCCTTTTGTATATGGGTGCTGCGGATTATAAAAGATTTCTCTTCTCGTACCTGTTTCGACGATCTTGCCGGCATACATAACGGCAATCCGATCAGCAACTTGGGCAACTACTCCGAGATCATGGGTAATTAAAATAATCGATACGCCTGTCTTTTTCTGAATATCTCTGAATAGTTCCAGAATTTGTGCTTGGATGGTCACATCAAGTGCAGTTGTCGGCTCATCGGCAAGCAAAACTTCCGGCTGGCACACTAGCGCCATCGCAATAACGATTCTTTGCCTCATACCTCCACTGAACTGATGCGGATATTGTTTTAGCCGGACATGAGGACTGGAGATCCCGACAAGGGACAGCATATCAACCGCTACTTTTTTCGCCTGCTCTTTGGTCAGCTTCATATGCTGCAGGATTCCTTCAGTAAGCTGGTCACCGATCGTCAAAGTTGGATTCAGTGCGGTCATCGGATCTTGAAAAATCATTGAAATAGCGGACCCGCGAATTTTTCGCATTTCTGGATCTTTCAATTTTGTCAGGTCTTTCCCTTTATAAAGAATCGAGCCTCCGTCAAACTTCCCTGGCGGTTCTGGAATCAGTCTCATGATGCTTTGCGAAGTTACACTTTTTCCGCATCCAGATTCTCCAACGATAGCCAAGGTTTCTCCTTTATGTAAATCAAAAGTGACACCGCGGACGGCTTTTACTTCGCCGCCGTATGTCTTGAATGAAACATGAAGATCTTTTACTTCGAGTACTTTTTCCATGGTGCTTACCTCCTTAGCTTCGGATCAAGCGCATCCTGAAGCCCATCACCTAACACATTAAATGAGAACATCGTCAAAGAGATGAAGAATGCCGGAAAAAACAGCCTCCACCAATCACCCGATAATATTACTGGCAAAGCATCGCTAGCCATTGAACCCCAGCTCGCAAGTGGGGCCTGGATTCCAAGACCAAGGAAGCTAAGGAATGCTTCAGCAAAGATTGCTGATGGAACGGAAAGGGTAATTTGTACGATGATCGGGCCCATCGTATTGGGAAGAAGATTTTTACGGATAATCCTCCCTGTTTTAGTACCGAATGTCTTAGACGCCAACACATATTCATAATTTTTGATTTGCAGGACCTGTCCGCGGACAATCCTAGCCATTCCTATCCACCCTGTTATCGTCAACGCAAATATGATCGTTGCGAGACTCGGTCCCATCACGACGCTGATTAGAATGACCACAAGCAAATACGGCAGTCCATAAAGAACCTCAATGACCCTCATCATGTAATGGTCTGTCCTGCCACCCTTGTAGCCTGCAATACCGCCATAAATGACGCCAATGAGAAAATCAATCAAGGCCGCTGCAATCCCCACGAACAAGGATATCCGTGCTCCGTACCACGTACGCGTGAATACATCGCGCCCAAGTTCATCGGTCCCAAACCAATTTTTACTTGATGGCGAGAGGTTCTGGTTGATTAAATCCTGATGGTCGACTGTATGTGGTGAAATGAGTGGTCCGAAAACAGCCATGAATGTCAAACCGGACAAGAAAAACAATCCCATCATGGCCAGTTTATTTTTCAGGAGGCGTCTCCAGGCATCCTGCCAATAAGACAGACTGGGCCTGACAATGGCTTCTGCTTCTGAGTCACTCTTTTCAATAGGAACAAACCAGTCATCGGGAATCGACGAATTTGCCTGATGTTCCTGATGTTTTCGCAGAGCCATCATTTTTCCTCCTTTTTATGCATATAGACGGAACTAAAGATTT
>NZ_JXIQ01000076.1 GCF_000934845.1 Mesobacillus subterraneus
ACAATAAAACGGATGAATAGGAAGCATTATCGCATAATTATACGCTAAAAATTTTTTATCGGACAGACTCCAAGGCAGCCAAAAATAAACAAGCACCAGCGCAATCGACCAGCACCTCCATTCAGCCAATTTGGCTAGTAAGAGGGGCGGTCAAGCGGCATGGTGCTTTTATTTTTTTACAAAGGTATTTCTTTCTGATCTTCGGGAATGAAAGCTCCTAGCAATTCCAGCTCACGAACAAGATTCCGGTATTCTAGAAAGGTAATCTCATTTTGAATGTACGACTTCTTCGTAAAATCGAGCAATTCGTTTACATGGTCCGGAGTGTATTCTTTAGTCCGGGCAAATAGATTTTTCAGTTCGTGAACGTTCATTTTTTCATCCTCCTTCATCCTTTGAATCCATACTATCATGAAAACGTAAGTGTCCTTTATTTTTCAAAAATTGAAACTTCCGACAGTATCTTTCATTGTTAGACAAAACCGGAAGCCTTTTCCAACCTCTCACCCTTTGGGCGGTTTGATCATATACTATCGTAAGGAATGATTGGAGGAGGATGTTCGCCATGTTTGGCCCTAGGAATAAGATGAACCCCTACCAACCGCACTGGCAGGGATACCAAAACAGCCAGGAAACGCACCAATATAGTAGGAATAATCAAAGTTTCAACCGGCAGCAACCGATCCCTCAGCAATATACCCCACCATATTGGAATGCTGCGCCGGGAAACTGGCAAAATTATTATCCGCAACAGGGTTATCCTGTGAATCCTTATTTACAAGGAAACAACCCTCAGTGGAAACAGTCAAACCCAATTGCGGATAACAAAAATAACTACACAAAAATGCTTTTTCAAAATCCGTTGATACCGGAGGATGACCCAATTTACGGTTCCTATAACCCGCAAGCTGACTACCAAAACTATAACCCATATCCGCAGCAATCGTTCATGCCAAAGCAGACATCCAGTATGCAATCAATCATGAATTCGTTTAAAAGCCAGGATGGGAACTTCGATTTTACTAAAATGGTCGATACTGCTGGCATGATGATGAATGCGGTTACCCAGGTATCATCGCTTGTAAAGGGTCTCGGCGGAATTTTCAAAGTCTAAAAAATAAGCAGGCAATTATGCCTGCTTCTATTATTCCTCTATGAAGATATCGATTTTTTTCCCCTGTTTTTTCGCGATTTTAATGGTAAGCAATCCATCGCGGTAGGAAGCTCTTGTCTTTCTATCATTTATCGGATGAGCAAATGGAATAGTCCGGCTGACTTGCCTTGAAGAAGTCATATGCATTTCTGTTTTTGCGATATCGTTTTTTTCTGAAGCCATTTCGGTTTTGTTTACTAAGATTGTGAGCGAGTTGTTAATGACATCAATCGAAATATCCTCCTTCTTGATCCCCGGTAATTCTGCTGTCACTATATATTCAGTCGGTGTTTCATTTACTTGTACAGCGATGGAAGACGGGGGAAAGGGATGTTTGAAAAAGTCATCAATGCTTTGCAGGATTCCTTTCACGGGTTTTTCCTGCATCAGCTGGTTCATCGATTTGAACCACTGTTCGAGCGGCTCAGGTCTTTTTGGGCGATCAGGATGGTTGGCTGCCATCGATTCATCCTCCTTTGCAAGAATTCTTATCATAATTTATGTGACAGGGAATGTCCTTGTTCAAGAAGATAGTATTTTTCTTCAAAATAAGAAACGACCCTTTTTGAACACTTTGTGAAAAATGCCTTTTGTGTGATTTGGATCACATAATCCATGTTTCATCCTCTGTATGCTGAACTAGAAAATAAAGCAGAAAAGGGGAATGTACATATGTTTTGTTACCAATGCGAACAAACACCGACAGGAGGATGCAAAGTTGTTGGTGTCTGCGGAAAAGATGAAACAATCGCAAGTCTACAAGATACGATCATTTTTGCACTGAAAGGCATAGCGGCTTATCGAACCCACGCAAATCAACTTGGATTCACAGATCCGTTTGTTGACGCCACAACACACGAAGCATTATATATGACTTTGACTAATTCCAACTTTAATGTCCAGGAACATATTGATATGGCGATGAAGGTTGGTCAATCCGCCGTCCGCGTGATGGAAATGCTCGATGAAGCGCACACTAGCCGTCTCGGCATCCCACAGCCTGTTAAGGTGAGCCAAAATAAGGTGGAAGGCAAAACAATCGTTGTAACGGGGCATAATTTATTCGCTCTTGAAGAATTGCTGAAGCAAACCGAAGGCAAAGGAATCAATATTTACACGCATTCCGAAATGCTTCCGGCTCACGGCTATCCGGCATTGAAAAAATATCCGCATCTGAAGGGGAATATCGGAAAGGCATGGTTTGACCAGCGTCGATTGTTTGAAAAATTCCCTGGAGCAATCCTAGCAACGACAAACTGCGTTATGCCGATCAAGGGTTCTTATGCAGATCGTATGTTTACATACGAAGTAACAGGTCTTGAAAATGTAAGGAAAATTGAAGGTGAGGATTTCTCCATGCTTATCGAAAGAGCATTGGAGCTTCCAGAAGCTAACATGGAATCGGAAGAAACCTTGGTGACTGGTTTCCATCATGAAACAGTGATAGGGTTGGCACCAGAAGTAATCGAAGCAGTCAAATCAGGGGAAATCAAGCGTTTCTTTGTCATTGCCGGCTGTGATGCACCGGGAAAAGGCGGGGAATACTACCGCGAGCTTGCAACATCTCTCCCTCCAGAGGCGGTCATCTTGACAACATCTTGCGGAAAATTCCGTTTCAATGATGTCGATTATGGTATGGTTCCAGGAACCAATATCCCTCGATATCTGGATCTTGGCCAATGCAATAATTCAGTATCAACGGTAAAAATCGCCAAGGCACTTGCTGATGCCTTTGAATGTGACGTAAATGAATTGCCGGTAAGCATCGTCCTTTCCTGGTTCGAGCAAAAAGCTGTAGCGATCCTGCTTGGACTTTTCAGCCTAGGGATTCAGGATATCCGCATCGGACCTAAGCCGCCAGAATTCATTTCTGATGGCGTGATGCAGGTTCTTAAGGACACGTTCAACCTAAAATTGATCACGTCCGCTCAAGAAGACCTGGAAACAATGATGGGTTTAAGCAAAACGGAATAAGATCATGAACGCCCGGGGCAAAGAGCCTCGGGCGTTTTTTCTTGGAAAAATTAGACAAGTTCGTTCAGCAATTTTTCAGGGTCGATAATCAAATTCCCAGCTTCATCCGTGGAAATCAATTCATTTCTTTTCATTTTGGTCAATGTTCTGCTGACCGTTTCCCTAGTAGTGCCAATCATATTGGCTAGATCCTTGTTTGTAAAATCCGTTGTCAATAAAATTGCACCATCAGCTTGCTTTTCTCCGTGAAGCTCCCCAAGCCTGATCAGCAGCTTGATGATTTGTTCATACGTAGTGTTAAGTATTTGAGCTTCCAGTCTTTCTTGTAGGTCGACGATTTTCTCCCCCAGGACCTTGAATAGCTTGATACTCAAATGAGGGTTTTCGACCAGAACCTTTTCGAATTGTGCTATTGGGACAACGACAAGGCTTGCTTCCTCCAATACCTCAGAAAAACCAGGATAACCACCTTTCCTGAAAAAGCCTACATGAGGGAACATTTCCCCTTTCTTAAGGATGGCAACGATTTGCTCCCGGCCATTCGCATCACTTTTATAGATTTTCACCTTGCCATTATTGATAAAATAAACATTTTCAAGTGGGTCACCCTGCATAAAGATATGGCTATTTTTGTTCCATTTCCGCGAAATGGAAATATCAACGATCTTATCTAATTCATGGTCCTCAAGGTCCCTGAACAACGAAAATTTCGCTAATATATTTTTTCTTTCCTGCTTATCCAAATGAAACACCTCAAAATAATTTGCTTTTCTATCATTTTAGCAAAAGGATGCTAAAAAACATATGTATTTCCTACAGAAGCTTCGAGATAAACGCAATGCCAAAAACTAGCAGTTTAATTTAATGATAATTTTCCTTTTGCAACGAACGTTTATTCGCTAAAATAAGGATAACGAGGTGAACGTGATGAAAGTCCGAAAAAGCATGCAAGAGATATTGCAAGAATTAAAGGTTAGTGAATCAGTAAAGAAGAATATCGTCCACTGGCATACGATGGAGGAAAAAGAAGCACAGACCGAAGAAATGCCCGAGGATTTAAGCGGGATCCTGAGAAGTGCACTGGAAAGGCGTGGGATCTCCCAATTGTATACCCACCAGAGGTCATCATACGAACAAATCATGAAAGGACAAAGCATCGTTGCTGTCACACCAACGGCCTCTGGGAAAACGCTGTGCTATAATCTGCCGGTACTGCAATCCATTATTGATAATCCAAATGCGAGGGCTCTTTATATGTTTCCTACCAAAGCGCTGGCACAGGACCAAAAAAGTGAAATCAATGAATTGATCCAGGAGGCGGAACTATCTATCAATAGCTATACATATGATGGAGACACAGCCTCAAATATTCGCCAAAAGGTCAGGAGAGCCGGGCATATCGTTATAACCAATCCTGATATGCTCCATTCGGCAATCCTTCCGCACCATACTAAGTGGGTATCCCTTTTCGAGAACCTGAAATATGTTGTCATCGATGAACTGCATATTTACAGAGGCGTTTTTGGCAGCCATGTGGCAAATGTCATTAGGAGATTAAAAAGAATCTGTCATTATTACGGCAGTGACCCTGTTTTTATCTGTACATCGGCGACGATCGCCAATCCACTTGAACTCGCAGAAGGATTGACCGAGAAAGATATGGTGTTAATCGATAATAATGGCGCCCCTTCTGGAAGGAAGCATTTTTTATTCTATAATCCGCCAGTTGTCAACATTCCACTCAATGTCCGCAGGAGTGCCACACTTGAAACCAGAAAGCTTGCGGGAGAATTCCTGAAAAACAAGATCCAGACCATTGTCTTTGCAAGAAGCAGGGTAAGGGTGGAAATTTTGCTAACTTATCTGCAGGAGCTGGTCAAGCATAAGCTTGGGCCAAAAGCAATCAGAGGCTACAGGGGGGGCTATCTGCCGACGGAAAGGCGTGCGATTGAAAAAGGACTGCGATCGGGAGAAATTTATGGTGTTGTCAGTACGAATGCGCTTGAATTGGGTGTCGATATCGGCCAGCTTCAGGTTTGTATCATGAACGGATATCCGGGTACGATTGCCAGTGCATGGCAGCAGGCAGGTCGGGCTGGCAGACGGCATGGAGAGTCGGTGGTCATCATGGTGGCTAGCTCTAGTCCGCTGGATCAGTATGTCATCCAAAATCCCGACTACTTTTTCAACCGCAGTCCGGAAACAGCCTTAATCAATCCAGATAACCTGATCATTCTGATTGACCATCTCAAGTGTGCTGCATATGAATTGCCATTAAAAAAAGGAGACACATTTGGGGCTGCAGAAATGGAAGAAATCCTCGAATATTTAACGGAAGAGCGTATCCTTCATCAGAACGGAGAGAAATGGTATTGGATGAATGATGCTTTCCCGTCCCATAACATCAGTCTTCGGTCGGCATCTCAGGAAAATGTCGTGATTATTGATCAATCAGATGTAGCCAGTGTAAGGGTAATTGGTGAAATGGATACTTTTTCAGCAATGACCCTGTTGCATGAAGAGGCGATTTATCTCCACCAGGGAGTCCAGTACCAAGTAGAAAAGCTCGACTGGGAAGAAAAGAAGGCGTTCGTCCGGGAAGTAGATGTCGATTATTATACTGATGCCAATCTTGCCGTCCAACTCAGTGTCCTTGAAGAAGACAAGCACAGGGGGAATGAAGAGACAGAAATTGGTTATGGAGATGTAAGTGTAAGGGCAATGGCTACCATCTTCAAGAAAATCAGGTTTGAGACTCATGAAAATATCGGATCAGGTCCCATCCATCTTCCGGAAGAAGAATTGCACACGAGCTCAACTTGGATCTCACTTTCTAAGGAATTTTCCGAGTTTTCCGATGACCGCCTGGAGGAAGGATTGATCGGAACTTCGCAGGCATTGAAGCATATTGCGCCATTATTTGTTATGTGCGATCCTTCTGATGTCCATGTCGTTCCGCAGGTAAAGGCTGCGCATAATGAAAAACCAACAATTTTCTTTTACGATCGTTATCCTGGTGGAATTGGCCTGAGTGAAAAAATCTATTCTGGCATGGAGGACATCTTGAATGAAACGAAACAAATGGTCCTTAATTGTCAGTGTTCAGATGGCTGTCCATCCTGTATCGGAACCGATACAACCTCCAACCACTCAAAAAAAGATGTAGTGAAATTGTTGAATCTGTTTTTAAAAACGGCATTCTAGGAGGAGGGGGGAAATGAGTTTAAAGAACAAATTGAACAGGCTGAAGCCGCACATAAAGAGTGAAACGGAGAAGACTGATCCTGTGAATATCATCCAAGAAACAGAAGCGGTTAAGCGAAAAGCCGATCCTGAAATCCCGTTTCTCGACGTCTGGGAGAAAGAACATGTTTTCCCCTTCTATTTTGATGGACAGTACTGCCTAGTAAGGGAAGTTGTTTATCCGCTGGACCACAAGCATGGCCATTACCAGTTCAGAGATCTGTTAAAAGCTATCTCCCTGTGGAATCAGGAACAGACAAAGCATCCGCTTTCTGCGTCCGGCCATCGTGCAGGCGATTTGGTATTTTTTGATACAGAAACGACGGGACTTGGCGGCGGGGCAGGGAATACGATTTTCTTGCTTGGCCATGCGAGTGTCTCAGAAGATTCAGTTAAGCTTATACAGCATATTCTGCCTAGTCCGGGAGCGGAAATCGCGCTTTACCAAAGTTTCTTGCAAAAAGTTGATTATACTACATTGGTTACATACAATGGGAAGGCGTTTGACTGGCCTCAGGTTAAAACAAGGCATACCCTTGTTCGTGACCACGTTCCAAAGCTGCCTTCCTTTGGGCATTTTGATTTGTTTCATGCATCGAGAAGAATGTGGAAGCATAAGCTTGAACGAATGAAACTTAGCATCGTCGAACAGGAAGTACTGGGTCTTGAGCGGAAAGATGATATTCCCGGCTTTCTGGCACCGATGATTTACTTTGACTTTCTGGAAAGGAAAAACCCGGAAGGATTGCTGGGTGTCATCAGGCACAATGAAACAGATATCCTGTCATTGTTGACCCTATATACACATTTAAGTTTCCAGTTGCTCGGATATGACGGATACCAGACCGCACAAGAAACTTATGAGGTTGGACGCTGGTTTTCTTATCTTGGCGAAAGTGAAAAAGCAAAGCAGGCTTTCACTGGACTAATGGATGAGGACAACGCTCAGGGAATTTCTGCAAAGCATGCGCTTGCTTTTGAACATAAGAAGCAAAAAAAATGGCAGGATGCGCTTCCACTATGGAAGGAAAGTGCGGAGAAGGGAAGCTTGATGCAAAGGAGAGAAGCATGCATTGAACTGGCCAAGCATTTTGAACATCGGGAGCGGAATTTCGAAATGGCTTTGAGGTACTGTCGACTAGCTGAAGAGCAGATCAGCGAGAGAAAGCTGGCAACAAAAAAAGACATGCTTTTTAAACAAGAACTTGAAAAAAGGATTCAGAGAATTTCCCGGAAAGCATTTCCCGGGCAAGCGCAGAATTCGTCAAATTGAGCCTGTTTCAACAAGTTTCGCCAGGTTATTTTCAATTGTAACAAAATTTTAACATTTAAATGATCAAAATCTGTATGATCCTGTTGTAAGTATGGTTCGAACATTGTAAAATGTAAAATTGTACGGTGGTAAAAATCAATATAATATTACGGGGTTGGTAAGATGTATAAAGCAGTTTTAGTTCTCTATTTTGTTGTCATCACCCTTATTGCTGTCTTATTCAGCGGGCTGAAGGACAGCTTTTACACATTCCTTTAATAGATTCATAACGCATGCATTGCCAAGTATCTTTCAAAAATAGGTGTTTTCATTAGTACAAGACGCATAACTTCTACATAGGCTGTTAATGTAAAGAATAAGTCTAAGGAAAGGAGTTATGCACTATGCACTGTAAGCCAACGAATGTTTTGCCAACAGTAGTTCATCCCGCTAAGTGCTGTGTGAACAATCAGTTTGTCAATAATGTGGTTCCACATGTTCATCCATCTCATACTACTAATGTAAATCATATTAATTATGACCATGTCCACTATTTTCCGCATACTGAGTCAACAGTGAACCAGGTTACAAACCAGAACTTTTATGGCGGCCCTGGTCCAGTACCAGGCGGAGTAGCTCCAGTTGGTCCAAGACCACGACCAGGATTCGGCGGACCAATGGGATATGGCCCGGGAATGGGATTCGGCAGGTAATAAGAAAAGCAACAAGGGCAGAAAAAGCCCTTGTTTTTTTAAGTGTAAAAAGGGTATATATATTGTTTAAAGCGAATAACTTCAATAAGACGGAGATTGTGTGAAGGAGCAAACCATGGTCAAAGTAGCGACGATATCAGGATATAAACCTTTTGAAATCGGAATATTTCAACCTGACCATCCGGCAGCTGAATACATAAAAACTGCAATAAAGAAAACGATCGTGCCGCTGATCGAGGATGGCTTGGAGTGGGTAATGATCAGCGGGCAATTAGGTGTGGAATTATGGGCGGGCGAGGCTGTGTTTGAGCTTCAGGAATTATATCCCGACCTTAAGCTTGCTGTATTCACACCCTTTCTTAACCAAGAGGAATCATGGAAAGACACAAATAAGAATTGGTATGAATCTATTTTGAATCGAGCTGACCATGTTGATTCGCTTACCAAAAAGCCATACGAAAATTCATGGCAATTCAGGCTGAAAAATCAATTTTTTATTGAGAAAAGCGATGTACTTGTATTGCTATATGATCTTGAAAAGGAAGGAAGTCCCAAATTCATATACGAAACCGCAAAAAAGTTTCAACAATCCAATCCGTATGATATCCAACTAATTACTTTGTACGATCTGCAAATGGTTGTAGAAGAAGAACAATTAAGGCAGCAGGGATTTTAATCAAAAAATCTGTTATGCTTAAATAACCGTAGTCGCCAGTTGAATGTTGCAGTTTGACCAAAAATGAACCGATTCTGTTGGAAATAATTACAGAAAACAAAAGAAAATTGACAAATCTCCTTGTTTTTGAAAAAATAAATAGGAACATAGGGGTATATTGAGGTGAATGGAATGCTATCCGATAAAATACAGTTAACTGCTAAAGATATTTTAGAGAAGGAATTTAAAACAGCCATGCGTGGCTACAAGCCAGAAGACGTAGATAAGTTCCTTGATCTGATCATCAAGGATTACGAAATCATGCAACAAGAGATAGAAGAACTGCAGCAGGACAATCTTCGTCTAAAAAAACAGCTTGATGAGTCATCACGCCGCCCAAGTACACAGGCAGCTGGAACGACAAATTTTGATATCCTGAAAAGATTATCGAACCTTGAGAAGCACGTATTTGGAGACAAACTTTACGATTAATCTAGATTCTGCTAATGTTTGAAATGAATTACCATTGCTTTTTAGACCAAAATTACATATACTATTTTTTGTAGCTGTTAATAACGTTCGGGTAATCGCTGCAGTTCTGCTGCAGAGGAAAGTCCATGCTCGCACAGGCTGAGATGCTTGTAGTGTTCGTGCCTGGCCAATTCATAAGCCAGGGCAGTTGGGCTCACGCTCGGCTGACGGCAGGGAAAATGCCTAAGTCGGCAACGATATGGCATGAATACCTATAAAAGTGCCACAGTGACGGAGCCTTCCAAGAAATTGGAAGGGTGGAACGAGGTAAACCCCGCGAGCGAGAAACCCAAACAATGGTAGGGGCACCTTCCTGAAGGAACTGAACGAAGGGAAGGACAGATGATCTTCATCTGTAGATAGATGATTACCACCGGAGTACGAGACTATTGGTCATTTGCAGTACGATGGCACAAAACATGGCTTACAGAACGTTATTAATTGGTTTGTATGATGGTTAGGAAAGCTCTCCTTTTGCTTGGAGTGCTTTTTTTATGTATATTAATGCTATTAGGCAATACATAAGTAAGTATATTGGTGAAAAAAGGGTGAAATGATGAAGAATTTTGATATAATTGCAACCTCTGCGATGGGTCTTGAAGCAATTGTCGCTAATGAAGTGCGCGATCTGGGATATGATTGTCAGGTTGAAAATGGGAAGATTGTCTATAAAGGAGATGTGCGCGCAATCGCCAGAAGCAATATGTGGCTTCGTACTGCTGACAGGGTCAAAATAAAGATTGGCGAATTTAAGGCATATACTTTTGACGAACTCTTTGAAAAAACAAAGGCACTACCTTGGGAAGAATTTCTGCCGGTAAATGCTGAGTTCCCTGTTTCGGGAAAATCTATTAAGTCTAAACTATTCAGCGTATCCGATTGCCAGGCAATCGTGAAAAAAGCTGTAGTGGAACGCTTGAGAACTTCTTATAAAAAATCTGGCTGGTTGGAAGAAAACGGCCCTTTATTCAAAATGGAAGTCGCGCTTCTTAAAGATGTGGCTACAATAACAATCGATACGAGCGGCAGCGGTCTCCATAAGCGTGGATACAGAGTGGATCAAGGGGAAGCTCCTCTGAAGGAAACATTGGCTGCAGCATTGATCTTGTTGACAAATTGGAATCCGGATAAGCCATTTGTTGACCCGTTCTGCGGATCTGGAACGATTCCGATTGAAGCGGCGTTAATTGGTCAAAATATCGCACCAGGCTTTAATCGGGAGTTTGTTTCCGAAGGCTGGGACTTCATCCCGGAATCCATTTGGGAGGAAGTCAGGGAGGAAGCAGAAGACCTTGCTAAGTATGACCAGCCCTTGGATATCAGCGGGATGGATATAGACCACCGGATGGTGAAGATTGCTGAGGAAAATGCTTTTGAAGCAGGCCTTGGTGATTTGATTTCCTTTAAGCAAATGCGAGTGCAGGATTTTACTACGAAAAAGGAATATGGTGTAGTGATTGGGAACCCTCCATACGGAGAGCGCCTCGGTGAAAAGAAAGCGGTCGAAGAAATGTACAGTCAAATGGGCAAAGCCTTTGCTCCACTGGATACTTGGTCCATTTATATCTTAACTTCAAACGAAAATTTTGAACAAGTGTACGGAAAACCGGCAACAAAAAAGCGGAAGCTGTTCAATGGCTTCATCCGTACAGACTATTATCAATACTGGGGAAAGCGTCCCCTCAGATGAATCATTGATCAAGGGATTAATTTTCAGGAAAAAAGGGTTTGGAATCGTCTCATTCCAAGCCCTTTTTGTATTTTGTTTTTGAATAAAACAGAATATTTGTATGCGATTTTGAATACAATAAATACATATTTGCAATGAATGGAGGGATGGCAATGAATTATTCTTTTATTGATTTCCAGCGTATCTCAAAAGCGCTTTCGTCAAGCACAGAAGCTTTGCGAAATGAATTCCAGTCCGACGATATCCAGCTGGCGGAATTGCAAAAAGCAGAAAGCAATCTTCGCCAAGCATTGTCATTTTGCCTTTCAAATTCTAAATAAAAGCAAAGAAACGCTTGAAACACCAAGCGTTTCTTTTCGTGGTCTCCTTAGAAACCCTGCAACAATTTTTTGCCATCCGCTGTCATCCGATCTGGTGTCCAAGCTGGCTCCCATGTCAATTGGACGTCCGCGTGTTCTATTTCCTCCATTCCTTGTACGCAATACTTAATTCCGCTGACAATGCTGTCATGCAGAGGACAGCCTGGAGTTGTCAATGTCATCAAAATTTTTGCGGTTCGAGGTTCAGGAATGTCAATATCATAAATCAAACCCAAATCCACTACATTAATGTTTAATTCAGGGTCATAAACGGTTTTTAAGTTTTCTCTAATTTTATTTTGTAAATCTGTCATCATGAACTCCTCCTTAAATAGTCAAAACTTTGGCTATGACATAGCTGAACAAAATCACTGCCAATAGAATCAAGCACTGGGCAATATAGAAAATTGGCATTAGTTGGACAAAGAAAGAGAGGATGATCAGCACTGTTCCAACTGTAAACAAAATAAATAAGGGAATTGCCAGCTTTTCATCCATCATATCTTTTAGGGCAGGTACTTGTTTTTTGCCGATTTCCTTGCTGTATTTGTGAGTCCACCATAGAAATGGCACGATTTTGTACAAGTATCCGATGATGCTGAATGCAATCCAGGCGATCAAATATAGGAAAAGGATGGGACCAGCGGTTTTTGACAGCAAACTTAGTCCGCTTGCTATAAAAGCAGTCAGGTGGATGACTGCCCCACAGCTAATTGCAAATAAAGCGAACATGAATGGGCGATCTAGCTTCCTTTTTACGCGTTTATCGATCATTTTTTTCACATGCCAGGTGAAAGTCAAAAATCCAGCAAGCAACATAAAAGTTCCGAGGATTTCCAGTAAGTGAGTGCCTGTAAAGAAGGACGCAACCATCAAGATGACTCCGGTTAAGTAAAAGATGTATACATAAACTGCTGGCTTCATCGTAAATCCGTGAGCCAATGAAAACATCGGAACCATTTTATAAGAGAAGCCAAAAATCAGCAATGAGAACCATCCGACAGTGCCAAGGAGAATATGCGTTTTAAAAAAGGCTTGATAATATTCTGATGCAAAACCGGTTTTCATGCTGATTACCAGTGTAATCCCCAATGTTATGGTCAGCAGGAGGGAAAATAAGGCGCTGCCGACAAACAATGTGAGAATATTTGGTTTTGCTTGGCTTCGCAGCGTCATGAACATTTGCACAAGAAACATCAGGATGCCTGTCAATGTTATCATTCCAGGAATAAGGGCATCCTGCGGACGAAGATAAAGTGCCGTTGCAAACGTCACGATTCCCAAAGCTGTAACGGCAAATTGCCAAAATCCAAATTTTTCGCTCCAGATAGTCGCCAGGAAAGCGACAGGAACGAGCTGGTACATCGCGCCCATTGCAACCATCAAGGCCCATCCAAGGACAAATAAATGGGCAGCAGACCAAATGGCGGGCAAACGGAATGTGCCTGTTATCAGCATGTCACCGTTCAGCAGGATCAGCACCTGGGAAGAAATCAATGCAACCATACTAAAGAGGATGAAGGAAAAAGGAAGCTTACTATTAGTCTCGTTGCCACTGCTTTGCTGAACCATTTCTATCACCCCGCTTTTCGGGAAATCGTCACACGATAACTTCCATCATTCTGTTGTTCTGTTAAGTACAAATAACCCCGTTCATCCAGTTGTTCGAACAAAAACATCGGTCTTCGGTCATTAAGGATCGTCAGTGTCTGTCCCTCAGCGAGCTCATCTAGGGCAGCGAGCGTACGGATCATAGGCTGTGGAGGCTCCAGACCTCTATTATCGAGAATCATCTTATTTCCCTCCCGTTTTGGTAAAAACGATTTTATAATGCTTTGCTTCGATCTTTTCAGCTTCGTGATCAAACCCTTTTGCCTTTAAAACTCCATAGAGGGGAACAGGTTTGAATGGGGCATGAAGCACAAGCACATCATTCAAGTGCAACTCTGCGATCGCCTCCATAATTTTCTGGAAAGGCTCCAGTTTGTTATTGATTTCTTCTCTTACATCTAGTTCGATCGTTTTATGTTCCATTGGATTGACCTCCTCGTTACGATATTCGGCATAGTTAAATGATAACCATTTTCAATACTTGCTTCCGTGATGCGAATCACTTTATGAGAGATTTTTTGGTTTTCAAAATAACTCTTGATGCAATTTTTCATGGTCGATCAGGTAGGTGCCATCCAAGTCAAGACTTATACATTCCTTCTTCTTTAAGTAAGTGATCGTCCTGCTGACCGTTTCCCGCGAGGTACCAATCATATTGGCAAATTCTTTATTTGTGAAATGGGTGGTCAATTTATAGCCATATTCCAGTCTTTCGCCATTTGTTTTGCATAGTCTCAGCAGTAGCATAATGATTTGCTCGTACGTATTATGAAGAATTTGTTCTTCCAGACGAGCTTGCAAATCAATGATTTTTTCGCCGAGAACCCTGAATAACTTGATGGAAAGCTCTGGATAGGACACAAGAATTTTTTCGAACTTTGAAATTGGGATAACAATCATCTGTGTGTCTTCCATCATTTCTGCATGTGCTGGATACTGGCCTTTTCTAAAGAAACCGGCATGAGGGAACATTTCCCCAGCCTCCAAAACGGAAACAATTTGTTCCCTGCCAGATGAATCCGTTTTATAAATTTTCACCTTTCCTGTATGAATGAAGAACACGCGGTCAAGCGGGTCGCCCTGCATGAACGCATACATTTTATTTTTAAAAAATCGCGGCTGGGCAATTTCTACAATCGGATCAAGATCCTCAAGAGACAATTCCTTGAAAATTGGAACTGTCTTTAATTGCTGCCTGATCTGTGATAGATGCATATCGATCTGCTCCTTATTTCGGTTTATGTTTCTACTATTAGAATTTATCAACTGCACAGGGAGCGCAAAGTGACCTAAATCATCATTTGGAGTTTTGTTGAAAATAATTCTCACTGCTGTGTGAAATATCACACCTACAGCATGAGGTAGTTCACAAACACTATCTTCCTTTCGCTTTATGCTTAGTTTGTAAACCAAATTAGGAAGGGGATGCAGGGAAGATGGAGATCCAACGTGGAACATCCACAAAAGCAGTAGTCAAGAAAAATAGAAACTCACTGCTGAAATCTGTACTCATATTTACTTTATTAGTAAGCTTTACAGTACTCCTGACAGGGGGATACTGGATTTTTAAAGAAATGGCTCCAAGGCCGCTTGAAGTCACGAGTGAAAATGGAGATGTCATTTTCACGAAAGATAGCATTGTCGGAGGCCAGGCGGTATTCCAGAAATATGGCCTGATGGATTATGGCACCGTGTTGGGACATGGGTCATATATGGGCCCAGACTATACGGCAGAAGCACTTAAGATATACACAGAAGCGATGCAGAATTTCAGATCTCAGGAAAAATATCAGAAAGACTTCCATGATTTGAATAAAGATGATCAGTCGATCGTTCGGGAACGAGTCAAGAAAGAAATGCGAGAGAACCGTTATGATTCGGAAAAGGATCATCTGGTGTTGACGGACGCGCAAGTGTTCGGGCATCAAAAGGTTAGGGAGTTTTACCATATTATTTTTACAAAAGGGGACGATTGGGGACTTAAGGCAGGCTTGATCCAGGAAAAACATATGCCGGATGGCGAGCGCGCTTGGGTAGCAAAGGGTGACCAGATGGAGCAGATTTCTGATTTCTTCTTCTGGACAGCGTGGTTATCAAGTACACAAAGACCTGATGATACCATCACTTATACAAATAACTGGCCATATTATGAAGATGCAGGAAACACAATGTCATTCTCGGCCGTCTGGTGGAGTGGTGCAAGCGTAACCTTATTAATTTTCTTTGTAGGCTTGATCCTATTTGTATTCTATCGCTATCATCTTGGTATGAAGGAAGCTTACACGGAGGGGAATTTCCCTACTATCGATTTGAAGAAGCTGCCGCTGACTTCTTCGCAAAGGAAAACAGCCAAATACTTTGCAATCGTATCTGTTTTGTTCTTTGTCCAGTCCATGTTTGGAGCATTATTGGCACACTATTATATCGAACCTGATAGTTTCTTCGGCTTAAAATGGATCCATGACATTCTGCCATTTAACATTACGAAGGGGTTTCACTTGCAGCTTGCTATCTTCTGGATTGCGACAGCCTGGCTTGGAATGGGAATTTTCTTGGCACCGCTAGTTGGAGGTAGTGAGCCGAAGCGTCAGGGATTGCTGGTAGATGTTCTGTTTTGGGCTTTAGTCGTCCTCGTCGCTGGCAGCATGATTGGTCAATGGCTTGGTGCCAATGGTTACCTTGGCAACAATTGGTTCCTGCTTGGGCATCAGGGCTGGGAGTATCTCGAACTTGGCCGTATCTGGCAATTCATCCTCGCTCTTGGAATGCTGATTTGGTTATTCATCGTATTTCGAGGCATCAGAAGTGGATTGAAGCGGGAGTCTGACAAAGGTGGATTGATTCACCTATTATTTTATTCAGCAATTGCTGTCCCAGCATTTTACTTTTTTGCCTTCATGATCAATCCAGGAACACACTATACTTTTGCCGATTACTGGCGCTGGTGGATCATCCACTTATGGGTAGAAGGTATTTTCGAAGTTTTCGCAGTCGTAGTGATCGGTTTCCTAATGGTGCAAATGAAGCTTGTAACAAAGAAATCGACTGTAAGAGCATTATACTTCCAATTGATTTTGTTGATGGGAGCAGGTGTCATCGGGATCGGGCATCACTATTATTACAACGGATCAGCTGAAGTATGGATTGCTTTGGGTGCAGTCTTTTCAGCACTTGAAGTTATTCCATTGACTTTGTTGATCTTAGAGGCATATGACCAGTATAAAATGATGCGTGACGGCGGCGTGGATTTCCCTTACAAAGGCACGTTCTGGTTCTTGATTTCCGTAGCAATATGGAATCTAGTTGGTGCAGGAGTACTTGGCTTCCTGATCAACCTGCCGGCTGTAAGCTTCTTTGAACACGGACAGTTCCTTACTCCAGCGCACGGCCACGCTTCCATGATGGGCGTATATGGCATGTTTGCTGGAGCAGTATTGATCTACTCTTTACGCAATATCGTCAAACCGGAAAAATGGAATGATAATTGGGTGAAATTCATCGTCATCATGCTGAACGTTGGTTTGGCAGGAATGGTATTCTTTTCCTTGCTGCCGGTTGGCTATCTTCAGCTAAAAGAAGCTTTCTTTAATGGATACGCAGCTTCCCGTTCAGCAGCATTCCTGCAGCAGGATACCGTTCAAATGCTGCTGACCTTAAGGGCCATTCCTGACACGATTTTTTTGATAGGTGTAGCAGCCCTGGCAGTATTCAGCATAAAGGCACTTTTCAATCTGCGAAAAGTAACCCACAAAGAAGAAGAAAAGCTCCCGGTTAAAGACCTGGCAGTGGAAGAAGAATAAACTAAGAAACCGCAAAGCAAAAAGGCTTTGCGGTTTCTTAGCTTAATCGCGCTCCGCCCAATGAAGTCAGCAATCGACGGTTCTGACAAACAAAAACATATGCATTTCCGACTATGAGTCTTCTTGGGTATTTTTTTCACATTCAAAACAAAGCAATTTACCATGATCAGATACGCCATTTAAAAAGCCTTCCAGGCAATAAATTTCTTTTCCGCATTCATTGCAGCTTCCAACCAGTTCTTTCATGTAGATCCCTCCCTACTAAAATAATTCTTGTTCATGCCCGTAGTTCCTTTATAAATAGAGATATTTTTCTGTTGGAAGCCAGGTAGTTAGCAATGAGGGATGTCATAGGAAAACTGTGACTGCGCTCACTACTTGAGTTGCGATGCAGTCCTATAATGAAAAGGTAAAGGAAAAACAGATTCGAAGGAGAGATGGAAATGACTTTTCATGCAATTATCAATGTTCCAGATTATGCACCAAGAGAAAAACACCCTATTATATTCCAAAACTTTGATTCACTTAAGCCGGGAGAATTCATGCAAATCGTCAATGATCACGACCCAAAGCCACTTCAGTACCAGTTCATGATGGAGCGCCCCGAAGCTTTTTCATGGGAGTATCTCGAAGAGGGCCCGGAAACATGGAAAGTTGCAATTGGGAAAACAAAATAAAGATAATAACCGAAATATAAACTTTGACTCCATTAAAACAACAGGCCATCCTGTTGTTTTTTCTTAATTTCGTGAACCAAAATATCAGAAAAGTATGATAAGATGATGGAGACTGATAAGATGGGGTGAGATGGATGAATGAAGGAAAACAAACAGAAAAAAACTTTTTAGATTATGTAAAGAAAATGGCCGCCTATAAGGAGGCGCTTTCTTTGATTTATTGGGATTTAAGGACTGGCGCACCTAAAAAGGGAGCAGCCCAGCGGTCCGAAGTGATCGGTGTTCTTTCATCTGAGGTATTCAATATGTCAACATCAGAAGAAATGGCATCATACATAGCGAGATTGTCAAATGAACAAAGTCTATCAGAAATTGCGGGCAAGACGTTAGAAGAGTGCAGAAAGGACTATAACCGCAATAAGAAAATTCCTGCAGAAGAGTACCGGGAATATGTCATCCTGCAATCAAAAGCGGAAACAGTTTGGGAAGAGGCTAGGGCTAAGTCCGATTTTGAAATGTTCAGGCCGTACCTAGAAAAACTAGTAGAAACCACTAAGAAATTCATAGAATACTGGGGTTATGAAGGAAATAAATACAATACGGTGCTAGATATGTATGAACCAGGTGTCACTGTTGAGGTTTTAGACCAAGTATTTGGCGACCTGCGTAAGAAAATTGTTCCGCTTGTACAGAAGATTTCAAATTCAACAGTAAAACCTGAGACAGGATTTCTGTTTCGTCATTTCCCTAAAGAAAAACAGCGTGCGTTCAGTCTCGAAATCCTTAAACAAATGGGATACGATTTTGATGCTGGCAGGCTTGATGAAACAGTTCACCCATTCGCGATGGGGCTTAATCCTGGAGATGTAAGGGTTACGACAAAATATGATGAAGCGGATTTCAGAACAGCGGTTTTCGGTACAATTCATGAAGGCGGCCATGCGCTTTATGAACAAAACATATCTGAAGAGCTAGTTGGCACTCTTTTAAGTTCAGGTACTTCAATGGGAATCCATGAATCACAGTCGCTTTTCTATGAGAACTTTGTTGGACGAAATTACTCTTTCTGGAAAAATAACTATAGCTTGCTGCAGGAATATTCAGATGGTCAGTTTTCCGCAGTGGGAATAGAAGATTTCTATCGAGCAGTGAATGAGTCTAAACCAAGCTTAATACGGATTGAGGCGGATGAGCTAACATATCCATTGCATGTAATGATCCGATATGAGATAGAAAAAGGCTTGTTCAATGATGAGATTGAAGTAAAGGATCTTCCACAAGTCTGGAATGATAAATATGAACAGTATCTCGGCATCAGGCCAGAAAATGATGCACAAGGTGTCCTTCAAGATGTCCATTGGGCTGGGGGCAGTTTTGGCTATTTCCCATCCTATGCTTTAGGGTATATGTATGCAGCGCAATTCAAACATGCCATGCTCAAAGACTTGCCTGACTATGAGAAACTATTAGAACAAGGAAATCTTCAGCCGATTAAACAGTGGATGACGGAAAACGTTCATAAGCATGGGAAAATGAAAAAACCACTTGAAATATTGACTGATGTAACTGGTGAGGGACTTAATGCTCAGTACTTAGTTGATTATTTATCCGAAAAATACAGCAAGGTATACCAGCTGACCTAAATCAAAAACAACATTTTTTTAAATAAAAGATGGCAGTCGTTTTGCCATCTTTTCTGTGTGGTGAATAGAATTGTCCAGGAAATTACCTTATATCATGATTGCATTTGCAGCGGCGATGTGGGGGCTGATTGGTTTTTTTGTCAAAGGCTTGAATAATGCTGGGTTCAGTGCCATGGAAATTGTGGCCATCCGAGTTTTGACTGCAGCCATTGTGTTGATTTTTGTCGGAATTGCTTTTTACAGAAGCCACTTGAAAATCAGGACAAAAGACTTGTATCTTTTTGTAGGTACAGGAATTCTCAGTATTGTGTTTTTTAATTGGTCTTATTTTACGGCAATTCATTTGATGAATATTCCGATCGCTGTGGCTCTATTGTACACTTCGCCTGCTTTTGTTGCGGTTTTGTCCTTTCTTTTTCTGAAAGAAAGCATGAACTGGAAGAAATGGTTGGCGATTATTATGACCGTCATTGGCTGTACGCTTGCTGCAGGCATCACCGGGCAGGAAGGAACGTCTTTTTCAGTCTCGAGTATCCTCATAGGTCTTGGAGCAGGGTTCGGTTATGCACTTTACAGCATTTTTGGCAAAGTGGCATTAAGGAGATACCATCCTTTTACAGTGACATTGTATACTTTCCTAGTGGCCTCGGTTGCATTGGTTCCGACCACCGGTATCGTCAGCAAGGCGGCTGATCTTTTCTCTGGGGATGCGTGGCTTTATGCGCTAGGATTAGGGATTTTCCCAACGGTCGTTGCCTATTTTGCATACTCCTGGGGTCTTGAAAGAACAGAAAGCAGCACTGCTGCAGTTGTAGCAACACTAGAACCCGTCATTGCCACGATGCTGGGGATATTGGTGTATGGGGACAGGCTGGGCGGTCTGCAGCTGCTCGGAGCCGCGTTGATCCTCTTATCAGTGATAGCGATCAATCTGTCCGTTCCGAGCAGGAAGAAAAGGCAAGTAACTGGGTGATCCTATTATCGCAGGGTCAACTAGACAAAGGACGACATTATGTGATAAATTACTACAGTGAAACTCCTTTTGAAAACTGCCTATTTATATCGATGAAAAGGATAGAAGTTTTTGCTGTTTTTCGATAGCGAGCCTGGGATAGTGGAAACCTGGTGCTAACGGACAGGAATTTATGAATATTTTTAGGCGGCTGCACGTTATAGACATTTTGGGTGGTACCGCGGAAATCCAGCCTTTCGCTCGTCTTATAGGGATAGAAGGCTTTTTTTATGCAAAAAATTACCACAAGGAGGCTATTATGATTAAGACCGTAGTGAAAGATTTATACAGAAATCAAGCAAGCTTTAACGACAAAACGGTTCAAATAACAGGTTGGATCCGAACTCTTCGCGACTCCAAAACGATTGGCTTTATGGAATTAAATGATGGGACATTCTTTAAGAGTGTACAAGTTGTATTTGAGGATACGCTTGATAACTTTAAAGACATTACCAAACTGCCGATTAGCTCATCTGTTTTAGTAGAGGGGGAATTTATTCCAACTCCAGAAATGAAACAGCCATTTGAACTAAAAGCGACAAAAATTGTCGTCCTGGGATTATCGGCTACAGATTATCCTATTCAAAAAAAGCGGCATACGCTTGAATATTTGCGAACCATCGCTCATTTGCGGCCAAGAGCCAATGCCTTCTCAGCCGTTTTTAGAGTAAGATCTGTACTAGCTTATGCTCTTCACAAATTCTTTCAAGACAAAGGATTCGTCTATGTACATACACCAATCATAACCGGAAGCGATACTGAAGGAGCCGGGGAGATGTTTCGTGTGACATCGATGAACTTGAACGAGCTACCAAAAACAGAGAACGGACAGGTAGATGAAAAGGCTGATTTTTTTGGGAAAGAAACTAACTTAACCGTGAGTGGTCAATTGAATGCGGAAAGCTTTGCTCTTGCATTTCGCAATGTGTATACATTTGGTCCGACGTTCAGGGCAGAAAATTCAAATACTGCACGACATGCCGCGGAATTTTGGATGGTTGAGCCAGAAGTTGCTTTTGCAGAATTGCCGGATATCATGGATCTTGGAGAAGAAATGATTAAGTATGTCATTGAGTATGTTTTTGAGCATGCACCAGAAGAGATGGACTTCTTCAACAGCTTTATTGATAAAACACTTCTGGAAAGATTGGAGAATGCCCTACATTCTGATTTTGGAAGGGTCACTTATAGTGAAGCAGTTGAATTATTGAAGAACTCAGGAAAGCAATTTGAATACCCTGTAGAATGGGGTACAGATTTGCAAACGGAACATGAACGTTATCTAAGCGAGGAAATTTACAAGCGTCCAGTTTTTGTTACCGACTATCCAAAAGAAATCAAAGCGTTTTATATGAGAGCGAATGAGGATGGAAAAACAGTCGCTGCAACTGATCTTTTAGTTCCCGGAATTGGCGAGTTAATCGGTGGAAGCCAGCGGGAAGAACGAGAAGCGGTCCTTACAGAACGGATAAAAGAACTTGGTATGTCGGAAGAAGATTATTGGTGGTATCTCGAGCTTAGAAAATATGGCGGCACCAAGCATTCCGGCTATGGAATTGGCTTCGAGCGACTTGTTATGTATGTAACCGGCATGAAAAACATCCGTGATGTCATTCCATTCCCTCGTACACCAGGAAATGCAGATTTTTAAATTTCGGCTATGTTAATAAAAACAGGGTATGAAATCGAACGAGATCTCACACCCTGTTTTATTTTGGAAAATGTGGAGGTCCAATGTATCCGGAGACCAATAAATTATCAGCCAAACCAAAAAAGGACCGGGCGCAGTTTGCCCGGTTTTTCTTAGTTAAAAGAACTTGTATCCTTTCGAACCAATTGGTGCATTTTGGATCATATCAATGAATGGAATTGTGTAGGCGAATAAGATCAAAAGTACAGTGATACCGAGCCATAACTTCCAATTTTCAAATACCATCGGTGTTTTTTCAGCCTGATCCGCAACCTCACCAACAGGAAACTCTTCTTCTCCTTTAGGTGCAAAGAAAGCAAGATTGACGAAAATGTAAAGCATCAGGATAATTCCAAGGAATAAAATCGTTCCGCCGACTGCCTGAGCGATCTGATAAGGAATCCACTCAGCAGCTTGCTCAGAACCGCCGTACGTTGAGAAAGAAGAACGTCGCGGTGCACCAAGCAGGCCGGCTGCGTGCATTGCACCTGACATGAAAGTCATGCCGATTGCCCAAACAACGCCCTGGATAATTGCTAATTTATTCATCGCTTTTGTAAGAACTCGGCCTGTCAGGTGCGGCACCAGCCAATAGGAAATCCCGAAGAAAGTCAATACAACAGAGGTTGCAAGTGTCAAATGAAAGTGACCGGTAACCCAAATCGTATTGTGTACCACTTGGTTTAATTGGTTGGAAGCATTGATAATTCCGCCAGCACCAGCAGGAATGAAAGCAAGCATGCCAATGAAGGGAACTGCAAAACGTGCGTCTCCCCAAGGAAGTTTCTTTACCCAGCCAAATAGTCCTGTAGAACCTTTGGAGCGTCCATACATCTCAAACGTCGCAAATAAGGAAAAGGCTGTCATCAATGACGGAATGACAACAAGGAATGTCAAAATTACTTGAAGGAATTTCCATGCTGGATCAATCCCAGGTTCCATCAACTGATGGTGAAAACCTACTGGGATCGAGAACAGCAGGAATAAAATGAAGGACATCCTCGCCAAAGAATCCGAGAAAATTTTTCCGCCAATAATCTTAGGAACGATGGCATACCAAGCCATGTACGCAGGCAATAGCCAGAAATACACAAGCGGATGACCGAAGTACCAGAACAATGTACGGCTGACCAATACATCAACACGATCTACCAGGCCTAATGACCAAGGAAGGAGTTGGAATAAAACCGTTGCTGCGACGCCAATTGTTGCTACAATCCACATAAGTGTGTTAACAAGAGACATAAAAGTCAGCAGTGGACTGGGTTTTCCTGGGTTTGCTTTTCTCCATGAAGTGTAAGCCATAATGATTGCCGCTCCGTCAATCCAACTTCCGATAATCACTAAAGTAAGACCTAGGTAAAAAAGCGCGTGAGCCTGTAATGGTGCATAAAAGGTATAAAGGACTGAAGCTTGGTTAGTAAGGATCATGATGGCTGTCATTATAGTTCCGATGGTCATTGTCCAGAAGCCGATCCATCCGGTTAGGCGCTGTTTTCTAGTGAAGGTCCCCGATGTCTTACTCACAAGTGCAAGCTGAAATCCCATAATGAAGAAAGTTGTTAAAACAAGGCCAAGAACGACGCCATGTAAGGTGAGGATCTGGTAATACCCAGTCCATGTAGGCAATTGAAATTTTCCAGACCGGACTAGTGTCTGCAAAAGACCTGCTAATCCGCCGATGGCAAGGGCGATGAAAGCGACATAAAAGTGCGCCATGGTCAATTTGCCGTCCCGACGGTCCACTTTTGGATTCATTGAATTAGTATTCATTATTCTATCACCTCAATTTTAGACGTCATCGTATGGTGGCCGACGCCACAGTATTCATTACAAACGATCAGAAATTCGCCTGCTTTGTCAAAGGTAGTGACATATTCACTGATGAAGCCAGGCTCAAGCATCATATTAATATTGGTGCCTGCTACCTCGAAACCGTGAATGACGTCTTTCGTGGTAGCAATGACTTTTACTTTCGCTCCTAGTGGCACTTCCACTTTTCCAGGGTTGTAAGAAAAGGCGGAGGCAACAAATACCAGTTCATAATCCCACTCTTTCCCTTCTACCTTTTTCAAGCCTGGTTCATTGAATGGAGCAGTTGTGTCAACGTTTTCAGGATTCACTGTAGCCAAACAGCTAGGAGGTTGGTTTCCTAAATAGAAGGCACTAACACCGATGACCGTGAGGAAAATGATTAAGGTCGTTACCCCGAATATCAACCAGATTTTCTCAAACTTATGAATATGCATAACTTCTTTCTCCCCTTTTGGTGGTCTTAAAAACGATCGACAAACAAGAAAAATACACCTAGCCAAGTAACAATTAAAAAGAATCCTAATAAGAAAACCGATGCAAGTGTTCCTTTCAAGGAAGGTTGATCTTCCACCTTTGTGTGCGTTTTCTTCCCGATTTCAGGTTGAGCCATCCCGGTCCACTCCCTTCGCATAAAATAAAAACTAGCTATTAATTGATAAGTACACTTTCATCATACAAAACAAATTGAAAACGTAAATACGGTTTTGAACAGTTCACAAATTGTTCATACCTGACATATTTACTATGTTAATGGTGAAAGCGCGTCAATACAGTGATTTAAGTCACAAGGTACGACGGGTAAATGTGAATAATCTGTGAAACTATTTATGTGAAAATAGGAGCAAATGATATTATTCAGAAAACAACTTGTGAAAGGCAGGGCTTGATTTCTAACGGAAAGCAAGTTTAAAAAAAGAGTCACTTTTCCGGTTTTTGTTAATAAACTGAATCAAGAATATTTTTTTGGAAGTGAATTTCATGCAAAAGTATTATTGTGATCATTGCAGGCTGATTTATGATGAGAAAAAGATTTGCCTGAATTGTGGGGAAACAGCTGAAAAACAAATCTTGATTGAAGTGCAGAGGCAACCAGGTGGGAGCAACTAGCATCGAGCAGGGTGCTTTTTTTCCATTAAACTGCATAAGGATGTCTTAAGCTTGCGTTTGGGACAGGCAGTTTGCATCACGAATTGTTCGATACTATGGTAAAATGAAAGCAATTTTATATAGGGGGCTGTTAGGATGTTCTTACCTTCATTTGATTTAAGCAGAAAGACGGCAATAGTCACGGGTGCGGGCCGCGGGATTGGCAGAGCATTAGCGATCGGGCTAGCTGAAGCCGGGGCTGATGTTGCAATTCTTGCCCGGACCGAAAATGATCTTACAGAAACTGCGGGAATCATTGAAAAAATAGGAAGAAAAGCTCTTATACTTCCTACTGATGTTACGAAAAGGGATCAAATACATACGGCGATTGCGGAAATAGAAGCGAAGTGGGGAAAGATTGATATTCTAGTAAATAATGCAGGCATGAATATCCGTTCCAAGGCGTTGGAAGTGACGGACGAGGAATGGCAAAAGATTATGGACACTAATTTGAAATCTGCCTTTATGATCTCTCAAGAAGCCGGCCGTGTCATGAAAAACCAACCATCTGGTGGAAAAATCATTAATATTTCCTCGGTAGCGGGCCAGGTAGCGCTTCGGACAGGTGTCGTATACGCAGCGACCAAAGCCGCTCTCATGCAGATGACGAAAGTGCTTGCAATGGAATGGGGTCAATTTGGCATCAATGTAAATTCCGTTGGACCTTGGTATTTCAAAACACCATTGACTGAAAAACTTTTAGAAGATGAAGCATATGTAAAAGACATCCTCGCCGTTACACCTCTGAAAAGAATCGGTGAGCTGGAAGAGCTAGTCGGACCAGTTGTGTTCCTAAGCTCAGATGCAGGAAATTATATAACAGGACAAACCCTCTTTGTCGATGGTGGAATGACGATTCACGGTTTTTAAAGAAACCGGCCATTGTGATTTTTTCTATTTTTGCTTTTGCTCCGCGACACCACGAATGTTCTTTCGAGCCTGTCAACTGGTAAAGATTTTATAATGTATACGACTCAGCAGCATTGTATAATGAACTTGCACAGCAACTCCTTCAAAACTTAGGCTTCCTCCATATGGGGGGAGTTTTTTTCGTATGCAAGCAATCTTTGTTTGCTTGCATACTCTCAGGGGTAAATGGAAAAAGTAACCGTATATATAGGGGAGGAGAGTATTGTCGTGCCCAGAATTTTGTCGATCGCTGAAGCAGTTCCGCCTTATTCAATAAAGCAGGAAGAAGTCATGAACTTTGCCGAAAAGATATTTAATGAGTCATTTAAGGACATTAACCGGTTATTGACCGTTTTCCAGAATGGTCAAATTGAAAAACGCCATTTTGCCAAGGATCTTGACTGGTTCGAAAAAGACCATACATTTGAGGAAAAAAATGATGCCTATATCGAATCGGCTGTAAGGCTTGGTGCAGAGGCAATCACAAATTGTTTGCATAATGAAGATTTCCTGAAAAATGAAATCCCTTTCGAAGAAATAGATGCTATATTTACCATCAGCAGTACCGGAATCGCAACACCAAGCATAGATGCGAGGATTATGAATATCCTATCTTCTTCACAATATACAAAACGGATCCCGATATGGGGACTTGGATGTGCAGGCGGAGCGGCAGGGTTGTCGCGCGCCTATGAATACTGCCTCGCATACCCAAAGGCCAAAGTGCTCGTGCTCTCCATTGAGCTTTGCAGTCTGACTTTTCAACGAAACGATCGGTCAAAAAGCAATCTGATCGGCACTTCGCTGTTTGCCGATGGAGTTGCATGTGCTCTTGTCTGCGGTGATGATTCTGGCTACGAGAAACTTGCCAAAAAGAATGCGGTCCCTAATATATTCGGAACTCAGTCCACGACGATGCCCGATTCAGAGGACGTCATGGGCTGGAATATTAAAAATGAAGGCCTTTATGTCGTCTTTTCAAAAGATATTCCGACTATTATTGAAAACTGGCTACAGCCTAATGTACTTAGGTTTTTGAACACCCATAGCCTGGAGGTGGCGGACCTTGATCACTTCATTGCCCATCCAGGCGGCAAAAAGGTTCTTGATGCCTATCGTTCCGCTTTGAAGCTACCGGAAGACATGACCAACATCTCCCTTGACGTCCTGAAACAATTTGGAAATATGTCATCGGTGACAATTTTTTATGTGCTAAAAAGGTTTATGGAAACTGCTAAGGAAGGCGATCTTGGCCTCGGCGCAGCCCTAGGGCCTGGATTCAGTTCAGAGCTGCTGTTAATGAGGTGGGAATAAAATGGTGTTTTATCTCTTTGTCGGAATCATCGTATTCCAAAGAATTACGGAACTTTTAATTGCCAGAAGAAATGAATCCTGGATGAAAAGCCAGGGAGCAATTGAATTTGGGCAGGGGCATTATCCAGCGATGGTGGCGATTCACACAGGATTTTTTCTCGTTTTTATTGCCGAAGTAACGCTATTGAATAAACAGTTGTCTGATTATTGGCCTGTATTGTTGACGTTGTTTCTGTTCACCCAAGGTATGAGGATTTGGGCACTTTCTTCTTTAGGAAGGTTCTGGAATACAAAAATTATTATCGTACCCGGAGCACAAGTTGTAAAGAAAGGACCCTATAAAATCATCAAGCATCCAAACTATTTGATCGTAGCATTGGAATTCATGGTCATACCGCTGATGTTTAAGGCCTATATTACGATGGCGCTTTTTACGCTATTGAATATCCTGATCTTGTCTATCAGGATTCCTATTGAGGAAAGGGCTTTGAAAGAATGTACTAAATACGAAGCTGTTTTTTCAAATCACGGTCGTTTCCTGCCGAATTTGTTAAAGAAGTGTGACAATTAACAGCCTCTCATTGAAAATGATCCTCAATCATGCTATACTTTTCTTAAGATGAAAATAGTTCTCAATTAAAGAACTTTAAGGACGGTGTCGTAAAAATGGTTTCTATGCTAGTAGTTTTAACGATAGCTGCTTACTTCTTCATTATGAAATATGTATTAAGCAATGTTTTAAAACCGCACTGAAGGAAAAATAGCAGAAAAGTGGCAGCCCGGACATCATGTCCGGGTTTTGTTTTGGCCATTAATTTATCTAATAATAGGAAAACACCGAAAAATCGTATAAAATAGAGCTATTC
This sequence comes from Mesobacillus subterraneus, assembly GCF_000934845.1. Classification (GTDB taxonomy): domain Bacteria; phylum Bacillota; class Bacilli; order Bacillales; family Cytobacillaceae; genus Mesobacillus; species Mesobacillus stamsii. The sequence goes on from NZ_JXIQ01000076.1 coordinate 28,054, forward strand.
ATTATTTTGTCACAAGGAGTTTGAGGAATGGGCCACACTGCACACCAAGAGCAAAAACTTCTCGGGAAGATTGTCTCTCTCTATAAGTTAGTAACTACGAATCAAGATGGGGAAACTGCGGAAAAAGTGAGAGAACTAGGGAAGAAAGCAATGGAGAAGGAATTTTCAATTGCCTTTTGCGGACATTTTTCTGCAGGGAAGTCGAGCATGATCAATCGACTGATCGGTGAAAATATCCTGCCATCCAGTCCGATCCCTACCAGTGCAAATCTGGTAAAAATAAAGTCAGGCGCAGAGTATGCTAAAGTCTTTTTTCGTAACGGCGGATCTAGACTGTATGCGGCACCCTATGATTATGAAACGGTCAAAAACTTTTGTATGGATGGTAACGAGATACAGGGAATTGAAATCAGTCATAGCGGAGCAGAGTTCCTGCAGCATGCCGCTATTATTGATACACCTGGAATTGATTCAACGGATGATGCCCACCGGATCGCGGCAGAATCAGCTCTTCATCTTTCCGACATTGTTTTTTACGTCATGGACTATAACCATGTACAATCGGAGCTGAACTTCCTTTTTACGAAAGAACTGACCGACGCCGGGAAAGAGCTTTATTTAATTATTAATCAGGTTGACAAGCATCAGGATGACGAACTGCCGTTTGAACAATTTAAGGATAGTGTGCAGGCTGCGTTTTCCGACTGGGGAGTAAAGCACTCTGGGATTTTTTATACATCGCTTAAAGTACCTGAATTATCTGTTAACCAGTTTGACGAGCTTCGCAAATTCATCATCGAGCGGAAAAGCAAACGTTCGGAGCTTTTACCTGTTTCCGTCTTTCGTTCCTTAGAAAAGCTGTCAGAGGATCATCTAAGCCATCTAGAACAGGATGTTTCCGCTCAGATTGACCAGTTTGAATCCATTTTATCAGATCTTGGCGAAAGCGATAGGGAGCAGCTTTCTAAAGAATTAGACGGTATAAGAAGCCAAATTACTAACATCAAAAGGAAACAGGATCCAGAACAGGAATTTAGGGCAGGTCAAAATGACATCCTGAAGAATGCCTATCTGATGCCGTTTCAGACAAGGGAGCTGGCAGAAGCATACTTGCAGTCTAGGCAACCAGATTTTAAAGTAGGCTTATTTTTCTCCAAACAAAAAACGGAACAGGAAAAAGCAGCCAGATTGTCTAGCTTCTATAAAGATCTGGAAGAAAAGGTTCAATCTCAACTTGACTGGCATATCAAGGACTTTTTAGCAAAGCTATTCAGAAAATATCATTTGACACAAGCTGAACTTCAGACAGCTGCCAATGGTTTTAAGATTGATTTCGGGAAAGAACTGCTGTCTGAAGCCGTCAAGTCTGGAGCCAGGCTTTCAGGTGATTATGTTTTAAATTATACAAATGATGTCGCCGAAGCCCTGAAAAACCGTGCGCGAAAAAAGCTCGAACCAATTAAAAAAATGTTCCTTCACTCAGTCAAATTACAGGATGATGAGCAAGTGAATGAACTTGTCAGGAAGGAACAGAAATACGGAAAGCTTTTGGATGCGTGGGAAGAATTGTCTAGAATCAGAAGGAAAATTGCCGAGAACAGAAGACAAGTTTCTGAGATTCTTTATGGAGAGGCGATTCAGTTCGAAGATGAGGTGGGAAGCGTTTTTTTTGCAGACGAAGATGAGCCAGAAATGATCAGAAATTTAGTCCGTGGCACTCGTGAACCGCTTGAGAAAAAAATGGATCCTTTACAAGTTCACACAGCTCCAATTGAGCAGGAAGAGCGGGAGGGAGAACAACTTCATCATATCCAACAGAAATTGATTGGGAAGTTGAACTACGCAGCTGATCAGATAGAAGCGATACCCGGACTGAAAAAGATTTCCCGCGAATTAAAAGATAAGGCTATGCGAATAAAAGGCAGAGAATTCACAGTTGCCCTGTTTGGTGCATTCAGTGCCGGAAAATCTTCATTTGCCAACGCGCTTGTAGGGGAGAGGATTTTGCCGGTATCACCTAACCCAACAACGGCCGCGATTAATAAAATCAAACCAGTGACGAAAGACCATCCTCATGGCTCTGTTATTGTGAAAATGAAAACAGATAAACAACTAAAAAATGAGCTGGAGCGATCACTTAGATTATTTGGCGGATATGTCCGTGATTTCGATGGATCGATCGATCTAATCAAAACTATTAAATTGGATAATAGCGAATATAGTGTAATAGAAAAAACCCATTACTCCTTTTTACAAGCTTTTGCAAATGGCTTTGATCATTTCAGGGACAAATTCGGTGAGCAATTATCCGTTGACATGGATTCTTTCGGTGAATTTGTGGCACAAGAGGAGAAATCATGTTTTGTTGAATCAATCGAAGTTTATTATGATTGCGAGCTGACAAGAAAAGGAATTACACTTGTTGATACCCCAGGAGCCGATTCAATCAACGCACGCCATACCGGAGTTGCCTTTGATTATATCAAGAATTCGGATGCGATCCTGTTTGTCACCTACTATAATCATGCCTTTTCAAAAGCAGATCGCGAATTTCTGCTTCAGCTAGGCAGGGTAAAAGATAGCTTTGAACTGGATAAAATGTTCTTCCTCGTCAATGCGGTCGATTTGGCGAATTCAGAGGAAGAACAAGAGACTGTTCTCGAATATGTGGAAGGGCAGCTTGTCCAGTACGGTATTAGGAAGCCACAACTTTTCCCTGTTTCCAGCTTAAAGGGACTGAAAGATAAATTGCAACCGGGCAGCAGCGGAGACCAGCTCTTTAACTCCTTTGAAAAAGTGTTTTACCGATTCATTGCCAAGGATTTGATGACCATGGCTGTCGAGTCTGCAGAGGCGAAATGGCAGCAGGCGATCAGTATGTTGGAAAAAATAATCCGTTCAGCAGAGGAAGACAAGGCCACAAAGGCTGAAAAACGTCAAAACCTGCTATTCGAAAAAGACCGGATGCTGACTGTTTTAGCCAAAAAAAGCCCAAACATCCTTGAAGAACGCCTTAAACAAGAGGCAGATGAATTGGTTTATTATATTCGGCAGCGTGTATTCCTTCGCTTTGGTGACTTATTCAGGGAGTCCTTTCATCCCGCTCTTTTAAAGGACGATGGACGCAATGTGAAACTGGCTCTTGAATCGGCATTGGATGATTTGATCGAAAGTATTGGATATGACCTTGCCCAAGAAATGCGGGCTACTTCCTTAAGGCTGGAAAACTATATTGTCCATCTGCTTAAAGAGTTTCAGCAAGCAATAATAACGGAACTGGAAAAAATAAATGCTGCGGTATCGATTTCATTAACAGAAAATGGCCCACTATCTGGAATGGAATTTGAGCCAGCATATCAAAGCCTCGACCGTACCATTTTTAAGAAAACGCTTGGATTGTTCAAAAATCCGAAGGCTTTCTTTGAGAAAAATGAAAAAAGATATATGGCAGAGGAACTAGAACGACTTTTACACGAACCTTCGACAGAATATCTGCAGGAAGAGAATTCAAGATTGAAAAATCACTATCTAAAAGAAATGCAGCAGGAGTTTGAAAAAGTACAAAATGATTTTTCTGAACAAATCAATGAATATTTTGAAGGGATTACCGCTTCTCTTGAAGAAAAGTTTTCAGTGGATCTCGTAAAACAAGCACTTACTAATCTTATAGTGGATGAATAACAGTGGAGGAGTGGTTTTTTTTGAAAAATTATGTAGAAGCTGATTGGCTTAGAGAGCATCTTGACGAGAAAAATCTAAAGGTGGTGGATTGCCAGTTCAAGCTTGGCGATCCTGAAGAAGGCAAACAACAGTATGAACAAAGTCATATTCCAGGAGCGGTCTATTTCGATCTAGAAAAAGATTTGTCAGGAGAGGTCCGGGAGCATGGTGGAAGGCATCCGCTTCCTGATTTGCATTTGCTAAAAGATAAACTTGAAGCAAACGGAATAAGCAAGGACACAATCATTGTTGTCTATGATGGCAAGGAAGGTGCTTTTGCATCTAGATTCTGGTGGCTTTTGAAATACATGGGACATGAAGAGGTGTATATCCTAAACGGCGGCTTTGCTTTGTGGGAACAGAAAGGCTATCCTACAGATCAAATCGTGCCAAAATATGCAAAAACAACCTATATCGTAACAGAAGCGAAAGATATGTTGGCCTCCTACGAAGAAATAAAGGATATAGCGCTTAATGGCTCCGGAAACGCAGTCCTGATCGATTCACGTGAAAGCAGGCGTTATAAAGGGATAGAGGAGCCGATTGACAGAATTGCGGGGCATATTCCGACCGCCATCAATAAACCATGGATGGAGAGTTTGGAAAATGGTTCCTTTAAGTCGAGGGACCAACAGGAAAAGCGATTTGCCGAACTGGACCGGAATCAGCCTGTCATCGTGTATTGCGGGTCAGGAGTAACTGCAACTCCTAACTATATCGCCTTGAAAGAAGCAGGGTTTAAACATGTCAAACTGTATGCTGGCAGCTATAGCGACTGGGTCTCTTATAAAGAAAATCCTGTATCAAAATATGATATAATATAAAAGTTGTTTATGGGACACATCACCATCTGTTGACGATAAAAGGTTTGTCAAAAACAAAATAAGGAGGTCCAGCTTTGGATTCGAATAAATCGTCACTAATGCTTGTTGACGGAATGGCTTTGTTGTTCAGAGCCTTTTTCGCGACCGCTGTATCCGGACAGTACATGATCAATTCCAAAGGGGTGCCGACCAACGCAATCCATGGTTTTGTCAAACATTTTGCGACTGCAGTTGGGAAATTTAAGCCTACCCATACGGCGGTTTGCTGGGATATGGGCAGCAAAACGTTCCGCACGGAAATGTTTGCGAATTATAAGGCAAACAGACCTGAAGCACCGGTAGAGCTTTTGCCTCAATTTGATTTAATTAAAGAGGTGGTGGAAGCTTTGGGCGTTCCGAATATCGGCCTTCCAGGGTTTGAAGCAGATGACTGCATCGGTACAATTGCCAAAACGGTCAAGGAAGTCGATTCCATTACCATTTTGACTGGGGATAAGGATATTTTGCAGTTAATCGATGACCGGGTTTCTGTCATTCTTCTGCAAAAAGGGTATGGAAATTATCTAGTCCACAATCGAAATACTTTATTCGCTGAAAAAGGGGTTTGGCCTGAGCAGATGATTGACTTGAAGGCATTCATGGGAGACCCAAGCGATAACTACCCCGGCGTCCGCGGAATTGGGGAGAAAACGGCGATTAAACTCCTTCAGGAACACGAAAATGTAGAAGGTGTGATCACAAATCTGCATCTTTTGACGAAATCACAACGTGCAAAAATCGAGGCGGATTTAGAAATGCTTCATTTAAGCAGGCAACTTGCTGAAATTAAATGCGATTTGCCGATTGAATGCAGCTTAGACGATGCCCTATTCAGAATTGACAAAGAAAAACTTCTTTCTAAGTTCAATGAAATAGAACTGACAGGGCTACATCGACTTTTTGAAAACAATGCAATATACGCATAAGAAAAAGGCTGGATCTGGAAGAACAAAATGCAAAAGAGGTGCAATAAGCACCTCTTTTGCATTTATTTTACTATTAAAATTTACTCTCCAAAAAGTTTTGTTTAAAACTACATAGAAAAGTGAAATAACCCTTTATAGGCTTATTTTCTTATTATGTATGGACAAGAATAAAAGCCATCATTTATCTTCAAAATAACAGGAGAGGTGACGAATATGAATAGAGGCGCCGTGATCGCGATCACAAGTATCGGCCTGGCTCAGGCTTTAAAAATACCAATTCATTATGCGAAAACAAAGGAATGGAGACCAGCTCTATTTTTTGCAACAGGCGGCATGCCGAGTTCCCACTCTGCAGGTGTTTCTTCTTTAACCACGTTTGTTTCCCTTACAAAAGGAGTACGCTCGATTGACTTTGCATTGTCTCTTGTTTATGGCTTGATTGTTATGTATGATGCCCAGGGAATCAGGAGGCAGACAGGAGAACTCACTTTAAAAGTCAATGATCTTGATGAATTAATTGATAAAATCAATGAGGATGACCCAGTGGAGTTCGAGGAAAAGTCCCCGGATCCTTTGAAGGAAATGCTAGGACATCAGCCAAAAGAGGTACTTGGAGGAGCCCTGCTAGGGATGATTATGGGCTTTTCTGGTTATTATTTAACGAAAAAACGCTAGAAAAAGTTCGAATAATGCGGTAAAATTTTACTAGTTACGGCTTGAAGAGAGAGGATTGATTCAGTCAGTGCGAACAGTGGAAGATTATTTGCTTCATTTGAAGAGCAAGGGGTTTCTTTTTCGGGAGGATGCGGTCGGCTTCATTTATTTCGGACAGCAATATACAAATTCAACGGATGAAATCGCCAATACAGCCATCGAAATCACCCTAATGGCTCAAAAGGGTTTTGACGGTAGTTTTTATATTTCATTGCTTGAAACATTCGCTTCTAATAAAATCGCTTCTCGCAAAGCAGCCTGGAAATTAGTCGAAAAAATGGAACTTTTGGCAGTATAACATAACGCCATGCTTTAGTTAACCTACTCGTGCCCAAGAATAGCCGATGAAAAAAGAGGCAATTTCAAAGCGTCACGCTTTGAAATCCGCCTCTTTTTTCACGAATAGCCTTCTGATAATACTCTCTAATTTTCCAGCAGGCAATTCAGCAAAAATCATGCCAGCAACAATCAACACGCACCCAACAAGGGCGCTATTTGCCAGGCGTTCGTCTGCCCAGAAATAAGCTGTAATGGCAGCAAAGACAGGTTCCATCGCAAAAATCAAAGCAACCCGTGTCGCTGTTGTATGCTTCTGGAAATTTGTCTGGATGAAAAATGCTAATGCAGTTGCAAGAATAGATGTAATCAATAATGCGGTAATTACATTCGTAGAAAAAATGACCTCTGGTTGAAAAGCTCTTTTCCAGTCTTCAAACAGGATGGCAGATCCTGCAGAAAGAACGGCAACAGTCAATATTTGTACAATCGTCAAAAGAAGAGTAGGATAACTGCTTGAAAATTTTCCGGTAAACACGATGTGCAATGCAAAACCAGCTGCGCAAATCAAGACAAAGGCATCCCCAATATTAAGACCCGACACATCTGACATAGTTAAAAGATAAAGGCCAATCGTTGCTGCAAAAACGCCCGCGATGGAATTCACACTTGGGCGCTGCTTTAAAATCCCAAGCATCAATAAAGGAACGAGTACGACGCTCAGTCCGGTAATAAAACCAGCTTTTGAAGAAGTGGTATACAGAAGACCAAGTGTCTGAAAAGCGTAGCCAATAAATAACCATACCCCGAGCATTATCCCTGATAAAATCAATTTCCTATCAAGTTTTTGAAGGAGATGCTTTTCAAAAATGAGCAGCCAAAGTCCTAGGATGATTGCAGCAACGGAGAAGCGAACGGCATTAAAAGAAAGTGGCTCCAGAAATGCGATCGCATTTTGGACAAGCACAAATGTCGTTCCCCATATAAGAGCTACAAACAGTAAACTTAGATCGGCAAAAGTGGATGTTTTCATTTCATTTTCGGTCCTTTCGTATCGCTGCCCCTGATTGCTTTTCTGGCTAATTCATCAGCTGTTTTGTTTTCGCTCGATGGAATCCATTTCATAAAAAACAAATCAAATTGCCGTGTAAGCACCAGAGCTTTTTCTAAAAGCGGGGAATAAAGCTTATTTTTAACGAATTCTTTCTCCACTGCAGCATTTACGAGCTGGGAATCAGTTCTGAATGATACAACCTTAAAACCCTTCTCCAAACAGATTTCCAAAGCTTTTATAAAAGCATGATATTCCGCTTCATGGTTTGACATTATGCCAAGCGAGAGGGAATATTGAAAAACTTTCCCTTCTCCTTTAATAAATATGCCAGCACCGCTACGCCCTGGGTTACCAGCACTTGCCCCATCGATATATACCTCATACAAAATCGACCACTCCCGAATTATTTGTACAGATAACAAATAGTGTATCATAATAGTTTGGATTATGTAACCATTGTAACGGATAAGAAAAATGGGTAAGATAACTAAAAAAGGCGGAGAAAGTTGGGAAAATCTTGAGATATAAATTGGAGTGGGAATATAAAACTAAAGGCGTGGCTCCGATCCTGTTCAGTTCTGATTATCTGGAAGGAGAGCATGCGCTCCAGGCTGGTGAGGAGCTTGAAAGATCTGGAAAAGCATTGGGGATTTTGTTTACTGATGAGGTTGGCACCGCCTGGTCTATCAAAGAAATGCGTAAGCTTCTTACAGTGGTGGAAGAAGAGCCTCATAACCTGACTGTTTATTTTGACGGAGGCTTCGATAACACCCATAATAAGGCCGGCCTTGGCACCATCATTTATTATAAACAAGGAAAAAAGAAATACAGACTGCGTGCAAATGAAGTATTTGATGAGATCGATACAAACAATGAAGCAGAGTATGCAGCACTTTACTTTGCGTTAAGCATTCTTGAAGAAATGGGTGTCAGGAACACATCATGTGAAATAAAAGGGGATTCCCAAGTAGTGTTGAAGCAACTCGAAGGGGAATGGCCTTGCTATGAAGAAACGCTCAACCGTTGGCTGGACCGAATCGAGAAGAAGATTATCGAGCTTGGCTTGCATCCTAAATATTATCCAATAGGAAGGAAAGAAAATAAAGAGGCTGATAAGCTGGCAACCCAAGCATTGCAAGGGAAAATGATCAACAGCAAAATGCAAATAATCTAACCGGGAGGGAGAAATGATTGACTCGAAATGAAATACTTGTTGAGGTAGAAACATTGTTAACTACCTATTGCAATGGATGCTTCCTTAAAAAATATCATCGGCAAGAACAAGGAAAAACATTTGCCCACCGGTTTTGCATAACAGAATGCACCGTCGGTGAGAAAATAAAAAAGTGTGGACAGAAATTGTGATCATGGGTCTCTCACTAAAAATCAAAAAGGCTGGCGTCAAGCGTCAGCCTTAAACTGTTGGAATTATAGTTTCACTACGTTAGCTGCTTGTGGTCCACGGTTTCCTTCGACGATTTCGAAAGATACTTCTTGGCCTTCTTCTAATGATTTATAGCCTTCACCCTGGATGGCTGAGAAGTGTACGAATACATCGTCTCCGCCTTCTACTTCAATAAACCCAAAACCTTTTTCATTGTTGAACCATTTTACTTTACCATTTTGCATGTTAAACTGTCCTCCTATGCCTTTCGTGACACAAACTCTGCGTCAAGCTGAATAGTCTCATCTAATTGGCTACACTTGCATCTATTGCGCGGCAAATATATCCTCTTACATGATGTCTTAAATATACAATATTAGAATAATCGTAGTCAAGGATGCAAACGCTATTACCCTATAAATTTTCTTAAAATTTTATGAATTATAAATAATTGTCACGCTTCCTCTTTTCGGAAAAATTTGTTATTATTTTCTTATACGAACAGCAAACAATAAAAGCAGGCTATCCTATTTAGTCAAGAGGGGGGTATTATGAAGAAGACCACTCCATCAGCGTTAACGGCCTTATCTGATTATCAAATTGAGAAATTACTGGATACAATCAGAAACGGGAATACCGTTCAGGACCCTACATCACAGACGGGAATAAAAACGAAAATCAAGGATATGAACAAGATGCTTGACGCTGCTTCCGTTCAAATGGAAGAAATATTCGATGTCGTCGCAAAGACTGGTGTTATTCCAATCTCGGAAATCAAAAATGAAATCATGCCTGCAATCAGACAGGCAGCAGAAATACCCCATATTTATCACCTTTTTTATGAACTTAAATCAAAAGATGAATATACTTATAGACATACTGTCTGTGTCGGTATTATTTCAACATTATTAGGGAAATGGCTTAATTTGAATCAGTCCGATTTGAATGATCTTTCGCTCGGAGCCACCCTCCATGATATTGGCAAGGCGAGAATACCTGCTGAAATTCTCAATAAGCCAGGCAGGCTGACACAGGAAGAGTACTCTGAAATGAAACGGCATACCGCATATGGATACAGGCTGCTGAAGGATATTCCAGAATTGAATGACAGGGTTGCTCTCATCGCACTTCAGCACCACGAACGGGAGGATGGAGGTGGTTATCCATTCAGTCTCCCGAGCAATAAGATTGATAACTTTGCCAAAATTGTCGCAATAGCTGATGTCTATCATGCCATGTCGTCTTCAAGGGTGTACCATCAGGCAGAACCATTCCATATAGTCATTTCTCAAATGCAAAACGATGTTTTTGGTAAATTTGATCCAAAAATCATGCTCGTCTTTTTATACAGAATTATGGACAGTCTTGTTGGCAAACGCGTCCTTTTAAGCAATGGAGAAGAAGGAACAATCCTTATGGTCGATAACTATGAACCATTGAAGGCTCTCATCAAGACGAAGGATTCGCTAATTGATTTGCGCCTCGACCGTGGTTTGAGAATTTCACGTGTCTTACATGATTAAGTTCTCTCTTATTCAAACCAATAAGTTTTTACAGGCAGCTGAGCATCATCTGCCTGTTTAAGCGTATAAGTGCTGAGATAAAAGTCCTTTACGCTCTTATTGAAAAAAAGATAAAATAGAGATTAGTATAGTTACGTTCTTATAAAAGCTTTTCAGGAGGAAATTATGAAGGTAATCGTTGCGGAAAAGCCTGATCAGGGCAGAACCCTAGCCTCCGTTTTTACAATGAAGAAGAAGGAAGGATACATTGAGATTCTTCCAAATGAAATCTTTCCGGATGGCGCGTATGTATCGTGGGCAATCGGTCATTTAACGGAGTTGTCCGCGCCCGAACAGTACAACCCGTCATGGAAGAAGTGGTCACTGAATACATTGCCGATCATTCCCGACCAATTCAAGTATGAAGTTGTAAAATCGAAAGCGAAGCAATTTAATATTATTAAAAAATTAGTTTCGGACCCTAGGGTAACCGAAATTATCCATGCCGGTGACGCAGGACGGGAAGGAGAGTTGATTATCAGAAATATCCTTCGTCTCGCAAATTGCACGAAACCGATGAAACGGCTGTGGATCTCCTCCCTTACCCCAAAAGCAATAAAAGATGGCTTTCAGAAACTATTAAGTGAATCAGATACAAAAAATTTGTATTATGAAGCCTATACGCGCGCTTGTGCTGACTGGGTTGTAGGCATGAACGCCTCAAGACTGTACACTCTTTTATTGCAGCAGAAAGGGTATTCAGATGTATTTTCTGTCGGAAGGGTCCAAACACCCACGCTTACTCTGATTGTAAAACGAGAGCTCGAAATCGAAAATTTTGTCTCAGAACCTTTCTGGGAAGTAATCGGTAATTTCCGAATCAACGGAAAGCAATACACTGGCAAATGGGAAAAAGATGGTGACTCCAGAATCAAAACAAAGGAAATGGCTGAAAAAATCGCTGCATTTTGCAACGGTAAACATGCTGAAGCAGCAGAAGTTCATTCTGAGAAAAAAGAATTCCTGCCGCCATTATTATACAATCTTTCAGCAATTCAAGCTGAAGCAAACAGGCGGTTTAAGATGTCGCCGAAAAAGACGCTCGACATTTTACAAGGACTCTATCAAAGAGGGATCGTCTCTTATCCCCGTTCCGATTCCAGGCATGTAACTCCAGGTGAAGCGGAAGGCTTTCCAGCTATCCTGAAAAAACTCCAGGTGATTCCTGATTATCAAACATTATTTCCACTGCCAGTAGAATCCATTAAAAACAACAAACGATATGTAAATGAAAAAAAGGTGACGGACCACTATGCAATTATTCCTACAGAGCAAGTTCCCATCTTAAACAGGCTGTCGGGAGAGGAACTTAAACTGTATGATTTGCTTGTACGGACGCTGATTGCTGCCCACTATAGTCCTTATATAGCGGAGTATACGACGATCAAGACGGTCGTGGATAGCAGGGCTGAATTTACTTCGAAGGGGAAAGTCCAGCTTGATGAAGGCTGGAGGAAGGTGCTGCCGCAAAAAGACGCAGATAAAGAACCGGAGCTGCCTGCAGTTCAGCAGGGGGAAACGGGAATGGTCATCCACACAGAGGCAAAAGAAAGCAAAACGCAGCCGCCAAAAAGATTGACGGAAGGACAGTTGATCACTTTGATGAAAACGGCAGGCAAGCATATTGAAGACAAGCAATTGGAAAAGGTGCTAATGAAGGCAGAAGGACTTGGAACCGAAGCTACGCGAGCAGGAATCATTACCATGCTAAAAGACCGTGCCTATATCGAGGTCCGCAAAAATCTTGTTTATGCCACGGCCAAAGCAAAAATACTCGTCACGGCAGTTGGCGGACAAGTGCTTGCTTCACCGGAAATGACAGCGAAATGGGAAAAGCGGCTGCACGAGATCGGCGAGGGGGAAGCATCGCCGAAACAATTTATCGAACAAACCTCAAAAATGATTAAGCACTTGGTTTCGGAAACGACGGAAGGATCAGCAGGCTGGACATTTTCAGAGGAACTTACCAATGCCTTTGTGCCTGGTAAAATAGGTGGGAAATCAAGGCGTGTAACGAATTTGGGAAAATGTAAAAAATGCGAGGGTACAGTCTTAGACAAAGGTACGTTTTATGGCTGTTCCAACTATCAAAAAACGAAATGCAATTTCACCCTATCCAAACAGGTTCTTGGCAAGACAGTGACGCAAAAAAATATAAAGAAGCTGCTCGCTGAAGGAAGTACGGATGTGATTGAAGGCTTCCAAAGCAAGGATCGAACTTTTAATGCAAAGCTATATTGGGATGCGCAGGAAAAGAAACTGAAATTCGAGCTCGCTCACCAGGCTGTCAATCAAAGAGAGTAGTGCCTTGTCACCGATGTTTATCTGCAGGATTTTTTTAAATACAAAACACCTTCCAGTATTGGTAGGTGTTTTTGCGGTTAGTATATTTCCGGATAAGTTTGAAAGTCAGAACCATCTGCTGTCAGTAGGGAGGAGTTCCCATTGGTTTCCTCCATTATATTTACTCCAGAAATATTGCCGGTGGACACTTCCATTAACGCTTTGCGATAAGAGATGATCCTGCCGCTTGAAGTCTGGAAGCTGATAATCTCCCCAACATGGTTTTTATGTACCGCGATTAGCTGTTCTTGCTGCAATTTAATCTCTCCTTTCACCCTCCTAGTCTTACACTTTCTCCAAAAAATAAACGTAACGGGAATTCTGTCGTACAAATACAGGACTTCCAAGTTCCAAATGCGATAAATTCGAGACTTTCAGAATAAAGAAAAACCGGGCGGTTTCGCCCGGTTTTTCTTATTTCCATTCAAACGGCGTTTCCTGGTACACATAATAATTGAGCCAGTTAGAAAAGAACAAATGAGCGTGTGATCTCCAACGGTTAGGCGGTGTCTTTTCAGGATTATTGTCTGGAAAGTAATTTTCAGGGACATGGATATCAATACCTCTAGCTTTGTCCCTTGAATATTCCTCAGCTAAAGTGGTAGCTTCGTATTCTAGATGTCCTGTAATCATGATTCTGGTACCATCCTTGCTGGAAATAATCAAAGGGCCAGCTTCATCGGAAACTGCAAGTACTTTTAAATCAGGATGATCGTTGAGTGCTGCTATTGACAGCTCAGTGTTACGTGAATGAGGAGCTGGAAACTCATCATCAAATCCTCTTAACAGCTTATCCGTCTCATCAAGGACACGGTGAGTGAAAATACCTGAACACTTTTGCGGCAGAAGATATTTGTCAATGCCATAGTGATGATACAAAGCAGCCTGGGCACCCCAGCAAATATGCAAAGTCGACGTCACATTCTCCTTTGTCCAGTCAAGGATTTCTATTAGTTCATCCCAATAGTCCACTTCTTCGAATTCCATCAGTTCAATTGGAGCACCAGTAATGATCATGCCGTCATATTTTTTTGTTTTTACCTCGTTGAAGGTTTGGTAAAACTCCTCCAGATGGTATGCGGAAGTGTTCTTTGAATCGTATGTAGCTGTTTTCAAAAAATGGATGTTTACTTGAATCGGCGTGTTTCCGAGCAGTCGAAGCAGCTGTCTTTCTGTCTTTTCCTTCTCAGGCATAAGATTCAGAATCAAAATATTTAATGGGCGAATATCCTGCCTAGAGGCCCGGTTCTCATCCATGATGAAGATGTTTTCTTTTTCCAATATTTCTTTCGCTGGCAAATGCAGCGGGATTTTAATTGGCATAATATACCCTCTCTTTCAGCAAACTAAAGTCAGTAATTTTTATTATAGTCTGAATTCTTTTATGGAGCAATTGGTTAAAGAGAAAATTTTATGACAAAATGATATTTTTTAGCTGATCGGAATTACCTGGTGGTAAAATATAAGATGGTAAGGACATAGATAATAGCTGGAGGGATTGGGAATGGAAACGAAGGTTCAAGTTAAGTCAGATATTGAAATTGCCCGTGAAAGCCAAATGGACCCGATAGTTGAGATTGCAGCGAGCATAGGACTTTCTGGCGATGATATCGAGATGTTCGGCAAGTATAAAGCAAAGCTGTCTACAGAAGCTTTGACGAAATTGAAAACAAAGGAAAGCGGCAAGATTATTCTTGTTACTGCGATTAATCCAACTCCCGCTGGGGAAGGAAAATCGACAGTGACGGTCGGACTCGCCGACGCTTTAAATAAGCTTGGACAGAAAACAATGATTGCGATGCGAGAACCATCACTCGGACCGACGATGGGGATCAAGGGCGGCGCAACAGGAGGCGGTTATGCACAAGTGCTTCCAATGGAAGATATCAATCTACACTTTACTGGCGACCTGCACGCCATAACTACAGCCAACAATGCACTGGCTGCTTTGATTGATAATCATCTTCAACAGGGAAATAAACTGAATATTGACCAACGCAGAATCGTCTGGAAGCGGGCGCTTGATTTGAATGACCGTGCCCTGCGGAAGGTGATCATTGGACTTGGTGGGCCGCTTCAAGGAGTACCGCGGGAAGATGGATTCGATATCACGGTAGCTTCTGAAATTATGGCAGTGTTATGTCTTGCAAGCGACCTGAAGGACTTAAAAAGACGTCTATCCAAAATGGTTATAGCCTATAATTTTGACAAGCAGCCAGTTACTGTCGGTGATCTAGGAGTGGAAGGCGCACTGACGCTTTTGCTGAAGGAAGCCGTTAAACCCAATCTTGTCCAGACGATTGAACACACTCCCGCATTGATACATGGCGGCCCATTTGCTAATATTGCACATGGCTGCAACAGTGTCATCGCAACAGAAGCAGCATCAAAGCTAGCAGATTTTGTGGTAACCGAAGCGGGATTTGGTGCAGACCTCGGAGCTGAAAAATTCTTAAATATCAAAGCAAGAACTCCCGGAATCGATCCATCAGCGGTTGTCATCGTTGCTACCATCCGGGCGCTGAAAATGCACGGGGGTATGAAGAAATCAGACTTGAAAAACGAGAATATACAGGCCATACAGGCTGGTTTTACAAATTTGCAAAAGCACGTGGAAACGATTGCGAGCTTTGGATTGCCGTATGTAGTTGCAATTAATCGTTTTATTACCGATACAGAACTCGAAACAAATACACTTCAGGAAATGTGTGAGAAAGCAGGCATACCAGTTGCGTTGACAGAGGTTTGGGAAAAAGGCGGTGCAGGTGGATTAGAGCTTGCTAAGACTTTGCTCGATGTGATAGACAAACAGGAAAATAACTTTGCTCATCTTTACGATCTTTCCGATTCGCTTGAGGATAAAATCAAGAAGATTGCAACTCGGGTTTATGGTGCAGCTGGAGTCGAATTTTCACCAAAGGCTAAGAAACAACTCTCGGATTTTGAGGAATTTGGCTGGGGTGTGCTGCCAATCTGTATGGCAAAAACGCAATACTCTTTGTCAGATGATCCGCAAAAACTTGGGCGTCCATCCGGATTCACCATCGCAGTAAGAGAATTGAAACCATCCGTTGGAGCAGGATTCATTGTTGCCATGACAGGGGAAGTGATGACGATGCCTGGACTTCCTAAATTGCCTGCTGCACTGAATATGGACGTGGATGAAGATGGGAATGCGGTTGGCCTATTTTAGTCATCCTAATCAAATATGCCAGCCTTCCGTTTGGGAGGCTGGTTTCTAACTTTCGGAACTTGGATTGGAGGGAGCATTTTGTTTGACCCAACAGCCTTTGAAAACATTAAAGTTGTAATCGAAGGAGAAATATATGATAGGGATTTGAGCGGAAAAATCAAGGTTGTTGATCGGAATGACTGGATCAATACGGCTAAGCTGTCGCGAAAGTATGAAATTACTTTTACAGTGAACGGCTACAAGGAAGAAGAAATCGCAGCAATTCTGACTTTGGAGGCATGTTTGGAGAACCTTTCCGCTGAATTATTATCAAGCGGAAAGGCGAATCATCTTGCTGGATGCATAGTCGATATATCCTTTTCATTGCTGCATCGAAATGAAAAGCTTGTTTTTCAATCTATACAGGAAGATCTGGAAGAGATCTGGGGAAAGGACAGGGAGATCGTCCAATTTATCAAGACTACCCCTCTCGCAAAAAGTCAATTGGTCAGAAATTTTTCTACAGTATCATTTAACCGCCTTGTTTATGAGGAGCAGATGGATGATTTAACTGAAATGATTGACTATATGATTGACTCTTTGAAAAAACTAAAAAAATTATTAGTTGTATAATAATTCTTGCTTTCCCAGGCAGGAATTTTTGTTTTGTTTTCAGAATAACCTAGTATAACCTACTTCGTAAAATATTCTCGGATGTAAGGAAAAAATAGAATTTTGGGGGGATTGTATGGGAAAAATAGCTTGGGTTACAGACAGTACTGCCTATCTCGATGAGGACTTGCTGAACAATCCTGACGTCTACCAGGTACCAATGACGATTGTTTTAGATGATGTTGAATACCTGGATGGCAAGGACTTAACTGCCAAAGAATTATACGAGAAATTAAAGTCAGTGAAAACTCCACCAAAAACGTCCCAGCCGCCAGTTGGTGTTTTTATGGAATTATATGAAAAACTTGAGGGGAAATATGATCTGGTTTTCTCCGTTTTGATTTCCTCGAAATTAAGCGGAACAGTTGCATCCAGTGTACAAGCAGCACAAGCTGTAAACATACCTGTCATCACTATTGACTCAAAAACGCTTACCTATCCGTTGACATCGCTCTTAAAAAGGGGGATTATTTTGGCTGAGCAAGGTGCAGAGGCTGAGGAGATTAAGGAACAGCTTGAAATCATTCGTGATTCAAATGAAACCTATGTGATGATTGGCAGTCTGGAACAGCTGCATCGCAGTGGAAGAATGTCCGGGCTGCAGTTTTATCTTGGCAGCATGCTCAACATAAAACCAATCATCAGCATTGAAGACGGTGCGTTGAAAACGAAGGAAAAGGTACGTAGTGACAAGAAGGCTCGCGAAAAAATATTTGAATATTTAAAGGCCTCCCATAAGAAATTCGGAGTAAGCGAAGTATTTATCCTCTATGGACTTCACAAAGAAACTGCAGATGAATGGCAAACTCAGCTAGAAGGAATATTCCCGGATATTCGATTCTTTAGCTGCCCGATTGGAGCAGTAATTGGCGTCCATGCCGGTGAACACACGATCGGAATCAGCTGGAACACCTTCAAAAAATAAGTGCTATTTGGCACTTATTTTTTTTGCCTAGCTCCGCCATTCCTTTTACTCTATTGCCAGCGGAGGAGTATGGTAAAATAAGTTCGACAGGAAAGTGGGTGCACGATATGAATGAGTTGATCAAAATCACGGAGGAATTTGTGGAAAATCAGCTGAAGGGAGATTCTTCTGGACATGATTGGCATCATATTGACCGGGTTAGGAAGAATGCCCAGCTGATTTGGCGCAAGGAACAGCAAGGGGATTGGTTTATCATCGAAATGGCTGCCTTGCTTCATGATATACCGGATGATAAATTGAATGAATCGGAAGCAGCCGGATGGGAAAAGCTGGATTCGTTTTTGCAAAGCATAGAATTAGATCGTGACACAGCTTCAAAAATTAAGAGCTGTATTTCAACGGTGTCTTTTAAAGGCGGAAGGCAGCTTGAACTCAACAGCATCGAAGCAGAAATCGTTCAGGATGCAGATCGTCTTGATGCCCTTGGTGCTATCGGGATTGCGAGGACTTTTGCTTTTGGAGGCAAGAAAGGCCATCCAATTTATGAACCGAATTTTAGTATCAGAGGAGAGATGACACTTGAAGAATACAGAAATGGCAACAGTTCTTCGGTCCATCACTTCTATGAAAAGCTTTTGAGGTTAAAAGACAGGATGAATACAGCGCATGCAAAACAATTAGCTGAGGAAAGGCATCGGTTTATGGAGGGTTTTCTGGAACAATTTTATAGTGAATGGAATGGTACGGCATGAAAATGATCACGATTGAAAACGTGACAAAGACTTACGGAGAAAAAGAACTGTTCAACAGCATCAGCTTTACAATCGGCGAGCGGGAACGCATTGGATTGATCGGAGTCAACGGTACCGGAAAATCCTCTCTGCTGCGGATTGTAGCAGGGATGGACCAGCCGGACACTGGAGAGTTGTTTCTGGCAAAAGACTATAAAATATCCTTTTTATCGCAGCAGCCTGAAATGAATCCGGAAAAAACAGTCCTTGATCAGGTGTTCAGCGGAGAAGCTCCAATCTTGGAGCTGCTGCGCCAATATGAAATGATTCTTGCAGACTTAGGTCGAAAGCCAGATGACTTAGCAATTCAGCAACGATTTTATGAGTTGCAACGGAGAATGGACAGTTCTGATGGCTGGGATGCCAATACTGCAGCAAAATCGATTTTAATGCAACTTGGGATCTCGGATTTTACCCGAACAATTGCGGAGTTATCCGGTGGTCAGAAAAAACGTGTCGCACTCGCACAGGTATTGATTGAAGCTCCAGATCTGCTGATCCTCGATGAGCCAACCAACCATCTAGACTATGAAACAGTCAAGTGGCTGGAAGATTATTTATCCCGCTACTCTGGATCCCTTTTACTCGTTACCCATGACCGGTACTTTCTGGATAGAGTGACGAACAGAATTTTTGAACTGGACGGAGGAAACCTTTACAGCTATAAAGGCAACTATGCCAGTTTCCTGGAAGCAAAAGCGATTCGCGAGGAAAATGAAGCAGCCACAGTTGAGAAGAAGAAGAACCTGTTCAGACAGGAACTGGAGTGGATCCGGAGAGGAGCAAAGGCTAGGACAACAAAACAGAAGGCAAGAATCCAACGTTTTGATCAATTGGATGAAGAAGTATCAAATGGTAAGTCAACTGAAAAACTGGATATCTCTTTAAGTGGGAGCAGGCTTGGAAAACAAGTACTTGAATTGAAAGATGCTACCAAAAAATACGAGGACAAACTTATTCTTAACGATTTCCATTTGCTCGTGAAGCCGGGTGACAGGCTGGGAATTATCGGCCGAAATGGAACAGGAAAATCGACTCTACTGAATATCCTGTCGGGAAGAGTTGATCTTGATTCTGGCGAAATCATCACGGGCCAGACAGTTAAAATTGTCTATTATACACAAGAAAATGAAGACTTGGATGAGAATAAAAGGGTCATCGAATATCTGAAGGAAACGGCCGAAATGGTCCATACAACCGATGGAAAAATAATTTCGGCGGCACAAATGCTTGAGCGATTCCTATTTCCGCCATACGCACATGGTACCTTGATCAGAAAGCTTTCAGGTGGGGAGAAACGTCGGCTCTATCTGTTAAAGCTGTTGATGGAAGAACCGAATGTGCTCCTGCTCGATGAACCTACTAACGATCTGGACACACAGACTTTAACGGTGTTGGAGGATTATTTGGAGGAATTTCCTGGTGTCGTGATCACCGTATCCCATGACCGTTATTTCCTTGATAAAGTTGTTGACCTGCTGCTAGTATTGGAAGGAAATGGCCGGACAGGCCTTTATTACGGCAATTATACTGATTACCTGGAGAAACGTCCGAAAGCTGATTCTGTTTCTTCCCCGACGAAGAAAGAAAAGGTGGAGCAGCCTGAAAAACCAAAGAAAAAGAAATTAAGCTTCAAAGAGCAAAAAGAATGGGCGGAAATCGACGAGGAGCTTTCCAATACGGAAGCCCGCCTTGAAGAAGTGCAGACAGAAATGGTTAATATAGGAAGTGACTTTGAAAAAGGCCAGGCCTTGATGAAGGAGGCAGAAAAATTGAATGAACACCTAGAATACTTAATTGAAAGGTGGAGCTATTTATCTGAGCTCGTTGACGAATAAGATCGAGATTTTATGCTCCATTCTCTCGCCCTAAATGCGATTGTTCTTATAGTATGATAAAATGGCTTCAATCCTGAAAAAATAAAGGGGTGAGAATATGAAGATTTTATCAATTGAACCAACGCCAAGCCCAAATACCATGAAAATCAATTTAGATGAAGCCCTCCCTATGGGCAAAAGCAATAATTATAAAAAAAACGAGGCCGCCGGGGCACCGGAGGTCGTGAAAAACATATTGGAAATTGAAGGGGTAAAAGGAGTTTACCACGTGGCAGACTTTTTGGCAGTCGAACGAAACGCTAAATTCGACTGGAAGGTCATTCTTCCTGAAGTAAGGAAAGCGTTTGGTGAAGAAGAACAGCAATCCGAAAATGATGCACTAAAAAGCAATGACCACTTTGGCGAAATCAAAGTTCAGGTCCAGATGTATAAAGGACTTCCAATGCAGGTTAAGCTTACTGATGGAACGGAGGAGCATCGGTTTGGACTCCCAAAAATATTTGCAGAAAAAATCGGTCAGGTCCAGACTCCCGAAGATAATGTCGTAATGGTCCGAAGATGGAAAGACCTAGGTGTCCGCTATGGTGAATTTGAGGTGATTGGCAAGGAGGTTGTCGAAGAACTAATCGCCGCTTTCCCATCAGAAAGACTAGAGGATCTGGTCAGGTTAGCGAATAATCCAGGACAGGAAGCTCAGTTGAAAGCGGCAAAAAAGAAGGTTCGGATAATGGAAGCGGATCTGGACAATCCTGATTGGCGGATCAGATATCAGCTCCTTGAACAAATGGACGCCCCGACAATCGAAGACCTGCCTGTACTTGAAAAAGCGTTACACGATGAGAAAGCATCGATACGCCGCCTGGCAACAGTGTATGTAGGAATGATAGAGGATAAAGAATCATTGCCTTTATTGTATAAGGCACTGAAGGATAAAACCGTTACGGTTCGGAGGACAGCAGGTGATTGCTTATCGGATCTAGGGTTACCGGAAGCCACGGACGCAATGATGGAAGCTCTGACAGATCCAAGCAAGCTGGTCCGCTGGCGAGCTGCCATGTTCCTGTTCGAGGTTGGAGATGAGCGGGCATTGCCTGCATTAAAGCAAGCTGAAGATGATCCCGAATTTGAAGTAAGCATGCAGGTGAAATTGGCGATTGCCCGGATTGAGCATGGCGAAGAAGCTAAAGGGTCAGTATGGAAACAAATGACAGAATCAAGGAATCGATAATCTACAAATAGATTATTGCGTTTGCGCTAACGAATATAGTATGCTAACACTGCAACCAATGTTTGGGAGGGATTATTATTTATGTCAATGGCATATGAAGAATATATGAAGCAAATGGTTAAGCCGATGCGTGAAGAATTGACTCGCACAGGTTTCAAAGAATTGCTTACTGCAGCTGAAGTAGAAGAGTTCATGGAAAATGTGCAGGGAACCACTTTGGTCGTTGTTAACTCCGTATGCGGCTGCGCAGCTGGTCTTGCCCGTCCATCAGCTACACAGGCCATTTTAAGAAGTGAAAAGAAACCAGATCATTTGATTACGGTTTTTGCCGGCCAGGATAAGGAAGCGACAGCAAAAATGCGTGACTATTTTACAGATCTTGAGCCATCTTCCCCGTCAATGGCGTTGTTGAAAGGAAGAGAAGTAGTGCACTTTGTTCCTCGTCATGATATCGAAGGCCAGCCAATTGAAGCCATCATGGAGAATTTACTTTCGGCTTTTGAGGCGAATTGTTAAACTTAACTGTAAGGTGCACGCAGCTTGCTATCTTTAATCAACCTTATTAAAGTGAATCAGATTTGCCAATCGGGAAGGGATGTCAATGACGTCCCTTTCTTTTTTTCATCCAGGAGGTGTTTGTTGTGTTTGTGACTACTGCTGGCAGAACTGATGAACAAATGACAGCTCAGGCAAAAATGATTGCGACCGAGCTTGGAACGGAATTTATTCCAAGGAAAAAAACATCCGTTTCCAAGCTTCAGGAACAGATAAAGGACGACTGCCTCGTAGTAGGGAAGGAAAGGCTAGAGCTTTTTCCTTTAGGGGAAATCGAGCCGTTCTTTTTTCATCCGAATTCGGCGATGTTTCGAATCAAAAGACTTATGAGTGGGGAACGAGATCCGCTAATTGAAGCAGCACAATTGCATGAGGGGATGAGTTTCCTGGATTGTTCGCTCGGTCTTGGTTCTGATAGCATCGTAGCCAGTTTTATTGTCGGTGAAAAAGGTTCTGTTACTGGAATCGAGGCAAGCAAAGAACTTTCCTATTTAGTGAAGAGAGGCTTGGACACATGGGAATCTGGAATCGAACCGATCAATCGGGCGATGCGAAGGATTCATGTAAGGGAAGGGTACTCATTAGGTAGCTTGAAAAAAATGGAGGATAATAGCATTGATTGTGTTTATTTTGACCCAATGTTTGATGTATCGATCCTTGAGTCGGATGGGATCAGGAGTTTAACAAAGTTTGCCGTTTATGAGGGGCTTTCGGGTGAATTGCTGTCTCACGCTACGCGTGTTGCCAGCAAGAGGGTGATTCTCAAAGATCATTTCAGAAGTTCAAGGTTTCAAGAATTCGGTTTCAGAGTAATCATTCGGAAATCAGCGAAATTTCACTATGGGGTGATAGACAAAGACAGAAAAGGTATATTCAGTTTTGACGGACAATAAATAAGAAGTATTTACTGTCCGTCCCCATAAACTTGACCACTCAGTCGGCAATCGATAAATAAACAAAATAAGCTAAAAGAAATAGACTGACAGATAACGCTATCCACTCCAAAGTTTTAACCCCCTTTCATCAAGTCTCTAATCTTTCCTTTTTCCCATTTTAAAAAAGATTGAAACCTATCTTACACATATTCGCATAACAAGTTATAATGATAATAAGTATTGTCCTGCTTTTTTTAAAAATAGGACATGCTGTAAAATTTACTCCATGAAAACAGTTCACTATCTTTCTATTTATATAAGGATGTGATTAAAATGCCTGCATGGCTCCGTAAATCGTTCGTTGTCATCATATCTCTTGTTACTTTTGGGTTGGTTTCTCCAGCGCAGGTGAATGGGTTTTTGACACCTACTGCGGAAAGAACGGATAAATCAACAGCTGCTGAAACAGTATTCATAGATTCATTTGACGACAAATTAGATGAAGAGACGGAAAAGAATCAGTTTATTGACAGGACAGTGAGGGAAGCGGAACTTCAGTCTTTCGAGAAATTCGGCGGAAAAATTGGACCTGCGATTGAAAATGAATTTAGGCAGACAATCTTGCCGAACATTGAAAAGGCAATTGAAATGGTAGCCGAACAATATCCGGGAGAAAAACTCAGTACCCTGCGCATTACAGAAATGCCTGGAGGCGGCGAGTCAGAAAAGATCTTTCATATTATTGGTGACGATAACAAAGACATTATTCGCTTCCATGTCAGAAGGGACCAGCCGCCAAAGGATGGCCATTGGTTTAACTTTCATTACCATACCTATCACGACGGGTTTCAGAGCCATTATGAGCTGGGAAGAATCTACTGGGCCAAGGACACTCCTCCAAAATGGAAAAGCTGACTCGCCTTTTTCCTGAATTTATCAGCCAGAAAGTAAGCAAACATATGGTATAATCTTAATAGATTCCTAATGTATGCTCATTTGTAGTGATTTATTCAGGAAATTCCCTAAAGAAAGGGGATATATGCATGCGAAAGGTTTTTCAATTATTCGTGTTTATCATTCTTTCTTTTTCCCTTCTAGGAAGCTCAAATGCCAATATGGATGGCATTTTTCTTTCTGAATACCCAAAACAATCTATATTATATGAATCTTTAGCTCCTGGGGCCGTCCGTCTAGCAGGGAGCTTTGTCGTGCTTCCAGAAGATGACTTTGATCAGGTGGAAGCAGCCAAGATAATCGAGCGACTCACCCTTCTGCCTGACTCGATGATTAAGAAAGCAATCGAGCAAAATATTACCGTTCGATTATTTGAAGGCAACCTCACGGATAATCCAACGGCCAGTCATTTAAAAGGAGTGATTCCACGGGGCTACACATCTAAACGGACTTGGGATCAGGTTCCGGGAATTGGAGGATCCAGAGTTGTGCTTGTGAAAATTGGCAGCAGTGAAAAGGGCAAGGGGCATGGATCCGTCAACCTTGAATTGCATGAATTAGCGCACTCACTCGACCGCTATGTCTATGACGGAATTAGAGAGGAAGAACGGTTCCTGTCGATATGGAAACAAGAAAGCAGTCAGCTTTTTCCGGGCAACCCATATTTCAACGATTATCCAGAAGAATATTTTGCTGAATGTTTTGCAATGTTCTATATTGGCGGGATGTCAGCCCAATTATTGAAGGATGAAGCCCCACAAACCTACCATTATATTGAAGGTCTAAATTAGTATATTCAAGAATTCAAGCAAGAATTCAAGCAAGGAACACTTTCTTCCTTCCGCTTTACCTGCTAAAATAGATAGAAACAAATTGAAGGTTTTTGAAGGTAGGGAGATCATGAAACAATATCTAGAATTATGTAAACATGTCTTGGACACAGGTGTGAAAAAAGAAGATCGTACCGGTACAGGAACAATCAGTACGTTCGGCTACCAGATGCGTTTTAATCTCCAAGATGGGTTTCCGCTGTTGACGACGAAAAAGCTACACCTGAAATCAATCATTCATGAATTGCTTTGGTTTTTGAATGGGGATACGAATGTCAAGTACTTACAGGACAACGGTGTTAGGATATGGAATGAGTGGGCAGATGAGCAGGGAGAACTTGGACCTGTGTACGGTCATCAATGGCGTTCATGGCAAGGAGCAGATGGAGAAACTGTAGACCAGATTTCGGAGTTGATCCAAACCATCAAAACAAATCCAGATTCAAGACGGATGATTGTGAATGCATGGAATGTGGCGGAAATAAAGAATATGGCATTGCCACCTTGTCACTGCATGTTCCAGTTTTACGTTGCGGATGGCAAGCTTTCGTGCCAGCTATACCAGAGATCAGCAGATGTTTTTCTTGGTGTGCCGTTTAATATAGCATCCTATGCGCTTCTGACACTAATGGTTGCCCATGTATGCGGCCTAAAGCCCGGAGAGTTTGTGCATACCTTAGGTGATACCCACATATATTCCAACCATGTGGAACAAGTAAAACTCCAGCTGACAAGGGAACCGAAACCATTGCCGCAAATGAAGCTGAATCCTGATGTCAAATCGATCTTTGATTTTAAGTATGAAGACTTCGAATTGGTTCATTATGAAGCACATCCTCATATTAAAGGGGTTGTCAGTATATGATCTCATTGATTTGGGCAATGGATGAAAATAGAGTTATTGGATACCAAAATCAGCTTCCTTGGAGGCTTCCTGAGGATTTGAAGTTTTTCAAGCGTGTAACGATTGGGCATCCGATCGTGATGGGAAGAAAAACATTTGAGTCGATAGGCAAACCGCTCCCTAATAGGGAAAATATAGTGTTAACACGGGAACAAGGCTATAGATGTGAAGGCTGTACTGTCATGAACTCGATGGAAGAGTTTAGAGAGTACGCAAAGCATCAAGAAGAAGAACTATTTGTCATTGGCGGTGCGGAGATTTTTAAAGAAATATTGCCGGAAGCAGATCGGCTCTATTTGACGATGATTCATCATCAGTTTGAAGGGGATACCTTTTTCCCTGTTTTTGACATTGAAAAGTGGCACCTTCAAACGCGGGAAGTTGGTCCAAAGGATGAAAGGAATCCTTACGAGTATGAGTTCCTTATTTTCGAACGAAAATAGCATTCAATCGCAAATTATCCTCGGCTGGATTGCTTTTTGTCAAAACGAATGCGCATAGAGTCCTGCTTTGTTTTTGTCGCCTGATAGAAACTAACTAGGAAGTCCGATGCATACGATTTGCTTGACCAAGGCAGATAAAGCAACAAAGCCACTGCTTTACGCAGCGGCTGATTCATCTTTTAATTTGTGGAGGACGGAGCAGTGGATGTGTTATTCGAATTGGGAAAGGCTACTCATCATCTTCGTGAACTCTGCTGGAATGCAAAAATCCTCAGGTTTCAAATTATTCCGTATCCATTTCACCATTTCCATGGGGTTGTTAAAAAACTCTCCACTCGTATCACTTTTGCGGATCATATAGCGTCCGTTGTCTTCGTCGAGGGTTACTTCTACCGGCAACGCCCCATCATAACTGTTTAAATTAAATTCCATATGATAACTCCCTCCAGAGCTTTTTGGTTATTATCTGTTATTTTACGCTTATTTTATTCAATGTAAAGCCTAAGATTACAAATATTTTAAAAATTCAATCGACAAACCGATTTTTTGTGATATAATGAACAAATTAATTATTTGCAAAGTGAGGGTGACAGGAGATGGAACAGAAAACAGTAAAAGGAAAATGGGTAAGTGTAGAGGATATTCTTATTGCCTATCGGCATCTTAAAGAGATTGTTGCCCATACTCCGTTGCAATTAAACGAACGATTATCAGAAAAATATGAAGCTGATATCTATCTGAAACGAGAAGACCTGCAGCATGTCCGTTCTTTTAAACTGAGAGGAGCGTATTACGCAGTTAGGTTACTATGGGAAAATGGATTAGAAAGCGGAGTTGTCTGTGCGAGTGCAGGAAATCACGCTCAGGGAGTAGCGTACGCCTGCAGACAGCTCGGTGTAAACGGAAAAATTTATATGCCTGCAACGACACCAGGTCAAAAAATCAGTCAGGTGGAAATGTTCGGCCGTGAATTCATTGAAATCATTCTCGTTGGGGATACTTTTGATGATTCATACCGCGAAGCACTCGAATGTGCTGAGAAAGAAAACAGGGAGTTTATCCACCCATTCGATGACGAAAATGTCATTGCCGGACAAGGGACAGTTGCCGTGGAAATTCTTAATGATAGTCAGGATACTGTGGATTATGTCCTCGCAAGTATTGGCGGCGGAGGCTTGATGGCTGGATTGAGCACATACATAAAAAGTGTTTCCCCTGCTACAAAGCTGATTGGTGTCGAACCAAGCGGTGCTGCGTCCATGAGTGCAGCTTTTGACAGAAACGGACCAATTCCCCTAGAATCAATTGATACATTTGTGGATGGTGCTGCTGTTAAATGTGTAGGCAGCAAAACCTATGAAATTTGCAAGGAAAATATTGATGGACTCGTGGCAGTTCCAGAAGGGAAGGTCTGTACTTCTATTCTCGAATTATATAATGAGCATGCCATTGTTACGGAGCCGGCTGGAGCTCTGCCAATTGCCGCTCTAGACTTTTTGAAGGAAGAGATTAAAGGGAAATCGGTCGTTTGTGTAGTCAGTGGCGGCAATAATGACATCGGCAGAATGCAGGAGATCAAAGAAAGATCTTTGCTTCATGAAGGCCTGCTACATTATTTCATTGTCAATTTTCCTCAACGAGCTGGGGCCTTGAGGGAATTCCTCGATGATGTTCTTGGCCCAGGAGATGATATTACCAGGTTTGAATATACAAGGAAAAATAATAAAGAAAGCGGGCCTGCGCTTGTTGGTATTGAATTAAAAAATAAACGTGAATACAATAGGCTCATTGCAAGCATGGAAAAAAAGGGATTTGCCTTCATGGAATTGAATAAGGATCATCAATTGTTTAATTTACTGGTATAATATTTAAAATAGATAATCGAGCACAAATGGTATAAAATAGGAATGTGACACACAGGTGGAACATTGGGAGCTTTGTGAATTTCTTATGAACTTTCACAGTATTCCCCCATTTAGTGGATGAAAAGAACTATAATCATAGTAGATTTACAATATGAAAAAGGAGATGTTGATATGTTATCAAACATCGGAGTTCCTGGATTAGTCTTAATCCTTGTCTTAGCGCTCATTATCTTTGGACCAAAGAAACTTCCTGAGGTTGGTCGTGCATTTGGTCAGACGCTTCGTGAATTCAAGAAATCAACTCGTGAATTGACAAGTGATGTTATGGATGAACTGGAAGATGAGAAAAAGGAAATTACCAAAGTTACTAAATAAGGTGTAAGATGCTTTTGTCTTACCCCTTTTTCTTTCGGGGGCAGATCTTGCAGCCCTAATAAGAAAATTGAAATGCAACAAATGGAATTGGCAGGGGATTGTTATGGAAGATAAAGAATTAAATCTGGTGGATCATCTTGATGAGCTAAGGAACAGGCTAATTGTCTCTGCAGTTGCCTTTCTTCTTTTCTTTGGCTTAGGCTTTTATTTTGTCAAAGAGATTTATCATTTCTTTGTCCGCGACTTGGAAGTAAAGTTAATAGTCCTTGGGCCGAGCGATATAATCTGGATTTACTTCATGATCGCTACGATCATTGCAATTGCTGGCACAATACCGGTACTCGCTATACAAATATGGCTGTTCGTAAAGCCTGCTCTCCGGCCAATTGAACGAAAACTATCCCTTTCGTACATTCCAGCACTGTTTATCCTATTTATTGTTGGGCTTGCATTTGGCTATTTCGTGATATTTCCGACAGTCCTAAGTTTTCTGGTTGAATTGAGCGGGGACATGATGGTCACAAACTTTACAGCGGAAAAGTATTTCAAGTTCATCATGAATATGACAATCCCGTTTGGAGTTTTATTTGAACTGCCGGTTGTCGTGATGTTTTTGACGTCACTTGGAGTGATAAATCCATATGTTTTAGTGAAAGTCAGAAAGTATGCATACTTTATCCTAGTAGTCATCTCAGTAGTGATTTCCCCTCCGGATTTCATGTCAGATATACTGGTGACGATTCCACTGCTGTTTTTGTATGAGATTAGCATCAATTTGTCCAAAGTGGTATACAGACGGAAGCTTAAGAAGGAAAAAGAGTGGCAGGAGAAATATGGGGATATGGAGGACGAGGAATCCTAACTTTCCCCTATGAGCGAAAAAATCGTCTAAAAACGCATGGAGATTCCCATGCGTTTTTTGTCGGTACATTGTAAAAAATCAGCTTACTGTATAAGTGTATTTTTTTTTATAATCAGCGTAAACAGACATATTTCGACCAGTGTTTGATGTATAATATAAACAAACGGGGATAAAAGAGGATTGATATTTTGTTATTCAAAAGCCTAGAGTTCAAAAACGTTGTTGGACAGAAGGTTAAAGTCGTGGAAATTCCTGTATTAGAAGAAGAAAGTTTGTTTTATTTTATGATCCAGGTCCGTTTGCAATCTTTTATTACAGCAATCTATCAGGAAAGAAACGCAAAAAAGTTTTATTCGTTTAAAGAGTATTTAAAGAGAGTAATGAAATGGCCGGATTATGAGCAGCTGTTCCAATCCGCAAAATTGAAAAACAACGCATGATTTTTTGGAAGCGCCCCTAGTGGGCGCTTTTGTTTTTTAGGATAAAAACACTAAGTAATATTCGGTTTTTTGCCATTATTTTCAACCCAGTCCATATAATTTTACATGGGGGTGCTGGCAATGGCAAAAAAGGTGCTTTTCTTAAGTGATTTTGGAATTGATGATAATATTGCTATTTTATATGCGTTTTTTAACAAGGAAATCGAGATAGTTGGCATAGTGGCTGATTACGGGAATGTTTCAAAGCAGGATGCGCTTCGAAACGCTGCATACTTACAGAGACTTACAGGTAGACATGATGTTCCGGTCTTTGCAGGTGCTGAACTTCCGTTAACAGGGGACCCGCCAGAATATGTACCAGAAGTGCATGGAGTTGCAGGGCTAGGTCCTATCATCCCTAATATTATAGTCGATGATACACTAGAAAACTTTCATGGTATCCAGGAAATCATTGAAAAAAATTTGGATGAGATTATTATTGTAAACGTTGGCAGGCTTTCCTCTTTGGCAGCTGCGTTCATCCTTTATCCTGGAACCATGAAAAAAGTAAAGGATTTTTATATTATGGGGGGCGTTTTCCATGAACCGGGAAATGTTACACCAGTTGCAGAAGCAAATTTCTTTGGTGATCCATACGCAGCGAATATTGTCATTACACAAGCAAGAGCACCAATCAAGATCATCCCTCTTAATGTCACAAGCGGAGCAATTGTAACACCTGCGCTTATTAACGAGCTGGATGTTTATTATCAATCAATCGGCAGCAAAGTAGGAAGTATTGTAAAACCTATGTTTGATTATTACTATAAATTTTATAAGCAGCGAAATCCTGAATTGACAGGGGCGCCACTCCATGATGTTCTTACACTTTGGGCCTTACTGAATGAGGAGAAGATTGTTTACCGTAAAGTACCCGTTAAAATTGTCGTGAATCGCGGCGAGGCATTCGGCCAGAGTATCGGAGATTTTAGAAACACGAACAGTAAGGCTAAATTCCCAGTCCACCAAGTAGCTGTCAGTTTTCATTATCCCGACTTCATCAAAGATTTCTTCATCACGATGAAAAATTCCTAAAGATTAGCGAGACAAATTGAATATAGTCCATTTCATCCTCCTCGTATCTTTTTCTTTCCTCTCTCCATCTCGTCTGCTAAAATTGGTAATGGACTATATAAGAAATTGCAGGTGATGAACGTGAAAAAGGGAATTTTGCTGATCATCATGGCTGCTGTTGCGGTTTTTGCAACGGCCTGTGGAAACAGCGGATTAAAGGATGGAGTCAATTATCCGATTGAGGATTTCGCCTTTACGACTCAAGCTGGTGAACAGCTTAGCAAAGACGATTTAAAAGGGAAAGTGTGGGTTGCCGATTTTGTTTTCACGAACTGTACAGATGTTTGTCCGCCAATGACAGCCAATATGGCCAAACTTCAGGATATGATCAAGGAAGAAAAACTTGAAAATGTAGAAATTGTGTCCTTTAGTGTAGATCCAACTGTCGACAAACCTGAGATTCTTAAAGAATTTGGCCAGAAGTTTAAAGTGGATTTCAGTAATTGGTCATTCTTGACCGGTTACAGCCAGGAAGAAATCGAAAAATTCGCGCTTGAAAACTTCAAAGCCCTCGTCAAAAAACCTGAAGAAGGAGATCAGGTCATTCATGGCACAGACTTCTATTTGATCGATCAAGAGGGAGTAGTTAGGAAATATTATACCGGTTTGAATGAAGTACCGTTTGAACAGATTATCAAAGACATAAAAACTCTACAATAGGCCAAATATCAGGCCTGTTTTGGTATTTTGCGCAAGCGATCTGTTTTGAACAAATCCCTTCAAGCAAGTAGAAATGGTATGAGGATCATCTTTTTCACAGGTAGGTGACAAATATTGCATCATAAATTCACCTTACTATATTTCCTGATCATTCTGCTTTTAGGAGCATGCAATCCGTTTGATAATCTGCAAAAAGGGAATTTCCATAATGTAAGGAAAACGGGGTTGGAAATCAAAGAAGCATTGCCGGTTTCATTTTTCCCGAGGGAATTGGCTATTGTTGCAGCTGGGGACTCTCTGACACAGGGAGTTGGTGACAGTAGGAAGTCGGGCGGATATATACGGTATCTTGAAGAAAGTCTTGAAAAGGAAACATTCATCAGAAAAGCTAGTTTTGAGAATTTTGGCGTAAGGGGTAACAGATCGGACCAGCTGTTGAAAAGATTGGAAAATAAAACTTTGCAATCCTCTATAAAAGAAGCTGATTTGATCATTTTAACAATCGGCGGGAATGATTTGATGGAGGTTATAAAAGCCAATTTTTCTAATCTTAGACTTGATCATTTCCAAATCGGACAGAAGGTATTTGCTGAACAGCTGCAAGACATATTTTCGACACTTCGTCATTCAAATCCTAACGCTCCTATTGTGTTAGTGGGACTTTATAATCCATTTTTCACTTGGTTTGCTGATGTTGCGGAAATGAATCAAATAGTCGATGCTTGGAATGGGGAAAGCAAATCAATAGTAGAACAGGACGGCAATGCTTATTTTGTCGACATCCATGATTTATTTTTGAGTAACGGAGAGATCCTTCTGTACACTGATTATTTTCACCCTAATGACCGGGGATATCAGTTAATTGCCGATCGGATTTATGAACTGCTTGATGAACAGGTCCTTGATTCGCTGAATGACTAGAATGGAGAAGAGGAGTTACAACGACTAATGGTGAAAAACAAATGGAAGATAGGCTTTTTTATTCTGTTGGGAGTTATTTCAGCCTCCATTTTGCTTTTTTGGATGTTGATTTCCTTGCCTGCTGAGGAATCGAAGATAGAGCCTGACAAAAGCAATGCGGCAAGGGATGATGTTTCCTTTCATGTATCGACGAACAAACGGGACCTGAATAGGGTGATCAATCATTACGTAGAAGAAGAAGCAAAAAACAGCCAGTTTGAATATCAAGTATTGCTGACAGATGAGGTTGAATTATATGGAACGATCCCCATTTTCAGTCAGGAGTTAGAATTGAAGCTGACGTTTGAACCGCAGGCTTTGGAAAATGGAGATTTAATCCTGAAACAAAGATCAATATCAGTTGGACGATTGAACCTTCCCGTATCAACCGTGCTTAAGTTCGTTCGGGACAGCTACCATTTGCCCACAGCAGTGGATATTCAGCCAAATGAAGAAAGAGTTTACGTCTCCATGCAGAAACTTAAGCTGAAAAGTGATTTAAAGGTTCGTGTGAATGAATTTGATCTAAAGAAGGACAATCTTAAATTTACATTACTGGTTCCTGCAGATTAGAAAGGTGCTCTTAACGAGTGCCTTTTTGCATGATTTTTGGCGAACTGCAGAATTCTTAAGCAAATAACAATGGCCGGTCTCCCGGCCAGGATCATCCCTGTAATAAAAGTACTTCAAGCGGTGGCTCACCCTTTGCTGATCCAACTGAAATAATCGTGTAGGCGTTATTAGGCTGCAATTTGACATCCGGGATCGTCAATACCGTGTTTTTGGTGTTAGCTATTTTTGCTTCCAGTGAGATGGTCATTGGGGTTAGTGCCAAGTACGTGCTAGCTTGTTTATACGGTATATTTGGGAAAAGGATATCCCCATTC
The DNA here is from genome assembly GCF_000934845.1 of Mesobacillus subterraneus. Classification (GTDB taxonomy): domain Bacteria; phylum Bacillota; class Bacilli; order Bacillales; family Cytobacillaceae; genus Mesobacillus; species Mesobacillus stamsii. Next base: position 61,245 of record NZ_JXIQ01000076.1, read on the forward strand.
ATTCCAGCAATATCTACTGCCGGGGCATCTGGTGATAGATGGATGAACCTAGCTTTTGTTTCTCCGACTGGTGTTTGCGGGTGATCCTCGAATATCAGTAACTGAAGTTTATTGGCAGTGCCAGCAATTGCCGCAGTGTAGATTCTTCCTGGTTCGAGAGCAATCTTTTTGCTGATGACAGTTGAAACGCTATCTCCCGCAGGATAGATGTCAACCTGGTATTTTCCAGGTTGCAGCTGCATATGGCTGCTATTGTTTTTATAATCAAAGTCACGTAGTACCCGGCTGCCATTTAAATAAATATCAACTGCCTTAAGCTCCGGGGAAGCGTGCAAGAAACGTATCATCGAAGGAAAAGAGTTTGGTGTACTCATTGGTGCTGGATAGGAACGCATTAACTGTACAGCTTTGTTCAGGTTTCGTAAATGTTTATGGTAGTACATGACGTGCATATTCGGGTCAATGTATTTATAGTATTTCGCCAATAAATCATAAATAGCAGCTTTATGAAGGTATTCATTCTGATTTCTGGTGGACATACCGCTCACTCCTTAACTAGAATACTCAACTGTAAAATATGCAAATTGGGCATGATCGGTGCGGAACCGAGTATAAAGAACAGGGAAAATGATAAAAAAGGGTTTACATGGAGGGGATTTTTCCATATACTGAAGATAACTATACGAGAGGTAGGTGGAGTGCAATGAGCAGAATGTTAAATGTTATTATGATGACTGTTACTTATTGCACGTCCCAACCTAAGCGGCACAATTGACTATTCGTCTTTTTTCTACATGCTTATGAAACCACGGGACTGTGCATTCCTGTGGTTTTTTTATATTAAATAAGCATGCTGGAGGAATAAATTGAATGAATAAACTTGAAAGTATCGGAATGACTGCTGAAATAAAAAAATATTTTGAGGAAGATCGATTTCAAGGTTATAAGCTGGGCAGGATTGCCTTGGAGCATAAGCATAGTTTCAGGGTGTGGCTTGAAGAGGGAGAATATCTCTGTACCCTTTCAGGCAAATTGACATATGAAGCCAATAGCCGGGATGACTTGCCAGCAGTTGGTGACTGGGTTGCCGTCAAGACCTCACCAGGTGAAATGCGTGGAACAATCCGGGGTATCCTGCCACGAAAAAGTAAGTTTTCCAGAAAGGCTGCAGGTCAAGTCACCGAGGAGCAGATTGTCGCTGCTAATATTGATACGGTGTTCATCGTAAATTCACTTAATGATGACCTGAATTTAAGGCGGATTGAAAGGTATCTTTTGCTCGCCTGGGAAAGCGGTTCGAATCCCGTCATCATATTGAGCAAAGCAGATTTGGAGCCGGACCTTGAAACAAAGCTGGAACTGGTGGCAGGTGTGGCTATTGGGGTTCCTGTAATACCAGTGAGTGTACTTGTGGAAACCGGGATGGAGGAATTACAAAGATATCTAGCCCCAGGACGAACGGTCGCTTTAATCGGATCGTCAGGAGTCGGAAAATCAAGTCTGGTCAATTATTTCTCAGGATACGAAAAACAGCTAGTACAGGAAATTCGTGAAAGCGATGATAAAGGCAAGCATACAACAACACACCGGGAGATGGTATTGCTGCATGATGGTGCTGTCCTCATTGACACACCGGGTATGAGAGAGATTCAGCTATGGACAGGCGAAGAGGGTTTTGGCGAAAGCTTTGCAGATGTCGATCAGTTCACCGAAGAATGTAAATTTCGAGATTGCACCCACGGTAACGAGCCTGGATGTGCAGTTCGGTCTGCGATTGACGAAGGACTCCTGGATGAAAGCAGACTTGCCAGCTATAAAAAGCTCCAAAAAGAGCTGGCATATATTGACCGGAAGGTGGATAAGAAAGCACAAGCTGAGGAAAAAAAGCATTGGAAAAATATCAATAAAGAAATTCGCCAAAAAACAAAATATAAATGATCATGAGCAAATAGCCTCTTCTTCGGAAGGGGCTTTACTGTTGAGTGTTTTAAATGTGTTTTTTGCTTTAAAAGTTATACAATAGGGAATAAGTATTTGAGTAGAGGTTATTTAGAGATAGGAAGAGGTGTTTTTATGAATAAAGGAAATCAGGCGCTTGCGACTTTTGCCGGAGGGTGTTTCTGGTGTATGGTAAAGCCGTTTGATGAGCAGCCAGGCATCTACCATGTTGTTTCCGGTTATACAGGAGGCACGAAGGAAAATCCTACATATGAAGAAGTCTGCGGTGAGGTGACTGGCCATTATGAAGCCGTGCAAATTACATTTGATCCCGGTGTCTTTCCTTATGAGGAAATAGTAAAACTATACTGGCAGCAAATTGATCCTACCGACCCGGGCGGGCAGTTTTATGACAGGGGTCCATCATACCAGACGGCGATCTTCTATCATGATGAACAACAGAGGCAGCTTGCAGAAGAGTCGAAACGAAAGCTTGAGGAGAGCGGTCTGTTCTCAAAGCCAATCGCTACTAAAATTCTGCCGGCAAAAACCTTCTACCCTGCTGAAATCTATCATCAGGGGTATTATAAAAAGAATCCCGAACGGTATCAAGCTTATCATAAAGGTTCTGGACGTGAAGCTTTTATCAGGCAACATTGGGGGGAAAATAAATGAAGAAGAATCAAGAAGATTTACAGAAAAGGCTGACGCCGATGCAATATGAAGTAACACAAAACAATGGGACAGAACCGCCGTTCCATAATGAATATTGGAATGATGAAAGGGAAGGGATATATGTAGATATCGTCTCAGGAAAACCATTATTCTGCTCCCGTGATAAATACGATGCTGGTTGCGGCTGGCCAAGCTTTACGAAACCAATTCAAGAAGAAGAAGTTATCGAAAAACAGGATCGGAGCCATTTCATGGTCAGGACCGAGGTGCGAAGCAAAAGTGCGGATGCCCATTTGGGCCACGTGTTTGATGATGGACCAGGAGAAAACGGACTGAGGTATTGCATCAATTCGGCTGCACTAAGGTTTGTTCCGAAAGAAAAGTTGGAAGAAGAAGGATATGGAGAGTTTCTAAAACTGTTCCACGATTGATCATAACGAACGCAGAAAGGGATGGTATGTATGTTTAAGAAATTGTTTGGAAAAAAGGAGGAACCGATTAAAACGATCCAAATTCTAGCACCGATTACAGGGAAAGCAGTCCATCTGAATGAGGTTCCGGATCCTGTTTTTTCTGAAAAAATGATGGGGGACGGTTTGGCGATTGAGCCAGCAGAGGGAATAGTAGTTGCGCCGGTAGACGGGGAAATTATTCAGGTTTTCCCTACCAAACATGCAATAGGAATCAGAGCAAGGAATGGGGCAGAGATTCTCATTCATATTGGACTGGAGACGGTTTCCTTAAAAGGGGAAGGTTTCGAAACCCATGTGAAGCAAGGAGATCAAGTAAAAGCTGGTCAAAAACTAGTAACCTTTGATATGGAAATTATCAGAGAAAAAGCGAAGAGTACGATAACCCCGATTATTATCACGAACACCGACCAGGCTGCCTCCGTAAAAAAATGGACAGAAAGCAATGTCGAGAGAGGATCCACACCAATTCTTGAAGTAACCTTTGAATAGGGAACAGCCGCTGATGTTTGTCAGCGGCTGTTTTGTTTCCCGTTTTTTTCTCCATTTACAGAAGTCATTCCTCCAGATAGGATGAACTTCATTGCATCCTCAGGTTTTACATCGAGAATTTCAATGTCTGCTACTGGAATCAGAAAGGTAAAACCGGCTACTTGAAAAGTTTGCGGTATATAAACGGCAACGTGTTCTGATAATGTTTCATGAAATACCTGAAGGTTGTCAGAAGTAATGAACCCAAGACTTTTCATATTGGTTCCCGGTACCGTAACCAATGCTACTTTTGAAAACGACTTTTTATCGCCAAGAAAAGAATGGACGGTATCTTTGATGACGGAGTAAATCGTTTTGACGAAAGGGATTTTTTCCAGTAGTCTGTCAACAAGCCTGATGATGCTGCCAGTGATGAATCGGGTCGATAGCCAGCCAAGAAATGTAATCAAGACCAATGTTGTCAGCAGGCCGATACCTGGTATATAACTTTCTTTTAAAAAAGGCTTCAACACATTTCCTAGGATACTATCCAGAAACATGAAAGTTTTATAAATCACATAAATTACGAGGATAATCGGGACAATGGCAAGAATGCCGTTCATGAAATTTTTGAATATACTTCTCATAGTTTCTCCTTCGGTAATGATTGCTGCCCTTTCAAAAATACGGGCATATAAATAGATCATACACTCTCTTATCAGAAATTTCTATATTATTTTTTCTCCTCAACAGCAACGATGATGGAAGAAATTTGAACCATTGTTTTGTCGCTTTTATTATGTGGAGATGCTCCTTCTAGTGTTTCAAAACGGACCGTATGCGGGCCATTTTCAAGGTCGCTTGCAATAAATAGGAAGCGCTCGCGCAAGAACGGCCACCAGGTGGAAATGGTCCGCACATAGTTTCCATCTATATAAACGTTTACCAACCAGCCATTTTGACTTCTTGTTGCCTTCACTCCAAGAATGGATCCCTCAAACTCATATTCGAGAGAATCACCGGGATGTTTGCTAATATTTACGCCATTTTGTCTCTGAAAGCCATTGCTGGCATCGGGGTGTTTTTTTTCAGCCAAATAGATTGCTTGATTCCTGGTCAACGGTTTCGGATAACCGGCAATATCCGATTTCTTCTGAATATGATTTTTGATCAGTTCCATTATGGAATAAGCATATAGTCGATACCCTTTTCCATTTGGGTGTACCATATCGGTCGTCAGCTGTTCTGTCAGCATACCTGATTCCTTGAAAGGGGTTCGCATGTCCAATGACTTAGCGCCATAATGGAAAGAAATTCTGTAAATAGCATCTGCAAATTTTTCCTGTCTTAAAGGATTTTCAATGATTGTGATCACTTCCGAGTTAGGGTAGCGTTCTTTTGCTGTTCTGATCAGCCGCTCATAGAAAAAAGTGAATTGCTCGGCGTCCATATATTTCCGATCATTTTCACCAAAAAGGACGAAAATGAGGTCGATATCACGGGATTTTGGAGCTTTTTGCAGTTTAAATAACCCTTCAAATGCAGTCGCCCCGCTTTGGACAATGCTATTCCGGCGTGCCTCGGAACCGCTGAAATCTCTAAGAAGCATCTCAAACTGGCTATGCCATGTTAGGTCTTTTGTTTCTGCTCCAGCTCCTCGACCAATGCTGTCTCCGATAATCAAGTAATTGATCGAGGAACCGGCGGAGATTTTTTCATAAACATTTACATCTTCGGACAAGTATTGTTCTGATTGAATCGCTAAAAAGGAAATCACTGTGGCTGTAAGCAAAAGGAGGGTCATAACTTTTTTAGCGCTGGATTTCATAATCGACGTACCTTTCGGATTTGGTTTTGTTATTCCATTTTACCGTTTTGTCGTCCGTAAATGAATGGAAAAAGTGGCAAGGACGCGAAAAATGATATAGGAAAAAATAGGCTAATGCACAAACAGGTCAAGTACCCATATCATACCGTAAAGGGAAAGCAATATAAAAAAACGAGGAGTGATTTATAAATGTACGGATATGATAATGCCCCAATGCCTGTCAATGCCCCAATGGCAATGGCACCGTCCTATGGGACCTTCTGCGGCGGAGGTTACCCTTATGCTTATGCAGGAGCTGCCAGCGGTGGATACGGTTATGGCGGTTTTGCGCTGATCGTGGTACTGTTCATTTTGTTGATTATCATTGGTGCTTGCTACAACTAAACTGATAAAAACACGAGTCGTAAATAGTTCACGAGGCTGTCAGCTAACAAGGCAGCCTTATTGTTTTTGCGAACAATTTTTCATCTGAATTTAATTTCGTTCGTGTTTTGATTGACTAATTCGTGTTTATTTGGTATATTTGCCATTGGTTAAGCAAAAAACTGAAGTGGTGGGGGATCAGAATGAAACCAAACTATGATGTGATTGTCGTTGGAGCAGGTCCGGCAGGGATTTTCACTTGCTACGAGTTATCGTTAAAGATGCCAGAAGCGAATGTTCTGCTTGTAGATAAAGGTCACGATATTTATCGAAGAAACTGCCCGATTTTACAAAAGAAAATCGAAAAATGCCCACCGCCATCAGGAAAAAAAGATTTTGCAGGATGCCTGCCAGCGTGTTCGATCACCAATGGTTTCGGCGGGGCAGGTGCCTATTCCGATGGAAAATTCAATATAACAAGTGAATTTGGCGGCTGGATGACGGATTATCTTCCCGATTCTAAAGTGGTCGAACTAATTAACTATGTAGATCAAATCAATCTTAAGCATGGCGCAACAGAAAGCATAACAGACCCATTGACTGACAAGGTTCGCGAAATCGAACGAAGGGGTTATGCAGCAGGATTAAAGCTGCTAAGAGCTCAAGTGCGCCACCTCGGTACAGAACAAAATCTTGAGATTTTAAAGGATATATTTGAATACTTAAAAGAGAAGGTAGACATGGCGTTCAAAACGGAAATCGAGGATTTGATTACAGAGAAAACGCCTGTCGGTCATAAAGTAACAGGTATAGAACTAAAAAATGGAGAGAAAATTCTTGCTGATAAAGTCGTGGTTGCACCTGGTCGTGACGGTTCCAAATGGCTGACAAAGCTTTTAAAAAAGAGAAAACTTAAGATGATCAATAATCAGGTCGATATTGGTGTTCGAGTGGAAACTTCCAATGTCGTCATGGAAGAAATAAATGAACATTTATATGAAGGAAAGTTTATCTTCCATACGTCAGTAGGGACCACCGTCCGGACCTTCTGCAGCAACCCATCTGGACATGTTGTTGTCGAAAATCATTCTGGAATCATGCTGGCAAATGGCCATGCATATAAAGATCCTAAACGTGGAAGCAATAACACGAATTTCGCCCTGCTTGTGTCTCATACCTTTTCTGAGCCATTCGATCAACCAAATGAATACGCCCATGAAATCTCCCGTTTGGCGAATAGCCTTTCAAACGGTGGGCTGATTGTGCAAAAATACGGAGACCTTTTAAAAGGACGCAGATCAACGGAAAAAAGAATCAAAGAGGGTTTTCTTGAACCAACATTAAAAGAAGCGGTACCAGGAGACTTAGGGTTAGTTCTCCCGTATAACACCCTCAAAAGTCTGATAGAAATGACGGAAGCTCTGAACATGGTTACCCCTGGACTTGCTTCAGAACATACATTATTCTATGGAGTGGAAGCGAAATTTTATTCCGCACGTCCAAAGTTAAATGACAAATTTGAAACGGAAATCAGTGGCCTATATGTTGGCGGAGACGGCGCAGGCATTACGCGCGGACTCGCACAGGCAAGCGCCTGTGGAGTGTGGATAGCCACTGATATTATCGAGAAGGCAAAATCAGGTCGAATAGCTGAACCTGTACTTAGCTAGTAAACTGCTTACACACTGCCTTTTCTTTCCAGAATAAGAAAGTATAAAATTACTTTGAGAATTGTCCAGCTCCAGCGCCTAGCCCCTCGAGACGCTTGTCTAGTGTCGCCTCCTAGA
>NZ_JXIQ01000077.1 GCF_000934845.1 Mesobacillus subterraneus
ATTATAAAACGTCATTAACAATTCATATCTAATGTAAGCATATCTATGTTAATAATCGCTTTTATTTCCTGTAATAAATCCAAGCCGATAATACCGTCTAAATTGAAATCATAGTTCATCGCACCGACTTCTAAGGTAAAGCTCTGTACTTCCATATTACCAATTTTAATTGAATTAACCGTTTTAGAGAAAACAAATTCTGAACCTCCGACCCCACTGATACGATAAATCATATCGTTTTCTTCAGCAATGATGCCAATTTTCTCGGCTAAATCAGTCGAAATAATCGACCTGTATCAACTAAAACCCGTTGTAAAATGAGTTGTTCACCCCTAAATGTTAACTCCATGTCTGTAAGGAGTAATCCATTATCCACAAATAACTTCTTCATTATTTCCTTACACCTACCCATTTTTTCTCAATAATATTCGGGTTCTCTCGATTAGTATGGAGAACATATAACTCACGAGTAGGGTCCTCACGGTGAATTTCTTGATACGCTCTCATTGCTTCAGGAGATGTTGTAAACTTTTTCAAAGGAGTAACTTCTTCCAAAATTCGTTCACTTTGCTCATTTGTATAAGCTTGTACTGCCTCAATTAATACCCATTGTTCCGGAAACGCTTGGCACACGTCTTCCCATTTCATTTAAGTCACCTCCGAATACTTTAATAATATTTTTATCATTTACAGTAAGTTTTTTGTACATTTACCATTCTCCGACAGAAGACTCCCACCTCAAGGAACATGTAAGGCGATAGCCCAGTGAGTAAGTGGGAGATGAATGTCGGTTGGCGATAGCCAAAACCTTCCACCTGCGAAATGATAGGAACATATATTCTCGCCAAGGGAGGTGGAAGAACCATGTTAGTCAACAGAGACAATAAATTCCGTATCTATCCAAATAAAAAACAGGTTGAACTGAAAGCGGCATATGAAAACGGTGGCTGTCAGAGCGACCGAGCCTAGGTTGCAACATATAGTGGGTGAGATTCCCATGAGAAAGAATTAGCCATTCACTCGTAGCAAGTGTTGGAGGGTAAGAGGCAACTCTTGCCTTTTACAGAAAAGGTTGTTGGCGAATTCGATGATAACGTAAAGGTAACGGCAACAACAGATCCAGAAGCAGCATTTGCTGATGCAGATTTCATCTATTAGAAGGATTAAAAGAGAGACTAGGATTGTACTGCCCATAAGCAGTGCTTGTTGAAAGAACCATATCCAGAATTCTTCTTGAAAAAGAAGTCAGGTGGACAGGTTTACCCTATCCAACCAGTAATATTTGGAGTAAACGTGTATTTTCCATGCTTTGTGTAAAAAATAACTGTATTGAAAAGTTAAGATGGTGAGTACTTTGACAACAGTGTGGCTCTTTATATTTTTAGCGATTTTATCCTTTGCTTCTTTGTACGTATTGATGAAGAAAAGGAGTGTGGCTTACGTCTTGGCCAGTTATTTTTTGTCTAATATTCTAATTACAAATACAGGTATCATCATTAATTTGAATTTAGAATTAACAAAGCAAGATCCATCAAGTCAATTAATTTTTTGGACACAAAAAATTCCTGAGCTGTCTCTCAAGCCAGCATTGCTTTTATGGTCTATTTATATTTTGTTCTCTAAGAGAACTATTTTTAGGAAACTTATTTATCTCTTCATCTTCCAAACAGCACTTGTTTCCATTGAAATCTATTTTGTACATATTAACTATTTGGAATGGGTACATTGGAATATTTTTTATGGATATATAAGATACTTTGTAATTATCTTATTATTGGCTATCTACTCCTTCTATTTAGAAAAACGTATTTATAGTGACAAAAAGGGTGAATACGTATGATTCTACCCCTACCTGAGAGATTTGATGCAAATGAAATATTTATCATCATATCCTCATTGCTGACATTGGTTCTTTTGTTTCTATTACCTAGACGTTTATCAGTTGTTACCATCCATGTTATTTGGACATTTAATATATATCTAGCTTTGTTAGCTGATATTACTATTGGTATTAAACCAAATGATTTTTACTTTACGATTGATCATGAAAAGCACGAGCTATTTGATATATTTTTGCATTTTTTCACATATCCTTCAATTCCTTACTTTGTAGTAAACTTCTATCAACAATACAAACCAAAGAGTTTAAATCTTCTCGTTTATATTATTTTTTGCGCAGGGGTTGCAATTGCTTTAGAATGGATTTCAGTGAAATTTCATGTTTTTACTTATACTGGGTGGAAATTGTCTTTATCATTTATGGTTTATTTGGTTGTATTTGCTGCTAACATTGGGCTTTCGAACATAATAGAAAAGAAATACCCTTTCAAATGACTCAGTTAATTTGCAATAACTCAAAGACCGTTGCTATTGAATAAAATACTTGCATTTTTTTGAACAGATTTGATGCTGAATAGGATGAGAGAGATGGCTACAGTCCAAAAACTATTGAATGTTAGAGTAGTGCTCTTTAACAGATGGGAGAAGGGTAATGGATTGAATTAGAAGTCCTAGGAAGATGTAGAAAACATGAATAAACGCAACTCCTTGAATCATATACAATTCGACTGTAATCCAAATAGGGACATAATGGGGACATTATTAAAAATAATAATCAGACGAGGTACTGGCAAGAATAGAGTTTATTTTCTAATTCTTTCTGTTACTTATTCCTATCTAATGTAAGCATACCCATGTTAATAATCGCTTTCATTTCCTGTAATAATTCCAAGCCAATAATATCGTCTAAATGGAAACCATAGTTCATCGCACCGACTTCTAAGGTGAAGCTCTTTACTTCCATATACCAATTTCCCCATTTTTTCTCAATAAGATTCAGATTCTTTCGATTAGTATAGAGAACATATAACCACAAGGAGGGTCGCGTTGACATTTATCATTCTCAGACAGAATACTCCCGTCATGGAACATGTAAGTCGATAGCCCAGTGAGTAGGTGAGAGGAACCGATTGTGCAAATAATCGTTTAGTCCATAAACAAGGAGAGGATCGACCTCTCCTTGTTTATTTCCCCTTATTTTTGTGTGTCTGCATAGACTGCCATTGCATCGCGCATGAACGCCGCTAAGCCGTCACCAAATTGATCAATGTTTTTCGTGAATCGCTCGTCATCTACATACATTTGCCCCAACCCTTTGAAAGCCTCAAGAGAGTAGTTCCCGATTTTGTTTAAGAACTGATACCACTCATGAATCTCTTCTTGAGCCTCTTTGGAATCAGGTGAGAGATGGCGAAGAGAGGCGAGGTTACGATAGATTTCATTGAATTTTTCCTGGTCGGAGGCAGTCATGTTTTTTGCGTTTTCATTTGCTTCATCCACTGCTTTATCTCCCCATTTTTTTCTTGCTTCTTGTTCATATGGATTGTGGCTGAAATCAAAGCCTTCGAATTTTTCTTGATTAGACATTTGAATTTCTCCTTTCGACTGTTGAATGGTTTTTTCGATAGTCCCAATCATCTTATCGAGCCGGCTCTTTTTTTCGAGAAGCATTTTATGCTGCAGTTCCAGGGCTTCTTGCCGGTCAAAAGATGGGCTATCAATAATTTCTTTGATTTTCTTTAAAGGGAAGCCAAGCTCTTTGAAAAATAAGATTTGCTGCAGGGTCTCAAGATTCTCGTCAGAATATACCCGATAGCCAGCCTCAGTGGTTTCCTTTGGGATTAATAATCCAATTTCATCATAATGATGTAGTGTGCGCACACTAATACCCACTAGATCGGCAACTTCCTTCACTTTCATCTTGTTTCGCTCCCTTCAAAAATTACTATAAAGTATCACGCAACGAACCTAACCTTTTGGGGGCAACGCTCATTTAATGACATCTATCGAAAAGATTCTGGGTGACTAGGATCATAGGTGAAGTTATAATAGATGGGACGATTTTGAAGCTAAAATCAGATAATTACATTTACGGGGTGATAGGAAGATGAAGAAAATAGTGATTGACTCTTATAACTTAGACAGAATTTCAACTAGGATGGCTAAAGATTTCGGAAGGATTCCAAAGGGCCATGAAGATCAATATGCATATACACTTTCTTCAATGGAAGGGAATTTGCTGAAACTTCATCGCCAAGATCCCAGTCGAACAGGTTGGCATGCATTAACTGCTATTCGAATGGCATTACTAACGATTGACGCTTATCTCAAACAAGTAGAGTACGATTTCAGTCATCATGTGACTCCGGAAAATCAGTCTTTTTTATATGGACTTCTAATGAGCTTTGATCCCTATACCAATAACGAACTTTACGAAATACTAATGGAAAAAAACCCTAATTTTGAGTCTCGAGAATATTTTGGTACATTCATTAAATGCTTGTTAAGAATTGAAAAATCCATTGAACTTTGGACAAAAAGATCGGGGCAAAACGGGTATTTTGTGTTTATTGAAAACCATATGGGTCATTTGATTGATCAGGATGATAAAATGAATTTTTCTATTATGGTTCCACTTGTTGACTCGAGAGATTAACTATTGGATGAAGAATTCTCCATTGGAAAAACCGCAACTAAAATAGTTTTCCGTATTTCCGTTTGTCTTGTAAACGTTTTAAGTTATTCAGCCGATATATTTATTATCAATCGGTCGAATAATTTTCTTCAAAGGAGAATCAGCAAGGTGAAATCGCTAAAAGGAAAGTTAATCAGTATGTCTTTGTTATTGCTAGCTATTCCTAGTCTCATTATAGGAACGGTTGGGTATGTTACTGCCAAAAATAGTCTTAATGAACTTGGGCAAACGAATTTAAAAAACGGTGTTGAGATGGCCATTCAAATGATTGATTCACTCGATCAAGAAGTAAAAGCAGGGAATGTTTCGATAGAAGAGGCTCAAGAGAGAGTAAAAACGTATTTAATCGGACCTAAAATTGGAGATGGGAAAAGGGAAATTCACACTCCGATAGACATAGGTGAAAACGGATATTTCCTTGTCTACGATGAACAAGGCCTTGAAGTTGCACACCCTACAATTGAAGGGGAAAATGTCTGGGAAACAAAGGACGTTGATGGAAACCTTATTGTACAGGAACAAATTAAAGTGGGAAAAGCAGGAGGCGGATTTTATTCATACAAATGGGCTCTGCCTAATGACCCAGATAAAGTAGCGGAGAAAATAACATACAGTGAGCTGGAACCTAATTGGGGTTGGATTGTCAGTGCCGGCACTTATAAGAAGGATTTTAATGCTGGGGCAACCCGCCTTCTTACATTGCTGGCAATTACCCTTGGTGTTGCTTTACTCATTGGCAGCATCATCACCTATTTATTTTCCAAGCATCTTGCAGATCCAATCATTGCCATTACAAATCAGGTGAACGAGGTGGCAGAGGGCAATCTTTCTATAGAAATAAAGGAGATGAAACGGAAGGATGAGATCGGTTCACTTGTGACGGGATTCTCCCTGATGATCACTAGCCTGAAGGGATTGATCGGAAAGGTAGAACAATCCATATCCGAAATCAGTCTAACCTCTGATAACCTGAGTGCCATTTCTGAAGAGACAACTGCATCAGGGGAAGAAATCGGACGGGCCATCGAAGAAATTTCTAGAGGGTCGATTCAACAAGCATCCGAGACAGAAGAAACAAACCAAATTACCTTATCATTAGCCTCACAAATTGAAAACTTAAATACAAAAAACAATCATATGTTATTTGCTTCAAAGGACGCTCAAAACTCAAATACAACTGGTCTGGCATCTGTAGAACAATTAAAATCGACTTCTCAGCAAAGTCATGTGCTAATTTTTGGAGTTCAAGAAGTCATTACCGGACTTTTAAATAAAGTAAAAGACATCGAAACGATTCTTGGAACGATCAATGAAATTTCAGCTCAAACCAATTTACTAGCTTTAAACGCAAGTATTGAAGCTGCTCGAGCTGGTGAACACGGGAAAGGATTTGCGGTCGTAGCCGAAGAAGTAAGAAAACTGGCGGAACAAACATCATCTGCAACAGAAAATGTCAGGCTAACATTAGCAGGCATTAAAAATGAAACAAGTATTGTTAACAAAGAAATGGAAAAGACAGCTGAGATAGTCAGTGAACAAAATGATGCCGTAAAAGGTACCGAAGCTGCATTTAAAATGATTGCTAACTCAATAGATAAAATTAATCAGGCAATCGAGGAAGTTAATGACGAAATGAAAGATCTTACTTCGGCTAAAGAGCAATTTACAACTTCGATCGAGCAAATAGCAGCGATTAGCCAGCAAACTGCCGCTTCTACGGAAGAGGTCACTGCATCAGTGGAAGAGCAGCAAAACGCAATTCAAGTCGTATCACAGTCAGCCTTATCGTTAAACGACGAAATTTCCGATTTAAAAAAGGCAATAAAGTATTTCAAACTATAGAATCAACAAAAGAGACAGCTAATTAGCTGTCTTTTTTGGTTGATGTCAATTTAAGACTAATAGTTACCTATTCGGAATGGTTGGGGTGCTGGAGTTTCTAGAAGAATCACCTTAGCCAGTACTCAAAATAGTATGATTAAGTTATCATGAAGAATAGTGTATGCAGCTATCATCGTTCATCAACGATTCAAAGGAGGGAGTTAGTTTGACTATAAAAAAATGGCATGTGGGGCTTGTAATCCTGCTCCTCATATTTATCTATCTTTTCATTCAACTATTATTCGCCTCCGCTAAGATTCAAAGCTCCGTTAAAAAAACAAACCAGTTTGAGTCTGCGTCTGGCCCCCATGTTATTCTCATTACACAGGAGCTTGACAATCCTTATTGGAAAACCATAGAGCAGGGGGCAGTAGATGCAGCCGAAAAATTCAACATGAACCTGGAATATATCGGGCCTGCTCATATTAATCCAAACGAACAACTGGATTATTTTCATAAAGCTATTGCCGCAAAAGCGGATGCCATCATGGTCCAAGGAACAGTGGGAGAGGAGTTTGCCTCCCTGATGGATGAGGCAATGGCCCAGGGAATTCCGGTTATTACTGTAGACACCGATGCACCTGGTACGCGACGGTTAGCCTATGTAGGAACGGACAACTTTGCCTCCGGAGAAAAACTTGGGGAGTTAGTTGTTAAAGCTCTAAAGGGAAAAGGGCAGGTTGGCGTGATAATCGGCAGCAATACGGCAGAAAATCACAAACTCAGATTACAGGGCTTTTTATCGATTGTGCAACACTATCCCGATATCAAGGTAGTGGATATACAATCTTCGAGCATATCGCAAATTCTGGCGGAGCAGCAGGCAGAAAAAATGCTAAAAAAAAATCCGGAGATTCAAGTTCTTATTGGAACAAGCGCACTGGACGGCGTCGCCATTGTTCAGGCTGCTAAAACGCTCAAGAAAGATCACATCATAGTGTTTGGCTTTGATGATTTACCGGAAACCATTTTCGCTATCAAACAGGGAAAAATCGATGCATCAATTGTCCAGCAGCCTTATAGAATGGGTTATGATTCCATCCAAATGCTCGATCAATTTTTCAAAAATCAAACAGTATCGACTACTCGTTACACAGATATCCATATTTTGAATAGGGGGAATGTAAAATGAATATTCGCACCAAGCTATTCATTTTCATTCCGGCACTGGTCCTCCTTTTAAACGGCGTTTTTTTGTTTGTTTTTCAAAGTGGAAAACAAGTCCAGGAAAATTATAACATTATGATGGATCGTATCTTGCTTTACAAGCAAGCGACAGATGAGACGGAGCAAACTCTCCGTTCCCTTAATCACTATTTGATTAATCCAACCCCGTCCACCTTATCGGAGTTTACTCAGCATCAACGGAAACTGAAAAAATTAAAAGAAAGTCCAGCCTTGGCGAACTTCAAAGGGGCTAACGCTCTTGCAAAGGAGGACTTCTATCACACGGTTGGAACATTGATCGAGCAGGAATCGGAAGTCATCCGTTCTTTTGAACAAAAGGACTTGGAAGCTTATACACAGCGTTATGCCAAAGCAGAAAAAACAGCTCGATTTCTGCAGGAAGAGGGTGAAAATCTTGTTGATTTGGAATTAAGCTTTTACCAGCCACTCTACTATGATATCTTAACCCAAACGGAAAAAATGAATAGATTAGGAGCGTACATGGTTGTAGTGACCATTCTGCTTAGTGCCGGTTTTGCCATCCTCTTGTCAGAGAGCATCACTCATCCTATCAGCCGGCTGGTTCAGGCGGCGCGGCAGGTTTCCAAGGGGAATTTAGCTATTGAATTTCCGCGTTTTCCTGAGAGAAATGAGATTGGCATCCTTGCCGAAACTTTCCGGCAAATGCTAAAGGACATTCGCGATCTGATGGCCAAAAACTTGGAAAGTCTTCAAAAAGATAAAGTAGTTAAGGAGCTGGAACTGAAAGCCTTGCAGAGCCAAATCAACCCACATTTTTTATTTAATACCTTAAATATTCTTTCTAATCTTGCGATGATAGAAGGGGCAGAAGAAACTAGCGATTTGACCGTATCTGTTTCCAATTTAATCCGATATAATCTTAGAAAGCTTGATCAACCTGTGACATTGCGGGAGGAAATTAACCATGCCAAGGAATATTTCATCATCCAAAAAGCGAGGTTCCGCGACCGAGTAAGCTTTATTTCCGAAATTGAGGAAGAAGCTTTGGATCAGCTGATCCCTTGCCTGACCTTGCAGCCAATCATCGAAAATGCCTTTGTCCATGGGATCGAAGGGATGGAACAAGGTGCCGTCATCCGTTTAACAGTAAGAAAACTGGTGGACAGCATTGAAATTCGAATTTCAGATAATGGGAGTGGAATAACGGAGGAGATACGAAGTGCACTGCTTAACTTCGATCAGGAAGATGCTCTTCCGATCTCAAAAGGCCATTCGACAGGACTGGGGACAAAAAATGTGTTTAAACGTCTCCACCTATTTTACGGAAAAGACAAGCTTGTGGATATTGCCGCCGAGCAGCCGACCGGAACAACAGTGATTTTTAACCTGCCTGATAAAATAAAGGAACAAGGGGTTGTTTAAGGTGAATCGTATTTTGATTGCTGATGATGAAGCATTGGAACGGGAAGGCCTAGAGTTCATTTTAAATAAATATCTGCCAGGCCAATATAAAATTTTCCATGCAAAAAATGGACGAGAAGCGATTGAACAGGCGGAGGAAAACCAGCCGGATATTGTGCTGATGGATATCAAAATGCCCGGGATTCAGGGTTTGGATGCATTAAAAAGAATCCGCGAAATGAATCCAAAAACAAAGATGGTTGTGATTACGGCATATGATTATTTTTCCTATGCCAAGGAAGCGGTTCCGATTGGGATCAAGGAATACATCTTAAAGCCGGCTAAAAGAGAGCAGGTGGTTTCCCTCTTGCAAAGATTGACCAAGGAGCTGGATGAGGAAAAGGAAAAGACGCGAGAAAGCCTGAAGATGCAGGAGAAATTGACGGAGTTAATGCCACTGGTGGAAAGCGAAATGGCAATGATGATAATGGTCGACCAGGTGCAGGAGTTGAATCTTGTGCGTCTGGCAGAGCTGTCCCAGTTTCAAATAGAGACAGGCTATTGCCTCGTGCTTGCCCTTCCGATTAATTCATTGAACAAGGATAAAAGAAAGCTATATGAAGCAGCGAAAAATTTTATGAAAACAAATGTTTCCTGTGTTGCCGGCCCGATGATTGGGAATCAAATTGTCTTCTTTCCTGCAGTTGATCGAACAAAACAGGGATACTCCTTAAGGATTGATGCGATAGAACTGGCCCAAAAATTAAGCGACTATATGCAGGATCGGTTCCGTCTAGAGGTTTCCATTGGCATTGGCTCCATCCAAACCAAGCTCGAAGGTTTGCGCCAGTCATATCAAGAAGCAATCCATGCTCTTGGTGAAAAAAACATTAACATTAACATCCGGCATTATGAGGATATCCTGATGAATCCAAGCTGGGATGGTTTTACCTTCGAGGAGGAGCGCCGCTTGCTGGACGGTTTTAAAAGCATGGACATAAACGAAATAATTTCTAGTTTCCGCCAGATGTTTGATCGTCTTAAACAGGATTCAGACAGCGATCTGAAATCTTGCAGGGATGCCGTTGTAGGTTTACTAGCGATCATCAGCCGCTATTTCCGTCAGTTTGGTATCCATCTAGAGGAAGGAACAATTGTCGCAGCCGATTTCCAAGAATTGCAAGAGATAGCTGAAAAGAGACTTCAAATGATGATTCACACTATTTTACAGCATAAAGGGAATAAGGCAATGGATGTCATTGAGCGTGCACGAAAATTTATTCAAGAACATTACCGCGAGGATCTATCAATGGAACAGACAGCCGAGCATGTTAATTTGAGTCCGTACTATTTTAGTAAAATTTTTAAGAGCGAAAACGGGAAAACATTTACCGATTATCTAACAGATATTCGTATTCAAAAGGCAAAAGAATTGATGGCGGAGATGACTATAAGCTTGAAGGAAGTCTGTTATGAAGTAGGGTATAAGGACCCGAACTATTTTAGCAGGGTGTTCAAAAGAGTGACAGGAATGACGCCAACTGACTACCGCCAGCAACTATCCACCTTTTTATAAGGTGGATTTTTTTGCGGTTCTAGGCAAAAAAGTGCTATTCACTTCTACGAGCATTTTTTTCAAAGATAAATGAGTCTAGAAGGATAGCAAGGAAGTGAAGGGATATGACCTTTTTGCCGAATGGAATTGTGATACCATAAAATATGTAAACGGATTCATTTATAAATCTACCATAATTTGAAAGGAGAAGGTACAATGAGTGACGCAATACTCCATCCACAATTAGTGGATTATGTTATCATTGCAGTCTATTTTATCTTTGTAATTCTAGTTGGAGTCGCCCTCAAGGATAAAATGAAAACGGGTTCAGATTTCTTCCTCTCTGGCCGTTCCATCCCTGGGTGGATCACTAGTCTTGCTTTTTTATCAGCAAATCTGGGTGCACTTGAAATGTTAGGAATGGTTGCCAGCGGTTATCAATATGGAATAATGACCGTCCACTATTACTTAATTGGTGCAGTTCCGGCGATGGTTTTTCTTGGCGTTTGGATGATGCCATTCTACTATGGTTCCAAAGCCCGTTCTGTTCCGGAATATCTAAATTTTCGCTATAACGAGGCAACCCGAGCGTTAAATGGCATTTCCTTTGCGGTCATGACCGTGCTAATGTCAGGGATAAGCTTGTATGCAATGGCACTTATTTTAAAGGTATTGCTTGGTTGGTCGATGACCACCAGTATTTTACTATCAGCGGTGATTGTTCTTGTCTATGTAGCGATTGGTGGATTAACTTCTTCCATTTATAATGAAGTTATTCAGTTCTTCTTAATTTGGATTGGTCTGTTGCCAATTACCTTTCTTTCTTTAAAAGACGTCGGCGGCTGGAACAGTTTACTGGCACGTCTTCCGGATGGTTTTAGCCACGCTTGGCAAGGAACGGCTACAACTGCAGGGAACGGCATGAATGTTGAGTGGCTAGGGATTGTGCTTGGACTTGGTTTCGTCCTTTCCTTTGGTTACTGGACTACAGACTTTCTTGTTGTACAAAGGGCAATGGCTGCCAAGGACATGACTGCAGCTCAAAACACATCGATTCTTGCTTCTTTTCCAAAAATGCTCATGCCAATCCTTACGGTCATACCTGGAATGGCTGCGATTATTCTTTTGCCATCATTAGGTCAGGCAAGCGATGTGGGTGATTACAATATGGCCCTCCCGTTATTAATGGCAAAGTATTATCCTCCCGGTTTATTAGGATTGGGGATAACGGCATTGCTAGCTTCGTTCATGTCAGGTATGGCTGGTAATGTAACCGCATTCAATCAAATTTGGACATATGACATTTATCAAGCGTATCTTAATAAAAACGCTTCTGACAAACACTATCTGTTGATGGGACGCATTTCAACGGTTGCGGGAATTATCATCAGTATCTTTACTGCCTATATCGTTATGGGCTTCCCGAGTATAATGGACTACATGCAGACTTTATTCGGCTTTTTCAATGCTCCGTTGTTTGCGATTTTCTTGTTGGGGATGTTCTGGAAAAAAGCAACTCCTTGGGGCGGCTTTTGGGGCCTTTCAGCCGGCATTGCCACCGCTGCCATTCTTTATTACGGACTTCCAGCCGATCATTATGCAAGTCCTGCTGCCGGAAACTTTTGGAGAGCATGGTGGGCATTCTTTGCTGCATTTGTGGTCGAGACGGGTGTAAGCTTCGTTACTAAACCAAAAGAGGAAAAAGAACTTGTTGGTCTTGTCTATGGAATGAGCAAAAAAATAAACCATGCCCATTTGCCATGGTATCGCAAGCCTACTGTATTAGGGGCGATCTCCATGATCGTAATGGTTCTTATCAACATTTGGTTATTCTAAAGGAGGCGCAAAACTTGAAAATTTTCTTGGACTTAAGAGTAAATATCGGACTCGTGCTAACGATTATTGGAATCATTATCTTTCTCACCGGCCTTATAGCTAAGCCTGAACTAGAATCACTTCATGGTGTGAACATTAACTTAATTTGGGGAATTGTCACAACAATAGTGGGAGCGTTCTTTTTAGGATTGTATTTTAAAAATCCGGATCAAGAATGATTATTTGCAACACTCAACTATGAAGCAGATGAAGACTATTTTGAGGAGCTTGACAACTATAATTCCAAACTTTCTAAAGGAATTTATTGCCAACTATCCTGAACAAAAGACGTCAGATCGCGAAACGATAAAAAACAAAAAGGGGCATCCAAAAGTCAAATAGAGACTTTATGGAACCCCTTTTTCTTCCGCTCCAACGGCTAAGAGTCTGTCCGACAGAGTGAAATCCACGTATTTTTATACAAAATGAATGTTTTTATACAATACAACGGATGAATAGGAAGAATTCTCGCGTAATTATACGCTAAAAAATTTATATCGGACAGACTCCTAGCACATCGAGATCGACAAACCGGTCCGAAGATAACACTAGTTTGGATAGCTTTAACCCTTTTCAAGTAAAATCTTTCTAAAGTTTCTTTTAGTTCGAGTGCATTTGTACGGTGAAAAAGAATGAATAGTAAAAATGATTCTATCTGCAAGGGTTTGTGACGATTAAACTAGAAATAAAATGACATTACCCACCTGGGGGGATATTATATTGGAAGGTGGGCATTAAGCATAACCTTCAAAATGGCCATCATCATGGGCATAGACATCGAATTTTGATGATTTTATTCGATAAGGGGGGATGAAAGAATGCAGGAGGCTGAAATCCAGCAAAATAAAACAACAAAGCAAAAATTATTTATCATTCTTGCTTTAGCTATTCCGGCGATGATTGAAAACATTCTCCAAACCGTTGTTGGATTTGTAGACACCTTGTTTGTTGCCAAGTTAGGCTTAAACGAAGTTACTTCAGTTGGTGTTGCGAATGCCATTTTAGCAGTATATATTGCCATCTTTATGGCGATAGGCGTTGGAACGTCTTCTTTGATAGCAAGGAATATTGGGGCAGGGGATCTGGAAAAGGCAAAATCAATTGCCCGTCAGTCAACGTTTATTTCAGCAATTCTTGGACTTCTTTTTGGACTGATCACCATATTTTTCAGTGAACCATTACTTCAGCTGATGGGCGCCGATTCCAAGGTTCTAGCAGACGGAGTAACGTATTTCAAAATTGTTGGAGTCTCATCCGTTTTTATCGCTCTCATGTTTACATTTGGCAGCATTCTGCGCGCTGCAGGAGACACGAAAACGCCAATGAAGGTCAGCTGGTGGATTAACATTTTGCATATTGGGTTGGATTATATCTTGATTTTTGGCGTTCTTGGGTTAACGGGGCTGGGAGTAGCTGGTGCAGCATGGGCTACGGTCATTGTACGTATAATCGGGACTCTGGCATTATATTTTTATATAAAAAAGTCTCAAGTATCCTTTCGTTTAATGGGAACTCGATCAACAAAAGATGCTCATTCAATCATCAAGCTGTCTACTCCTGCAGCAATCGAAAGATTAATCATGCGGCTGGGGCAGGTCCTCTACTTTGGGCTGATTGTAAAAATTGGAGCGGATACATATGCTGCGCATACAATTGCGGGAAATATTGAAACCTTTTCTTATATGCCTGGATATGGATTAGCTATAGCGGCTACCACTCTTGTAGGTCAAAGTATAGGGGCTAAACAGTCTAAAGAGGCGTTTGAATATGGAATGCTGACTACATGGGTGGCTGTCGTATTTATGTCATTGATCGGGGCGATATTGTTCTTCTTGTCACCTTGGTTTGCAACTTGGTTTACGACTGATAAAAACGCTGTAGATATGGTAGTGACAGCATTAAGAATAGATGCCTTTGCTCAGCCGGCATTGGCGGTTGGTTTAGTATTGGCAGGAGCTTTGCAGGGGGCAGGGGACACTAAGAGCCCTATGTATAGTACTGCAATTGGAATGTGGGTTATTAGGGTAATAGGAGTATACATACTGGGAATCCAATTCGAAATGGGAATCGCAGGAGTCTGGATTTCCATTGCAATTGATTTATATGTTCGTGCGATCTACTTGTTCTATCGATTTATAGTTAGGGCTAAAAGAACATCCGCCCTAAATGAATACAGTAAAAGGGAATGAAGGAAGCAGTGCAGCTTATACCTAGTGCACTGCTTCTTTGCATTCATCATGACAAATTAGGAATTGGTTATGGATTTATGTCTAATGCATAATTTTAGCACAATCGCTAACATTCTTTGCGCGTTATCCAGCTACAGCGAGTCTGTCCGATAAAAATTTTTAGCGTATAATTATGCGATAATGCTTCCTATTCATCCGTTTTATTGTCTAAAAACATTCATTTTGAATAGAAATACGTGGATTTCACTCCGTCGGACAGACTCCTAACCACTTGCACTTTCTTATTCAGTTTGGGCATTTTTTATTTTTTTTGTGCCCCATTTGTTTTCAAAAAGGATAATTATTGAAGGCAAGACTAATAGTGTACTGATTAAACAAAACATTGTATCTAATACGGTCGTAATTCCAAACGCTCTTAACATGATAAAATCAGAAAAGATTAGCGTACTAAATCCACCAATAACGGTTAAAGCAGATGCTGTAATCGCACGTCCAATTTTCGTCATAGCCGTTACCATAGCTTCCTTTGATTCTATTCCCTTTTCCCTTTCTTCTTGATACCTTTCCATGAGAAGGATCGTGAATTCGGTTCCTATCCCTAATATCAATGCACTTAGCACGGCTGTTAAGGGGTTAATAGCAACATCTAAGAAATACATCATTGCTGCAGACCAACCAATGACAAGTACAATAGGGACAATTGGATATAACGCTTGTTTTATTCGACGGTAAAGGACAAGTAAACTGAAAAACACTGCGCCAATTCCTAAGAAAGTGGAGAAGTGACGGTTGTCTGTTAAAGTGCTAATGCTTTTCACTGCAAGAACCATCATACCGGTTGAAGTTACTTCTACCCCATCAGGTGGTTGAATGTCATTTTCGATGGCTTCTATTAATTCTTTTTGCTGTTCCATTCCCATATTTTTCACGCTAAAGGTAATGGATGCCATTTTTTTATCTTTTGTAATCATAGATGATTTCATTGCTTCTGGTAGAGATTCAATTAACTGGTTAATTTGATCGTTATTATCAGGCAATTGACCATCATTCATCATCATCAAAGCAGATGCCATGCTTGTTGAAGATTCAATGGCTTCGTATTTATTCAGCTGACTTTTTTCGAATTCTTCCATCCATTGAAGCATTTCTGGTGTCGTTACGTCTTCAGATTCAATCATAAAATTCATTTCCATAGTTGAACCTATCGTATCCCTAATTTTATTTAACCCTATTAAGGCGGGTGAATCTTGTGGCATCAGTTTTTCAATATCTGTTTCCACACGAAGGTTATCCTCAAATGTAAAACTACCAATTGATAAGCCAATTGCTAACAATAAAACAATCAGTGGGTTGGCAACCACTTTTTTTGCTAACCACCCAAGCGCTTTTTCTATCTTATTTGAATGTTGTTTTTTAACAGTTTGACTTTTATTTCGATCACGAATGTTTAAGATGGCAAACATCAAAAATAATTCAAGAATATAAATAATAAAGACCCCAACAGCTAACATTTTGCCAAAGTCTTGAATCATTGGAACTTTGGAAACCAATAAGGTAATAAATCCTGCTGCCATCGTAATGACGGCTATACCGACTGCTGGTCCCATATGCTTAATGGAAGTAATAACGGATTCTTTTGCATTGCCTGATTTTGTAAATTCTTCGTCGTATCTGTTATGGAACTGAATAGCAAAGTCCGCTCCTAGACCTATTAAGATTGGGAGGATTGCCATTGTTACCATACTAAGTGGGATACCTAAATATCCCATTAATCCAAATGTCCAAACAATTCCAAGAAGCACAATCGGCAAAGTTAATAAACGCCATTTAACTGGAAATACAATTAATAAGATTACGAACATAAGGACAACGGACAGACCCAGCATAACTGCCATATCTTTCGTCATGCTATCTTGTATGGCTTGTGTTAATTTGGGTGTTCCTGATACAAGGGATTCTAGGCCGTTAATGCCTTTGTCCTGAAATGTAGTTTCTACATCATGAACAGCTTGGTTCATATCATCAATCGATAAATTCCCCGCTAATTTTATAACCATTACTGCATGCTGTCCATTTTGCGGTAAAAGCTTATTAGCCAATTCTTGAACATTTCCTTTTTCATCAAAAAGAACGGTTTTAACAAAAGTCTCGTTTGATAATGATGGTTCTCCTATTTTTTCCATTTGCAACATTTGCGCACCATATTGGATTTCTATTTGTTGCATTACTTGTAATTTTGTTTCTTCTGCCACTTTTGCTTGCATTTCTTCTGAAGCACCTTGTGCTTTTGCTGTTTGAATAGCTTGGTTGACTGCTGCATCAACTGCCTGATTTGTCTGTTGTTGAAATGCTTCTTGCTGTTGTTGTGCTTTATCAACTGCCAATTCAACAATCGATGCTGGGCTAAATACATTATCAATTAAAGGATTATTAGCTAACTCTGTTTGTATTCCATTTATTTCATCAATTGAGGAAAGAATCTTTTCTTTGTCCCCCGATAACAATACAAAAATGGATTCACCGCCAAATTCGTTTTGAAAACGAAGATTATCTTGGAAAACAGGATCATCAGCTGGAATCATCATATCTTGACCTGTTTTCACTTCAATTTTAGTTGCTCCGATAACCATAATTACTGTTATTAAGATTATGAATATAATGGATATGAATGATTTCTCCGTAATCCATTTACCAATCGCTGAAAATAATGACTTCATGTATTATTCCCCTTTCTCCGAGAACGCTTTTGTAAGTAAATTCATAAACGTCTTTGTTTCTTCTTCTGTCCACTTACTAAAATAATGTTCTAAAACTTCATTTCTTTTTTGGGTGATTTGGTCATATAATTCCGCACCTTTTTTTGTAAAACTTATCCAAATAAGCCTTCTATCGGTTGTATCTCTCTCTCTGAGGACATAATCCAATTTAGTCATTTTATCAATTAATAAAGAGACAGCTCCAGTCGTAGTCCCTAGTTCGTTGACTATATCTTTTAAATTACATCTTTTCTCTTTAGAGATGGTTTGAAGAACAATAAATTGAGGAATTGTAATTTTTTCCTCAAAAATTTCCTGTGTTTCCTTTCCAAGACTTCTAATCAAATGGGAAATCAGATAATCAATTTTTTCATAATCAATTGGTTTTTTGAGCATAGTAATTACCTCCCGAAAAGTATATTACCATAAATAGTTTTAAAATAAAACTATTTAATTTTTAAACCTTTTAAGATGATAATTTTGATGATTTTATATCCTCGGTAAAAATTATGCAATGTTTGACTAATTTTCCCTCTATCTTGGTGTTTGGTATAAAATTGTTAGCTTTAGCGGAAACTGATGAAAAGAAAAAAATCGGTGGGGGTTATTTCAGTGAGTTACCAGGAATATTGGAAGCAAATAACGGAAAAAAACGATGAATTGACACAGTTAATCACTTCCTATTGGCACCAATACTCAGGTTTCGGAAATTGGCAGTTCTGGGTAGTTTTAGCCTTGCTTCTGCTGCCGTTGGTTTTGCTGTATTTTTTCATTGATCGGAACAGAATATTCGAGATTTTTTTCTTTGGTTATACGGTTCATATCCTATGGACATATGTCGAACTGGTCCTTGCAAATTATGGTCTTTTCATCCATACCTACTTCCTCTCGCCCTGGTTTCCTCAAGCTTTTAGTATGACAGCGTCTGCCTTGCCAGTTGGTTTCTTGCTTGTCTATCAATATTGTACGAATCATAATAAGAATTTTTATCTATATTCTGTCTTGCTTAGTGTGGTTTTCGCTTTCGGCTTCGCAACATTTGAAAACTTTATTGGCTTAGTGAAGATGGAGCGAGGAATGCATCAATTTTATATTTTTCTCATTGATATTGGGGTAGTTTTCTTGTCTTATTGGTTTACGAAAGGGATGCTTATATTAAGGGATAGAAGAAATGGCTAAACAGTTTGTTTTTCGAGTACAACGTGATAACCTTAGAATTTTTCATAGCATCCTCTTATCGGGCCATTGTTTCTATTGTTTGGCCTGTTTTGTATGTGTTCGGATTTTAGGATGACTTCACACTTTTTTACAGTGGCAAAATAGTTTATAATTATCAGTAAATAGCTTTGACCAATTTTTTTAATAGATTATGTTAAGGTTTTAACAAAATCGGAAGAAGTGTGTCTCAATCAGACGCGCTAACTCCAATATATGGGGCAAGGATGGATAAAATGAGCAGCATACAGAAAGCTACAGACGTGATCTTGATTGGTGCTGGTGTGATGAGTGCAACATTGGGATCGTTACTGAAACAGTTAGCACCAGAATGGGAAATCAAAGTGTTCGAAAAACTTTCTTCAGCAGGCGAAGAGAGCTCCAATGAGTGGAATAATGCCGGTACTGGACATGCAGCCCTCTGTGAGTTGAACTATACACCTGAAAAAGCGGATGGTTCAATCGATATTACCAAGGCCATTCATGTGAATGAACAATTCCAGCTTTCAAGACAATTTTGGTCTTATCTTGTAAAAAGCGATCTCATTCACAATCCTCAAGGTTTTATCAGGCCTCTGCCACACATGAGTTTAGTAGAAGGAGAAAATGAGGTAACCTTTTTGAAAAAAAGATATAAAGCGCTTTCGGCTATTCCTATGTTCCAGGGAATGAAGTTCTCAGATGACCCGGAAAAGCTGAAAGAATGGATGCCGTTAGTCATGGAAGGCCGGACATCTACTGAACCGATTGCGGCAACAAAAATAGATTCGGGTACCGATGTAAACTTTGGTGCTTTAACGCGGATGTTGTTTGAGCATTTGGAGGATCAACATGTCGAGATTCACTATAAGCATAGTGTGAATGATATCAAACGTGAAAGTGATGGCTTATGGGAAGTCAAGGTCAAAAATCTTACTACCGGTACTGTGGAATTTCATAAAACCAAGTTTGTCTTTATTGGAGGTGGGGGAGGAAGCTTGCCGTTGCTGCAAAAAACTGGGATACCTGAATCCAAGCAGATTGGCGGATTCCCTGTAAGCGGCTTATTTTTAGTCTGTAACAACCCTGAAATAGTGGACAGGCACCACGCGAAGGTATATGGAAAGGCGAAGGTTGGGGCGCCACCGATGTCCGTGCCGCATCTTGATACAAGATTCATCGATAACAAAAAGACGTTGTTATTTGGCCCTTTCGCAGGATTCTCTCCTAAGTTCTTAAAGACAGGCTCAAACCTTGATTTGATTCGTTCGGTAAAGCCGGATAACATCGTAACGATGCTTGCCGCAGGAATGAAAGAACTGGACTTGACGAAATACCTGATTGAACAAGTAATGCTTTCCAACGAAAAGCGCATGGAAGAATTGCGTGAATTCATACCGAACGCCAAGAGCGAGGATTGGGGAGTGGTAGTCGCGGGTCAACGTGTACAAGTCATCAAGGACACAGAATCAAGCAAAGGCACACTTCAATTCGGTACAGAAGTCGTCCATGCTTCAGATGGATCCGTTGCAGCTTTACTAGGCGCATCGCCTGGTGCATCGACAGCAGTAAACGTCATGCTTGAAGTGCTCGAAAAATGCTTCCCGGAAAAAATGTTCGAATGGAAAGACAAAATCATGGAAATGATTCCTTCCTATGGAATATCTTTAGCGGCCAATCCGGAACTATTCCACGAGATCCAGGAATCTACAGCCCACGTACTCGGGTTGAACGATAAACAACAAGTTCATAGTATGTAAGATTCCCACCTTCGATTCCCTTTTAGAGGATTGAAGGTTTTTGGTAGAAAAGTGATTAAAGTGGTTAGCTGCTTCTCATTGGTAGATTAGTAGTGCTATGGGTTAGTTATTTTGACAGGTTGGAGGGTGAAGGGGTCAAAGTTGTCAAGAAACCGCCTGCTGCTCAATTGGCAGCAAAGCGGTCTTTGTTAGTTACGAATCAGGTAATCAAATGCACCTAATGCTGCGGTTGCGCCTGATCCCATTGAAATGATGATTTGTTTGTATGCACTGTCTGTACAGTCGCCTGCAGCGAAAACGCCAGGTAGGTTTGTGGCACCATGCTTATCAACGACAATCTCACCGAAGCGAGTGCGTTCAAGCGTGTCCTTGAGCCATTCTGTGTTCGGTACTAGGCCGATCTGGACGAATACACCTTGTAGTTCAACGTGATGTTCTTCACTTGATGCACGATCGATATATGAAATTCCGTTTACTTTATCTGCTCCGGTAATTTCCGTTGTTTGTGCATTCGTCACAACTGTAACATTGGGCAGGCTGTTCAGACGTTCCTGTAAAACGGCATCCGCCTTCAGTTCAGGAGCGAACTCGATTACTGTTACGTGGTTTACAATCCCGGCAAGGTCGATTGCTGCTTCAATACCGGAGTTTCCTCCGCCAATAACAGCGACGTCTTTTCCTTCGAACAAAGGACCATCACAGTGTGCACAGTAGGCAACCCCTTTGTTCTTAAATTCTTCCTCTCCTGGTACGTTGACATTCCGCCAGCGGGCACCAGTTGAAATAATAACCGTTTTGCTTTTGAGAACCGCACCATTCTCGAGTTCGACCTCAATCATGTCTTTTTTCTCAAGTCGCTTTGCGCGTTGCAGGTTCATGATATCAACACCATATTCTTTCACATGCTCCTCAAGACTTGCAACGAGCTTTGGTCCTTCTGTATGCTTCACACTGATGAAGTTCTCAATGGCTAATGTATCCATGACTTGTCCGCCAAAGCGTTCCGCAATGATGCCGGTTCGGATTCCTTTACGAGCTGCATAGATGGCTGCGCTAGAACCAGCTGGCCCCCCTCCAACAACAAGAACATCATAAGGCTCTTTATCATCCAGCTCAGCTGCATCCGGGCCAGAGCCCAACTTCGCAAGGATTTCTTCAAGAGACATACGTCCGCTTCCGAATGGCTCGCCATTAAGGAATACGGTTGGCACCGCCATTACCTGCTTGCTTTCTACTTCCCCTTTAAAAGCAGCACCGTCAATCATGACATGGGAAATGCCAGGATTGAAAATGCTCATCACGTTCAGGGCTTGTACAACATCAGGACAATTATGGCAGCTTAGGCTTACATAGGTTTCAAATCGATATTCATCTGTAATTGCTCTAATCTGGTCGATGACTTTCTTGTCGACCTTAGGAGCTCTTCCGCTAACCTGCAGCAGAGCTAGAACTAATGAAGTGAATTCATGACCTAAAGGGATACCTGCAAAAGTAACCTCGGTATCTTCGCCAATACGGTTGACGCTGAAACTAGGTGTTCTTTCCAATTCGGCATGCTCCACTTTAATACGTGATGACATTGCTGCCAATTCATCTACTAAAGCTAGCATGTCTCGTGATACATCATCTGATCCCGCGCTAACTTTAAGCAGCACATCGCCTTCCATCATTTGAAGATATTGGGCTAATTGTGCTTTTATTTCTGCATCTAATAACATGGGTTAGTTCCCCTTAAATCTTTCCGACAAGATCAAGGCTTGGCTTAAGTGTTGCTTCGCCTTCTTTCCATTTTGCAGGGCAAACTTCGCCTGGGTTATTGCGTACATATTGTGCTGCTTTCAGCTTGTTTACTACTTGGCTTGCGTCACGGCCGATTCCACCTGCGTTGATTTCAACAGTTTGGATAATGCCGTCTGGATCGATGATGAAAGTTCCGCGTTCTGCAAGTCCATCTTCCTCGTTCAATACATCGAAGTTTCGAGTAATCTTCTGGGAAGGATCGCCAATCATAATGTACTCGATTTTCCTGATCGCTTCTGAGTGATCATGCCATGCTTTATGCGTAAAGTGTGTATCAGTGGAAACAGAGTAAACTTCCGCTCCTAATTTTTTTAGAGTAGCGTATTCGTTTTGCATGTCTTCAAGCTCAGTAGGGCATACGAATGTGAAGTCTGCAGGGTAGAATACTACAACGCTCCACTTTCCTTTTAAGTTTTCTTCTGTAACTGTAATAAATTCTCCGTTGTGGAATGCGTTTGCTGTGAATGGTAAAACTTGAGTTCCAATTAATGCCATGATTATTTTCCTCCTTAAAATTGGTGAATTATTTTTGAAATAGTTTCCCTGAATGATTCAGTTAACTATTTGGTAAACTAGAATAATTCTAATACAGTAACGATTATTATATAAAATATAAAAAGTGTCAAGTGAACCGTATTAGTATATCCCATTTTCTTTCATTCATGTTTTTCAGACCTTTATATATATTTTATCAATGCCGTCCTATTAAATCCACCAATTGCCATTGCGTGTCGGAATCTATTTTAAAATCCTGGTTTTTGTAAAGACGGAGTGGTCTAATTGTTTATAAAATTGACAGATGACCGGTCAGTCACTATCATTAGAATGGATAGAAAAATGATTAATAAGGTAGGTGCAATAGTGAAAAATCTAGTCAATTTTGTGCTTGGAAATAAACTGGCTGTTTGGCTGCTAACCATCATCATCACGGTTTCAGGAATATATTCCGGTACACGTATGAATATGGAGACAATTCCGAATATATCGATCCCGTATTTGATGGTGATGGATGTTTATCCCGGGGCCACACCGCAAAAGGTAATGGATGATGTGTCCATCCCAATAGAAAAAGCGGTGGATGGACTGGAAAATGTAAAGTACGTTTATTCCAATTCTTATTCCAATCTATCCAATATTCAGGTTGAGTATGAATATGGAATTGATATGGATGAAGCCAAGCGGGCATTGCAGTCGACTCTGGATGCAATTCAACTCCCGGAAGGTGCACAGGAGCCTACGATCACGAGCATCAGCATGAACATGATGCCGATTATGGCACTTAGTGTCAGCAGCTCGAAAGAGGACATTGTTGAACTAACAACAACAGTCGAGGATATCCTGCTTCCGAAGATCGATAAAATAGACGGAGTCGCTTCGGTTACGATTACAGGACAGCATATAGAAGAAGTGAATCTCGCATATAATGAAGCGAAACTGAAGCAGTTCGGTTTGACGGAAGAGAAAGTCAAAGAAATGATTCAGGCAAGTAATTTAGGCGTTTCGCTTGGACTTTTCGAATTTAAAGAAGGCGAGCAGGCCGTTGCGGTTGATGGCAAGTTCACAACGACGGAACAGCTGAAGAATATGCTGATTCCTGTCACACCATCGCAAGCAAATCCATCTCCTTTTATAAAGCTTAGTGAGATTGCAGAGGTTGAGCTTGTAGGCAAAGTACAATCCATTTCGCGTACAAATGGCAAGGATGCGATCGCCATCCAAGTTGTTAAGGAGCAGCAAGCAAATACAGTGGATGTAGTGAATGCCATAAAGGATTTAGTCAAAGAAGAACAGAGTAAAACGGATGGCCTCTCGATTGAAGTGTCACTGGATCAGGGAAAACCTATTGAAGATTCTGTAACAACGATGGTGGAAAAAGCTATATTTGGCGGATTGATTGCGGTCTTGGTTATTCTGTTATTTTTACGAGATTTCAAGTCTACGATTATCTCGATTATCTCGATTCCAGTTTCGATTTTCATGTCACTTCTGCTGTTGAATTGGCTGGGAATAACGCTTAATATTATGACGCTTGGGGCAATCACGGTTGCCATTGGGCGGGTAATAGATGATTCGATTGTTGTTGTAGAAAATATATATCGTCGCCTTCACTTGAAGGAGGAAAAGTTATCTGGACGTGCCTTAGTTCGTGAAGCAACAATTGAAATGTTCAAGCCAATTTTGTCGTCAACTCTCGTCACGGTGGCTGTTTTTGCACCATTGATTTTTGTGGGTGGCATGGTTGGCGAATTGTTTGCACCATTTGCATTAACAATGACATTTGCCCTTGGTGCTTCCTTGATTGTTGCGATTACGATCGTTCCAGCTTTGTCGCACTTCCTTTTCAGAAAGAAGTTATATGGTGAAAAAACAGACAGCAGCCACAAACAGACTGGAAAACTGGCGAGCTGGTATAAGAATATCTTAAACAAAGTGCTTAACCATAAAGTCATCACTTCACTTATTGCGGTTGTCCTTTTAGCAGGAAGCCTTGCGCTTACTCCGGTAATCGGCTTTAGCTTCATGGGCAGCGAGGAAGAAAAGGTGATGTATTTAACCTATACGCCTGGAGCAGGGGAGCTTAAGGAAGACACTTTGGCGAATGTAGGAAAAGTAGAAGAGGAAATGTTAAAGCGTGACGAGATTGACATTGTCCAAATCTCTGTTACCGAAGAAGCGGATCAAATGTCTGCAATGTTGGGAGCAGGTTCTGGCGGCGCATTAATGTACTTGATATTTGATCCTAAAATGGACAATTTCGCCGATGTTAAGAAAGAAATTGAACAATATGTTTTCAATATCGGACAGAGCGGTGAATGGAAGAGCCAAAATTTCGGGGGCACGTCGATGCCGGAGAACGAGATTAGCTACACATTCTACAGCGAAGATCTTCAAAAACTTACTGACTCTGTCAAGTTGGCTGAGAAAGAATTGAAAGGAATTAACGGCTTAGAAGATGTAAGTTCCACTGCAGAGGATGCCTACGTGGAATACACCTTTAAAGTCGAACAGGATGAATTGCTGCAATACGGGTTAACAGCAGGGCAAATCGTGATGATGCTAAACCCGAATAAAACAAAAGATGCATTGACGACCATTGAAAAAGATGGTAACTCACTTGATGTCATCGTCCAGCAGGAACAGAAAAAGGAGCCTGAGTCGGTTGATGATCTGCTGGATACAGAAGTTCCTACAGCTATGGGAACAACGAAACCATTATCAGAATTAGTGACCGTAGAAAAAGGAACAACAATGAATACATTGGCCCGCAGTAAAGGGCAGTATTATGCGTCTGTTTCAGGAACGGTTACAGAGGATGATATTTCAAAAACAGCTGCTGAAGCTCAAAAGGCAATTGACGCCTTAGACCTTCCTAAGAATGTTGAAGTAGGCGTCGCTGGTGTTCAAGCAGACATGACGGAAACATTCTCGCAGTTAGGTGTTGCGATGCTCGCAGCAATTGCGATTGTTTACTTCATTTTGGTTGTCACCTTCCGTGAAGGAGTTGCACCATTTGCGATTCTCTTCTCCCTTCCATTTGCTGTAATCGGCTCGTTTGTCGGCTTACTTATTGGTGGCGAAACGATTTCCGTCTCGGTGATGATGGGTCTGTTGATGCTGATTGGTATTGTGGTAACGAATGCAATCGTACTCGTTGACCGAATCATTCATATGGAACGGGATGGACTGACGATGCGGGAAGCCATTCTCGAGGCTGGTGCTACGCGATTACGTCCAATTCTGATGACGGCTATTGCCACTGTCGGTGCGCTGATTCCATTGGCTATGGGCTCAGGAGGCGGAGGCTTGATCTCTAAAGGGCTGGCCATCACGGTAATTGGCGGCTTAACAAGCTCCACCCTGTTAACACTGATAGTAGTACCGATCGTCTACGAAGTGTTATCGAAGCTATTTAAAAAGAATCGCCGGGAAATACGAGAAGATTAACACTTGCCTTCGTGGATGCTGTCATCCACGGGGGCTTTTTTTGATAGATAAGAAAGTTTAAAAGTCCGCTTCGATAATTGGCTAGCTCCAGCGCTCGTACTTTTCTTCTATATCCATTCATTGAACGATACGTGTGGCAAATGGATTCCATGATGCTATTGCAAATCCATCTATACTTGTAAGTAAAATAGGAATCTGTGGAATGAAGAGGGGGTTTTTCACTATACAAAAGCCTTATAATCATTTTGTAAACATGTATACACTTTGTAAACGTAATGTGCACAAATGTGTTTACATGTTTACATAAGTGTATACATGGCGTAAATTCAATATGTATACGTTTTTGTATTTGTTGTATACAATCTTGGTCTCGTTTGCAAGTTTACAATTACATTTCTTTTTGCTCGTTCCTCTTGCAGTATCTATTATTTCCCTTTACCTTTAGAATAGAAGATAAATATACATAAAAGAAAAGGAATGATAGAAATGATGAAATCGAGAATTGCAGCAGTTGATGTTGGAAATGATTCTATTAAAGCTATTTTTGGAGAATTTGATAATGAGTTGAATATCCCCAATATCGTAGCAAGGGATACGGAAGACCGACCGGTAATTGGGATTGAGGAACTTGATACGAAGAATCCGCTTGATGGAATTCATATTCGCGTCCACTCCCCTGCCCTGAAAGAGAATAACGTAATCTATCGTGTCGGAAACCTGGCAACGAAAAGCGACAATGCGACAGAGCTCGATCCGGGAAGCAGCAAGTCAGAGGAAGATCAGACACTGGTCATGCTTTTCGCTACCCTTGCATTGGATGCAGTACAGGAAGGAAATGATAAGCTTTTCCCGAGAAACAAGAATGTCATTGATGCGAATTATACGCTCGGCACTGGTTTGCCGCTGCGTGAAGTAAAAGAAGGAAAGGATGCTGGCTACCGTTCAAAACTAGCAGGATCGGTCCACCAAGTAGAATTTCTTGTTACGCCAAAATACCAGGGACTGAAAGTCAATATCAAATTTGATGAAGTAAAGGTGTATCCTGAAGGATTCGCGGCTTATATTAATCTTGTAATGGATAACAATCTGAAAATCATTAATAAGGATTTGATTGATAAAAGAATTTTGATCCAAGATATCGGTGGATTATCAACAGATATCGCTGTCATCAAAAACCGCAATGTCGATGATGACAAGGCTCAAGGTTTCAACCTTGGTGTAGCAGAAGCGCTTGAACAAATCAGGGAAGAGAT
Organism: Mesobacillus subterraneus; assembly: GCF_000934845.1. Classification (GTDB taxonomy): domain Bacteria; phylum Bacillota; class Bacilli; order Bacillales; family Cytobacillaceae; genus Mesobacillus; species Mesobacillus stamsii. The sequence continues at coordinate 27,293 of NZ_JXIQ01000077.1, forward strand.
TCGCAGCAAACATGGCGTCGAGCTAGACAGCCGTACGGATGTTGTGGAAATCATTACACGCAAGAATGACCGCAACCATATCATGGTAAAAGGAAGCCGTACAAGCGTTCATGACATCACAGACCGTATTCTGCTTGAACTAGCTAAAAAGCAATACCGCCTGCTTCGCAATGTATGGGCAAAGAATTCTCAGACAGAAATCTGCTATTTTGTTGGCGGAGGCGCAACGGTTTTAAAAGAATACATCAAAACACTGAACAATAATCTTGATGGCTATAACATCGAATTTTTCGAGGATGAAAAAGAAAGCATTTGGATGATGGCGAACGCTTATTACAAGCTCATTATGGATTATGTGAAAAAGTTAGAAAAAAGCAGCAAGGCCGCTTCTGATCCTGTGAAAAGCTAAGATAAGGTGATTTTATGAAAAAAACCAACCCAAATGAGATTAAGAGAGGTCAAGCATTGTCCTTTCGTGTCCCCTCTGATACACCAGACCATATTTTAAGACATCTTCAAAACTTGAAGGAAACAGAGCGAAGAAACTTTTCGAGCAAAATTGCCGAATTTGTTGTAAAAGGTGTGGGAAATTCCTATTCGAGGGAACGCGAAACGATTACCATCCCGCTTCCTCGCAGTCTCAGCAAATCGCAGCGGGATTGGATTAAGCATGAGCATTCCGAAGCGTTGTTGGGCAATATTGTTTATCATCTATTAGCGGATCCGTTGAGGGCAACCGCACTGCTGGCCTCATTGAACAGCAAGTCAACGGAAATTGATGAAGCTCTTTATCTGCAGGAGGATAGAACCATGCTCCCGACAGCGTCCGAACTGGAAGCTCCGGGAGCGAAGGAATCGGCCTCCAGTGCGGAAATCGCAGACATGGAGCTGGACGATGATTTAGATGCATTTGAATGGGATTCATCCCAGCAAACAGAAGCAGCGGCAAAGGAAGAGTCAGAGGAAGATCTGGATGACCTGCTAGGAGATTTTCTCACTAAAATGAATAAGTGAACAGGAAGAAACCCTATGGAACTTCACATAGGGTTTCTTTTCATAAAAATAAGAACGACTTCACCGGTCAAGCCCTCCGAGGCACAGGATGTGCTAGACCCGCCAGCCACAGGACGTGGCGTTATCGGCGGGCAGCGCTT
>NZ_JXIQ01000078.1 GCF_000934845.1 Mesobacillus subterraneus
TTGTCAAGAAAGCCCCGTTATTTTGACAGGTTTGAGGGTGTAGAGCGAAAAGTTGTCAAGAAACCCCTATTATTTTTACAGGTTTGGGGTGAAATTACTTATTTGGATGGTGATTGGCTCGGTTGCGATCGTAATAGGTTTGAGCGAAGCAAGGGGAGGCTCACCTGTCGCCCCGCGGAAAGCGAGTGTCTGGAGTGGAAATCGATGATCGGCCAAACCAAAAAGGACCGGGCGGTTTTTGCCCGGTTTTTCTCAAATCTGTTTAAAATCTTTCGGTTTTAGCGTATATTATTTATTGGATACGGGTTCTCTGATAGAATTTCCGTGAAATTTTAACCTGAGGAGTGTCGTGATTGGAAAAAGTACTTGTTTTTGGGCATAAAAATCCTGATACAGATACAATCTGCTCGGCGATTGCGTATGCAAACTTAAAGCAAAAGCTAGGTGTCGATGCAGAAGCTGTACGTCTAGGCCAAGTCAATGGGGAAACTCAATTTGCATTAGATTATTTCCACGCGGAAGCGCCTCGTCTTGCTGGCAGGGTTTCTGAAGAAGTGGAGAAGGTCATTCTTGTCGACCATAATGAACGTCAGCAAAGCGCAGAGGATATTGCGAATGTGCAAATAGTAGAAGTCATTGACCATCATCGCGTTGCCAATTTTGAGACAAGCGATCCGCTTTATTTTCGTGTGGAGCCTGTAGGATGCACAGCGACAATCCTGAAAAAGTTATACAAGGAAAACAATATCGAAATTGAAGAGAATATTGCTGGACTGATGCTGTCTGCAATTATTTCCGATTCTTTACTGTTCAAATCTCCAACCTGCACAGATCAGGATGTGGCAGCTGCTCGTGAACTGGCTGAAATAGCAGGGGTGGATGCAGATAAATACGGTCTTGAAATGCTAAAGGCTGGCGCAGATCTTAGCAGCAAAACCATTGAAGAGTTAGTTTCCCTTGATGCGAAGGAATTCCAGATGGGAGATCATAAGGTTGAAATCGCTCAAGTCAATACGGTGGACGTCGATGATGTTCTCTTGCGCAGGGTGGAACTGGAGGATGCATTGATCAAGAAAGTGACTGAAAAGAAACTTGATTTATTCTTGCTGGTCATCACGGACATTTTAACAAATGATTCTGCTGCGATTGCGATTGGGGAAATGGCTTCTGCAGTCGAAGAAGCCTTCGGTGTTACGTTAAAAGACAATACTGCGACACTTAAAGGCATTGTTTCCCGCAAGAAGCAGGTTGTGCCAGTACTGACAAACGTACTGGCAAAATAATAACGCAAAACAAAAAAAACCGTCCTCGCATGGACGGTTTTTTTTGTTTGATTTTTTTGGAAGAAATCATTGCAAGCAATTTCCGCTTGCAGCCTTACCGATCGGCCCTTTCCATATCCTTTGAGGTGAAATAGCCTGGAAGGATTTCATCAATTGTTGTTTCCTTTACATCACCATTCAGGTTTGATAGGTAAATTTTCGTATCCTTAGTCGCAAATTCGGCAATAACCTGGCGGCAGGCACCGCAAGGCGAAACCGGACCTTGCGTATCTGCAACTACTGCAATTGCCTTGATTTCGGTGTCTCCTTCAGAAACGGCTTTGAAAATGGCAGTTCTTTCGGCACAATTTGTCAGTCCGAAAGAGGCATTTTCAATATTGCAGCCGAGATACACTTTCTCATTGCTTGTAATAATCGCAGCCCCAACCTGAAACTTAGAGTATGGAACGTATGCCTTGCTTCTTGCATCGATAGCTAGGTTAATAAGCGTTTTTTTATCCATCACTCAGCCCCCCAATTGTCTGTTTGTTGCTTAGTATGAAGAGTCTGATGATAAGCCGTTAACAATTGCAATTCCAGAGCTTGCGCCAATTCTTGTTGCGCCAGCTTCGATCATTTTTTGTGCATCTTCAAGGCTTCTCACGCCACCAGATGCCTTCACGCCGATCTCTGGGCCGACTATTTTTCTCATCAAACGGATGTCCTCCACAGTTGCTCCGCCGGTTGAGAAGCCTGTAGAGGTCTTGACGAAATCCGCCCCAGCACGAACAGAGAGCTTGCAAGCCATTTCTTTTTCCTCGTCAGTCAGCAGACATGTTTCGATAATTACCTTAGTCAATGCTTTGCCCTTCGCTGCGGCTACAACTGCTTTGATATCTTGTTCAACAAAGTCATACTGCTTATCCTTCAAAGCACCAATATTGATGACCATATCTACTTCCGTTGCCCCATTTTCAATCGCATTTTTCGTTTCAAATGCTTTTGTTTCAGAAGTCGTCGCTCCAAGCGGGAAGCCAATGACGGTGCAAACTTTTACTCCATCCGCCTCCTTCAGGATTTCAGCAGCCGTCTTTACCCATGTAGGATTAACACATACAGAAGCAAATTGATATTCCTTTGCCTCCTCTGCCAATTTTACAATCTCTGTTTCCGTTGCATTTGCTTTAAGCGATGTGTGATCGATCATCCTCGCTAAATCATTCGTCATGCTCAACATACCCTTTCCTGTAAAAATATCGACGCTTTTTTCTATCAAAGTTATTGTGTGATACTTACTTGAATAATATATCAGGCGCGGGAACATATGTAAATTTCGTAATAAACATATGTAGAAACAACAAACTGCCTGCCTCGTTTATGATACAAATACCAAATCCTTAGGGTATTTCGTTAAAATTTCGATTCCATCTTCGGTGATGACTACATCATCCTCTATTCTTACGCCCGCTACACCTGGTACATAAATTCCTGGTTCAGCAGTGAATACCATCCCTGCTTCCATTAGTAAAGGATTCGAGCCTGTCAAGGATGGATACTCGTGGACGCTGACTCCGAGTCCGTGGCCGAGGCGGTGCGGGAAGTAGTTGCCGTATCCAGCTTCTTCGATTACTTTCCGTGCAGCAATGTCAACCTCTGAGCAGGATACCCCGGTACGAGCAGTTTCTAAAGCTTTCAATTGGGCTTTCAACACAGTGTGATAGATGTCTTCCTGTTGTTTTTTGATTTCGCCGTAGGCAACGGTCCTGGTAATGTCAGAGCAGTAGCCATCAACCACGACGCCAAGGTCGAACAAGACGAGGTCACCCTTTTGGATTTTCGTCAGCCCTGGTGTGCCATGTGGTGCTGCGGCATTTTTACCAGTAAGGACCATTGTTGAAAAGGACATTTCTGTAACGCCTTTTTTCTTTAATTCATACTCAATGGAAGCGAGAACTTCCAGCTCGGTTTTGCCTTCCTTGATTTCACTGACTCCTGTCTCAATTGCAAAATCAGCCAGCTCACATGCTTTTCGAATCAATTGCAATTCTGTTTCTGTTTTCACCATTCGCATCCGGCGCAGTTTTTCCTCTGCTGAAACGAATGCAACATTGCCTAAAAGTCCGGCAAGCTTTTCATAACGCTCGACATTCAGCTGTTCCTTCTCGATTGCCATTTTCTTCAATGCATGGACACGCTTTTTCATTGCATGGATGGAAAGTTCCATTGAATCATCCGTATCACTGTAACCGATCATTTCTAGCTCCCATCCGGCGTTTTTGGCGTTTTCCCTATCCATTGCCGGGCAAATCATGAAAGGTTCAGCATCCTGGAACACAACAACAGCCAGCAGCCTTTCGTGTGGATCGCTTAAAAAACCGCTCAAATAAAATACATTGTCGGGAGATGTGATAAAAGTGACATCAACATCATTGTCCTTCATCCAATCGGCTAACGCGGTCAATCTTTCTGTCATAGCTATTCCTCCTCCATAGGTACACACTTTGAGAGTAGCAATTACTAGAGAAAAAGTAAAACTTTTAACGGATGGGGTTGTCGAAGCAGGACATTTCCAAAAGGTGTTGAAATTAGGTAATATTAGGGGGGAAAAAGCCTAGACTGGAAGGAGCAGGATTATGAAAGTTTCTTATCACGGCCACTCTGTTGTAAAAATGGAAACGAATGGTACAACCATCTTGATTGATCCATTCATCACAGGAAATCATTTGACTGATCTGAAGCTGGAGGATGTGAAACCAGATGTGATCATCCTCACCCATGCACATGGAGACCATCTAGGAGATACGGTTGAACTGGCGAAAAAACATGACTCGCTTGTAATTGCTAATTTCGAAGTAGCTACCTATTTAAGCTGGAAGGACTTAAGAACCCATGGCATGTCGATTGGCGGAGCTTATGAATTTGAGTTTGGTAAGGTCAAAATGACCCAGGCCTTTCATGGAACCGGAATAATCACTGAAAACAATGAAATCATCTATGGTGGCATGCCTGCGGGAATCCTGTTCATGGCAGAAGGAAAAACCGTGTACCACGCAGGTGACACTGGTCTATTTTCGGATATGAAGTTAATTGGAAAGAGGCATCCAATTGACCTTGCATTCTTACCGATCGGCGACAATTTTACAATGGGACCGGAGGATGCCGCACTGGCAGCAGAATTCCTCGGTGCAAAGCAAGTGGTACCGATCCACTTCAATACATTCCCGCCAATCAAGCAGGATCCGCATGCATTTGTGAGATTGTTGAAAAACAATCAAGGCAGAGTCCTCGAGATAGGAGAAGTAATCGATTTATAATCAGAAAGGCTGCACAAAATTTGTGCAGCCTTTCTGATTCTTGCTGCTTTTTTTGAACCCGTAAGCATAAATATGTAGTAAGACAACCTATTAGGAGGGGAAGTATGAAGAATAACCGTTATTTATTGTATTTGCTGTTATGCGGTGTGATGCTTTACATCGCATTGCCTGAGCTCAATCTACAGGCGGGAGGAACGGAAGCTCTATTTGCAGGCTCATGGCTGTTTCTTGCGCTGCTAGTTTTTGCCGGAAATCTGTCCGCTTTTTTATACGCTTCGCAAAGGAAGATCCGAACAGGAAACCAGAAAATGGAAAGCGTTCAGAAAAGAAAATCACGTTCCTACACTGGCTGAGTTCGTTCACAAAAATTTCTTTTTTACCCGGATCGTTCCTCAAAATTAACTCTTGGACCCTAAGACAATTGAATCAAGCCCTTTAAAACCTTATAATGAAGAATGGATAGAACTGCATGGAACGGAAAAATATCATAAAGGGTGAAGGTCTTGGCAACTAAGCATGAACAAATACTTCAATATATAGACGAATTGCCAATAGGGGAAAAAATTTCGGTACGCCAAATCGCCAAGGCGCTTAACGTAAGCGAAGGAACAGCATACAGAGCCATAAAGGAAGCGGAAAACAAAGGATATGTCAGCACGATTGAACGTGTCGGCACCATCAGGATTGAACGGAAAAAGAAAGAGAACATCGAGAAGCTCACCTTTGCAGAAGTGGTGAATATCGTCGATGGGCAGGTCCTCGGGGGCCGCGCTGGTCTTCATAAAACATTGAATAAATTTGTCATTGGCGCCATGAAACTGGAGGCGATGATGCGCTATACAGGTGCGGGAAATTTACTGATCGTCGGAAACCGCGATAATGCGCACGAGCTTGCGCTAAAAGCCGGAGCAGCTGTCTTGGTAACAGGCGGTTTTGACGCTTTGGACCATGTCAAAAAGCTGGCAGATGAATTACAGCTGCCAATTATCTCAAGCAGTTATGATTCCTTCACAGTCGCAACCATGATCAATCGTGCTATTTATGATCAACTGATCAAAAAAGAAATCATTCTTGTTGAGGATATTCTTACCCCGGTAGGAGAAACAGTTTTTCTCAAAGCGAATGATACTGTTTCAGATTGGTATCGTCATAAGGACGAAACGCTGCACAGCCGTTTTCCTGTCGTTGATCACAATATGAAAGTGATCGGGATGATTACCTCGAAGGATGTCATGGGGCATGAACAGGATACCTTGATTGAGAAAATAATGACGAAAAATCCGATGACCGTCAGCGGATTGACAAGTGTTGCTTCATCTGCCCATATGATGGTATGGGAAGGGATTGAGGTATTGCCGGTTGTTGATGACGGGAACAAGCTTCAAGGCATCGTCAGCAGACAAGACGTGTTGAAGGCGCTTCAGATGGTACAGCGCCAGCCGCAGGTAGGAGAGACGCTGGATGATACGGTGACAAGCCAAATGGTCCTGACAAAAGGAAAAACAAAGGATGCAGACAGTTTTCGCTGCCAGGTGACTCCGCAGATGACGAACCACATCGGGACGATTTCCTATGGTGTTTTTACAACCATCGTAACAGAAGCGGCCAACCGTGTGCTGCGAGGGTATAAAAAAGGAGATCTGGTCGTCGAAAACATGACGATCTATTTTATCAAGCCTGTACAAATGGACAGTGTCATCGAAATCTACCCGAAGGTGCTCGAGGTAGGGAGAAAGTTTGGGAAGGTCGACATTGAAGTCTTCAATGAAGATGTGTTAGTTGGGAAGGCGATGATGATGTGCCAGCTGATTGACAGGCATTAATAGAATGAAAAAACCGGTCCAAGGCAGGATCCGGTTTTTTTAACGGTAATTTTCCTTAGCTTCCTGAATGGCATGTGGAAGGTAGAATTTATAGGCTTTGATTCCGCCCCATACACTCAATATTCCGATGACAATGAAGATCGAACCAACAATGTAGGTGACAGTCGTCGGGAACAGGAATAACTGATTCATCCCGAATAACGCAATGAAAAGTCCAAGGGCAATGCTGGATTTTGCAGAAAGCCAGCTTCGTTCAGCAGGTCTTTTACTGCGGACATATTTAATCTTGTAAAAGATATAAAAGACGAAAGAAAGAACGATTAATAATACGAGCAAAGGCATTGCAATTCCTCCAAATTCAATAATCCATTTTATTTTACAGCTTATCAAAGAAGATTGCCAATCATAAGGAGAAAATCTGCCAATAGATGTTCATACTTTTCTTTTCCAAAAAATATGTTCATAATTGAGATAGGAAAAAAGGTGAAGGAGCATTTTGATGAAAGAGAAAATATTTGAGGCAATTGAAAATTATCAGACCATCATTATCCACCGCCACGTCCGGCCAGACCCTGATGCATATGGTTCACAGGGAGGACTTGCGGAAATTTTGAAGACCTCCTATCCAGAAAAGAATATTTACACCGTTGGCGCAGAGGAACCTTCCCTTCATTACCTGAGGAGGCTAGACTCCGTGCAGGATGAAATTTTTAAAGGGGCTCTTGTCATTGTTTGTGACACCGCAAATGCCGAGCGGATTTGTGATGAGCGTTATCGCCTAGGGGAACAGCTTGTGAAAATGGACCACCATCCGAATGAAGATCCATATGGGGATCTTCAGTGGGTGGATACTTCTGCAAGTTCTACGAGTGAAATGATTTATGAATTTTTTCTAACTTTCAAGAATCGGGGACTTAGGATGTCTGATGAAGCGGCCAGATTGCTATATGCCGGAATTGTCGGCGACACAGGCAGATTCCTTTATCCAAGCACGACCAATAAAACATTTGCCTATGCCGGAGAATTGATCCATTACAATTTTTCACGTACAGAGCTATATGACAGAATGTATGAGCTTCCACCGAATGTGGTGAAGCTCAACGGATACATCCTTCAAAACTTTGAGCTGCTCGAAAACGGTGCAGCGAAGGTTGAAATGAAACAGGAATTGCTGAACAAATATGCTGTAAAGCCTTCAGAAGCATCGTTGCTTGTTAGTGAACTCGGCAATGTAGCGGGAATAAAAGCATGGGTGTTCTTTATCGAAGAAGAGGACCAAATTCGTGTGCGCCTCCGCTCTAAAGGCCCTGTCATCAATACGATTGCCAGAAAATATCATGGCGGCGGTCATCCGCTCGCCGCTGGAGCATCGATCTACTCATGGGATGAAGTCGACCGTGTCCTGGAAGACCTTATCGAAGCCTGCAGAGAATGATAAAAAGGTGCGTCTCTTCGAAACGCACCTTTCTTACTGAAAAAAAATAACCAAAACCAGTTCATTCCAGAGTAATTTCTACCAAAATGCTTACTGAAGTATAAATGACCATGGACTTGATTTTCAGTTTGTAGTGTTTATCGCCGATTCCAATTGATTTGTTTTCAATCACTCTTGTAATTAGTTCCCGGCTTTGAAAAACAGAATCGAGGTCTTTTGCAAGAAGCATATTTAATTGGCCTTGCATTTCCTCTTCCATTTCGTAGATGCTTAGGGTATCTAACTGTTTATACTTTTTCGCATTGACAATTTTCACTTTAATCTCCTGCACGGTTAACTTTTCCTGGTTTTTTTTGTTTAACTCTTCATAATCCTCCATCCAAATTTCAATGTCACTTTTCAAATCAGCGATTTCCTTTTTTTGCTTCTCGATCGTTTTCGCGTGGATTTCCATCCATTCACCATTTAAATATAAAAATAAGATCCAGCTGACGAGTGCACCAATTGCTGCACCGGAAAAAAATCGCTGCCATTCTGGTCTTCGATAATATGGAGGGATCCTCATGTTAGATATGCTCCTGTGTCAGCCAGTCAATAAGAAGAGCCCCAGTCTGAGCGCCGCCTATGGCAGTGAGGATCAATAGAAACTGTTTGAAAATATCCTTTGTTTCCCCGTGAAAAAGTCCTTTTTCAAAGCTGTAGACTGTATCAAACGTGCCACCAATTGCCGCGATGATGGCCCAAATTCGGATCGAGCTGGAGAAGCGGGCGATTTCCGTCATTAACGGCTGTCCTGTTAAAAAAGAGGCCAATCCTCCGATTAAAGAGCCGCCAAGCAAAACACCTAGCGCAATGAAATATGCTTCAAACAACCCCGGAATAAATGGCTGGTTCATTGTTTTCACCCTCGTATTAAATCGATTTTTTGCTTGTACTTCACTATATGGACAATCCGTCGTCAATATGTGTAAAGTTACGTAAAACAAAGGAGAACATATTTTCTTTTTTTCCTGAAAAGATTATAATGAATGAGATAAATCTTATCTTTAAAGGGTGTGAGAGAAATGCCGTTTATTCACCTCCATGTCTATAGTGCATTCACCCTGCTCACCAGTACCGCCACTGTCGAGCAGCTTGTCCGCGATGCAAAGGCAAAAGGCTTTTCCGCACTCGCACTGACCGATCATAATGTGATGTATGGATCGGTTGCGTTTTATAAAGAATGCCTGAAGCATTCGATTAAGCCATTGTTGGGCTTAACAGTTGATGTCGTCAGTTCCTCTTTGGAAAATGAATCCTTCCCGCTTGTTCTCCTTGCGAAAAACAATCTTGGCTTCCAGAATCTGATTAAAATTTCAAGTGCTGTTCAGACAAAATCCCCCGCGGGAATTCCGATAAAGTGGCTGAAGCATTATGCCGCCGGACTATTTGCGATGACACCAGGTAAAATCGGTGAAATCGAATATTATTTGGCAAATGGAGAAAGAGAAAAAGCAGCAATTACTGTGGATTCTTATAAACAAATTTTTGGGAAGGAAAACTTTTATCTGGCGATACAGGACCATGGCCTCCCAGGTCAGAGAGAGCTGATAAAACAGCTGAACGATCTAGGGTCAGATACCAATACGCCATTGGCAGCTTCCAATCAGGTGCATTATTTGGAAAAAGAGGATTCTTTTGCCCACGAGTGCCTGCTTGCGATCAAGAATGGGGACAAACTCCAAGATGATGGTCGAGAAAAGCTTGGCAGCAGCGAATTTTACTTGAAAACAGCAAAAGAAATGACTGAGCTGTTATCAGAGTATCCAGAAGCCTTGGAAAACACCTTAAAAATGGCTGAAGAGTGCAATGTGATGCTTGACTTTGGTACGAGACATTTGCCGAAATTTCCGGTCACTACGGGAAAAAGTGCTGATGAAATGTTGGAGGAGCTTTGTTTTCATGGACTGGAAAAACGGTACGGAAAACCATCGCGGCAGCATGTAGAAAGACTTGAATATGAACTATCGATCATTAAAAAAATGAACTTCAGCGATTACTTCCTGATTGTCTGGGATTTTATTAAATATTCAAGGGAAAAGGGGATTTTGATCGGCCCTGGACGTGGTTCGGCAGCCGGGTCGATTGTATCCTATGTGCTGTTCATTACCGATGCGGATCCGATTGAACATAATCTCCTCTTTGAAAGATTTCTAAATCCGGAGAGGATATCAATGCCCGACATCGATATCGACTTTCCTGATAATCGCCGGGATGAGGTAATAGAATATGTTGCGGCAAAATACGGGGAACTTCATGTCGCACAGATTGCTACTTTTGGTACGCTTGCTGCCAAGGCAGCGGTCAGGGATGTAGGGCGCGTTTTCGGTTTGAATACAAAGGAACTCGACCGGCTCTCCAGGCTAGTTCCATCCCGATTGGGAATTACTTTGAAGGATGCAATCAGTGAATCAGACGGGCTCAAGGAATTTATAAAAGAAACTTCTAAAAATAAACGAATTCTTGAAACGGCAATGAAACTAGAGGGCTTGCCGCGCCATACGTCCACACATGCTGCAGGAGTTGTCATAAGCGAACAACCGCTTACCAATATTGTACCGATCCAAACAGGTCAGTCGAAAGTGTTCCTGACTCAATATTCAATGGACCATCTGGAAGAATTGGGATTATTGAAAATGGATTTCCTTGGTTTGCGGAATCTGACATTAATTGATTCGATCCTTCGCTCGATCCGGCTGAAAACAGGCCAAAAGCTTCGAGTCCAGGATATTCCGGGTGAAGATACCGAAACGTTTCAATTGCTTGGCAGGGGACAGACGACAGGAATTTTCCAGCTTGAATCTGAAGGAATGCGAAAAGTGCTGACAAGGCTTGCGCCAACCCGCTTTGAAGACATTGTCGCCGTCAATGCACTTTATCGTCCTGGTCCAATGGAGAATATTCCACTGTTCATTGATCGCAAGCACGGAAGACAGCCGATCGACTATTATCATCAGGACCTTGAATCCATTTTGCGCAATACATATGGTGTCATCGTATACCAGGAGCAAATTATTCAAATTGCCTCCAAGATGGCTGGTTTCTCTCTCGGAGAAGCGGATTTGCTGCGAAGGGCGGTATCCAAGAAAAAGAAGGAGGTCCTTGCAAGCGAACGGGAACATTTTGTGACTGGCGCGTTAAGGAAGGGGTACGATCACCAGACTGCGGAGCTTGTCTATGAACTGATCATCCGTTTCGCAAATTATGGCTTCAACCGCAGTCATGCCGTAGCGTACAGCATGATTACCTATCAGCTGGCCTACCTCAAAACCCATTATCCGCTTTACTTTATGGCGGCTCTTTTAACATCTGCTATTGGCAACGATGCAAAAATCGCCCAGTATGCAAGGGAACTGCAACAAATGGAAATTAAGCTCAAGCCGCCATCTATCAATAAAAGCGCATTTGGCTTTGAGCCGGAAGGAGATAGTGTTCGATACAGCCTGGCAGGAATCAAAGGGCTGGGAATCGCGTCGCTCAAGGAAATATTCCTGGCGAGAAGAAACGGGCAGTTCAAGGATATCTTTGACTTCTGCATTCGTGTGCCGCATAAGGCTGCAACAAGAAAAGTGCTGGAAGTCCTAATCTACTCTGGAGCTTTCGATGAATTTGGCAAGGATCGCGCCGTCCTTTTAGCAACCATTGATGTGGCGATTGAACACGCACAGCTAGTAGCACCCGATGACTCCGGCCAGATCGATATGTTTACAGAAGCAGAATTCTCCTTGAAGCCAAAGTATATCGAGGTGGACCCAATGCGAATAGAAGACAGGCTCAGGCTTGAAAAAGAGGTGCTCGGTGTATATCTCTCCAGGCATCCTGTTTCCATCCATGAGAAAGAATTCGAGGAAGCCGGGGTGAAAAAGATTGCATCGAAGGCCCCCGGAAACAAAATAAGGCTCGGGGTCTATCTAACAGAACAAAAGAAAATCCGTACAAAAAAAGGAGAATTAATGGCCTTCCTGACTCTTAGTGACGCAAGCGGTGAAACAGAAGCGGTTGTATTCCCGGCAGTTTACAAGCAATTTGGACATGTTCTGAAACAAGGAGGAATATTGCTGCTGGAAGGAAAGTTTGAGGAACGGGATGGGAGGAGTCAATTTATCGTGCATCAAGTGCTTGATCTTGAAGCAGCAGCAGCACCACCAAACGGGCAGGAAAAGACGGTTTTGTACTTGCGGATCGCAAAAGGAGCGGGCAGCAACGACCGAATAGATGAACTGAAAGCTTTATTGAAAATACATCACGGGACAGTGCCGGTTATTGTGTATAACGAAGAGACCGGGAAATCCGTGCTGTTACCAAATGAATTCAATGTGAGCACAGAGCTGAGAAGTGTGAACGAATTTAAGAAAGTCTTGGGGAATCAGAACGTTATTCTGAAAAATTAGTTCTTTATCAAGCAGAGCAGATGTGTTATATTTGGAAAAGGATGCGTGGTCAGACCACTAAAATAGGAAGTGTTCGTAAATAATCAGGCTGTTCGCCTATATTGTTGCTGTTGATCTCTCGTATTTTTCACCGTAGAGAATCAAGCTGTAGTACGGGATAGGATGAATGCAATGATCGTGTCGCAGAGAGCCCAAAAATGAGGAGTGGACCTGAGTTGACTTTACGTGAAGAAGCTTTGCACATGCACCGTGTGAATAAAGGGAAATTAGAGTCGAAATCGAAAGTTCCTGTCATGAATGCTAGAGATTTAAGCCTTGCCTATTCTCCGGGAGTTGCAGAGCCTTGCAAGGAGATATATGATAAGCCGGAAACAGTTTATGATTATACTATGAAGGGCAATATGGTGGCAATTGTATCCGATGGGACTGCTGTCTTAGGGCTTGGCAATATTGGTCCGGAAGCCGCACTTCCTGTAATGGAAGGAAAGGCAGTCTTGTTCAAAAGCTTTGCTGGTGTCGATGCATTTCCCATTTGTTTAAATACAACGGATGTAGATAAAATTGTAGAAACCGTGAAGCTCCTTGAACCGACATTTGGCGGCGTGAACCTGGAGGATATAGCTGCACCAAACTGTTTTGCAATTGAAGAACGTTTGAAAAAAGAGACGAATATCCCTGTATTCCATGATGACCAGCATGGAACTGCAATAGTCACCGCGGCAGGGCTCGTCAATGCGCTGAAAATTGTCGGGAAAAAAATGAATGAAATCAAGGTGGTTGCGAACGGAGCGGGAGCGGCTGGCATTGCCATCATCAAGCTACTATACTCATACGGAGTCCGTGACATCATCATGTGTGATACAAAAGGCGCGATTTACGAAGGACGCTCGAACGGCATGAATTCCATCAAGGAAGAAGTGGCGAAATTCACTAACCGCGACAATGTAAAAGGCTCGCTGGCTGATGCAATCAAAGGGGCAGATGTGTTCATTGGCGTTTCAGTAGCTGGAGCACTGACGGCAGAAATGGTTCAGACGATGAATCCTGATTCCATCATTTTTGCGATGGCCAATCCAGTGCCGGAAATCATGCCGGACGAAGCGAAGGATGCCGGTGCAGCGGTCATAGGTACTGGCCGCTCTGATTTCCCGAACCAGGTGAATAATGTTCTTGCCTTCCCTGGAATCTTCCGCGGAGCATTGGACGCAAGGGCAACCCATATCAATGAAAAAATGAAAGTGGCAGCTGTACAGGCAATTGCAGGCCTAATTGAGGAATCAGAGCTATCCAGCGATTATGTGATCCCTGGTCCATTCGATCCGCGGGTAGCGCCGGCTGTTGCTGCAGCTGTTGCAAAAGCGGCGATGGAAACCGGAGTTGCTCGAATCAAGGTCGATCCTCAGGAGGTCAAGGAGCGTACTGAACGCCTTGCATTGATCGGAAAAGGTGAGTGATGGAGTGGAACAGCCTGAAAAAAACACGAAAGTATATGTGGAAATAGTCAGGCAGCTCAGGGATATGATTAATAAAGGCGGCATGAAGCCCGGGGATAAAATCCCCTCCGAACGTGAACTTTCAGAGCGCCTAAATGCTGGGCGCTCTTCTGTTCGCGAAGCGTTGCGGGCTTTAGAGCTTCTAGGGCTGATTGAGACGAGAAGGGGAGAAGGAACCTTCATCAGGGATTTCCGCGGCAACCAGCTAGTCCAATTATTAAGCACCTTTATCCTGCAAGATAAAAAAGCCAAAGATGATGTGGTCGAAACAAAAAGCATGATCGAAGCAGATTGTTTGCTTTTGGCAGCTGAAAAGATTCAGGACGAAGACATCAAAAGATTAAAAATCTTGATAGATGACGATCATTTTGAAGACGAGGAATTTTTTAGGAAAATGGCTAAACTTGCTGATAATCACCTTTTTTATCGAATTTGGTGTATATTAAACGATTATTACAAGGCACTTGAGATGAAAACAAGCAAAGCTGAAAAGGCGCAATACCATTTGCTGGTAGATGCCCTTGTTACAAAAAACGGAGAACTGATTTTGAATAGGCATCGTATCTTACGGAATATGTCGATGAAATGACGACAGAAAGCAACATCTTTTGAAGGCAGGCTGTTTTATACTTGTGGATATGCCTAGGATGCCAGTTTCTCATTCTTTTTGGCTGTGGTGGCCTGACCACCGTTGGGCAGTACATTCAGAATAGAAAGAATAAGCAGAAGCAGTTCCTAACAAATGGAGAATAGTACAAATCAACCAGTATGATTCGGAGGGGGTTACATATTGCTTAAGGAACTTTTTACGAAAACGAAAACAAAACCGAAAAAGTACGCAACCATTCCTTCTAAAGCGGCGAAGCAGGATGTTCCTGAAGGAATCATGACCAAATGCCCGAACTGCAAAAAAATCTTGTATACAAAAGAACTAAACAAGAACTACAAAGTATGCACACAATGCGAGTATCATTTCCAGATGAATTCAGCTGAACGAATTAATAGTTTCTTGGATTTCGAAAGCTTTCGGGAACTGGACCGGGAGATGGTTTCAGGCAATCCGCTCGACTTCCCCGGGTACGAAGAAAAACTCGAACAAGACCGCAAAAAAACAGGATTGAATGAGGCAGTAGTTACTGGCATAGGCACCGTAAAAGGATATGAAGCTGCGATCGCGATCATGGATGCCCATTTTAGAATGGGGAGCATGGGATCAGTGGTAGGCGAAAAGATTACAAGAGCGATTGAGAAGGCTGATGAATTGTCCATCCCATTCATTATCTTTACCGCGTCAGGTGGAGCAAGGATGCAGGAGGGTGTATTGAGTCTGATGCAAATGGCGAAAACAAGCGTTGCGCTAAAAAGATTCAGCGATCACGGCGGATTGATCATCTCTGTTATGACGCATCCTACCACAGGAGGAGTTTCTGCAAGCTTTGCCAGTCTTGGAGATTACAATTTCGCCGAACCTGGAGCGCTGATTGGCTTTGCTGGCCGAAGGATTATTGAACAGACAATTCGAGAAGAACTGCCGGAAGACTTTCAGACAGCAGAATTTTTGCTAAAGCAAGGGCAGCTCGATGCTGTGATTTCGAGAGTTGATATGAAGGAAAAGATTGCAGCAATACTTGACATTCATCAGCCAGGAGGGACGTTCGAATGGCAGGAGAACTAGAATTTGAGAAACCGGTAGTGGAATTAAGAAAGAAAATCAGTGAGCTTAAGGAATACATGAAAAATACCGACGTGGATCTAACATCTGAAATCGATAAGCTTGAGGCCAGACTGCAAAAGCTTGAAACAGAAATATATGGGAACATGAAACCGTGGGAACGGGTACAGATAGCTCGTCATCCTAATCGCCCAACAACACTTGAATACATCTCGTTGCTGTTCACAGACTTTTTCGAATGTCATGGGGACAGAACTTTTGGAGATGACGAAGCAATTGTTGGTGGGATCGCCAAGTTCCACGGCTATCCAATAACGGTTATTGGCCATCAGCGCGGCAAAGATACGAAGGAGAATATACGCCGGAACTTTGGCATGCCCCATCCGGAGGGTTATCGGAAAGCACTGCGTTTGATGAAGCAGGCTGAAAAATTCCGGCGGCCGATCATTTCGTTCATTGATACAAAAGGCGCTTACCCTGGAAAAGCGGCAGAAGAAAGAGGACAGAGCGAAGCAATTGCCCGCAATCTGTTCGAAATGGCTGGCCTGAGGGTTCCGGTCATCTGTGTCGTCATTGGCGAAGGCGGAAGTGGTGGAGCACTGGCGCTCGGAGTTGGAAATTATATTCACATGCTGGAGAACTCGACCTATTCAGTCATCTCTCCTGAAGGCGCAGCAGCGCTCCTTTGGAAGGATTCCTCGTTGGCGAAGAAAGCAGCTGAAACGATGAAAATCACCGCTCCCGACCTTAAAGGACTGGGAATTATAGATGAAATCATTCCAGAAGTAAAGGGTGGAGCGCATAAAGATTTGCAGCAGCAAGCAAAGTATATCGATAAAATTTTAATAGACTCCATGTCAAAGCTGCAAGTGCTAGATGAAGAGACATTGTTGAACCAGCGATATGAGAAATATAAACGAATTGGCGAGTTTTCGTTTCCAACCGAACGGATCGGGGTAAAATAAAACGTGCGAAAGTGCACGTTTTATTTTTTAAAGTAACCTCATAAAAAAAGCGCTTGCAATTACATGATAATTCCAACTTATTGTCAATATGGAGGATTCTATTGAGATAGCGCCCCCATACATGTTATTTTAGAAATATTCCCGGGTATTCTGGTTTATAATAAGAGATGCTAACAGGATAACCAGTAATTAGTTTGAGTGATGTTTTTCCAGTTTCGTTGCTGTTTCTTCATGTTATTCAGGAAGGAACGATTGGAAAAGCAGCAAAGTACATAGATAATACCGAATGAGGTGAATGAAAATGAAAAGAATTGGAGTTTTAACGAGTGGCGGGGATGCACCTGGAATGAATGCTGCGATTCGTGCTGTAGTAAGAAAAGGGATTTTTCATGATATCGAGGTTTATGGTGTAATTGGTGGGTATGCTGGATTGATGAAGGGAAAGATCGAAAAACTGGAGCTTGGTTCAGTTGGTGACATTATCCATCGTGGCGGAACATTCCTTTATTCAGCACGCAGTGAAGAATTCAAAACGAAAGAAGGTCAGCAAAAAGGAATCGAACAACTGAAAAAATTCGGCATTGACGGTCTGGTCGTCATTGGCGGTGACGGATCCTACCGGGGAGCAAAGGCTTTGACCGAACAAGGTTTCCCTTGTGTTGGCGTTCCAGGTACCATTGATAATGATATTCCTGGCACAGAGTTTACCATTGGCTTTGATACTGCACTCAACACAGTAATTGATGCGATCGACAAAATCCGCGATACTGCATCATCACATGAAAGAACGTTTGTCGTGGAAGTAATGGGACGCAATGCAGGAGATATTGCCTTGTGGGCAGGTTTAGCAGGCGGAGCTGAAACGATCCTAATACCAGAAGACCATTATGATATGACTGATATTGCTAACCGGCTTAAAAAAGGACATGAACGAGGCAAGAAACACAGCATTATTGTTGTGGCTGAAGGCGTCGTAAGCGGCTATGAATTTGCGAAGCAATTAAAGGAAGAGACAGATTTCGATACAAGGGTTACGGTTCTCGGACATGTCCAGCGTGGAGGGTCCCCAACTGCATTTGATCGGGTACTCGCGAGCCGTCTTGGCGCACGTGCAGTGGAGCTGCTTATAGAAGGAAAAGGCGGACGAGCTGTTGGGATGGAAAAGAATCAGCTAGTGGATTATGACATTATTGAAGCACTAGGAAAAGAACACACGCTTGACATGAACTTATATAAATTATCACAAGAGCTTTCTATTTAATTGCTTTTCAGTAAACCAGGAGGTGGCAATCTATGCGTAAAACGAAAATTGTTTGTACGATTGGTCCCGCAAGTGAAAGTGTAGAAAAATTAACTCAATTGATTGAAGCTGGAATGAATGTATCTCGCTTGAATTTCTCGCATGGAAATCACGAAGAACATGCTGCGCGTATCAAAAATATCAGAGTGGCTGCAGAAAAAACAGGGAAAAAGATAGGCATCCTTCTCGATACGAAAGGCCCTGAAATCCGCACTAACGATATGGAAAATGGTGCGGTTGAATTAAAAACAGGTCAGGAATGCATCATTTCCATGAACGAAGTTTTAGGAACATCGGAGAAATTCTCTGTAACATATGACCAGCTAATTGACGATGTCCATCCAGGGGCAAAAATTCTCCTAGATGACGGCTTGATTGGGCTGGAAGTAACCAGCATCGACAAGGAAGAAAATCAAATTAAAACAAAAGTTCTAAATGCTGGGATTCTTAAAAACAAAAAGGGTGTGAATGTGCCTGGTGTTTCGGTAAACCTTCCGGGAATTACCGAGAAGGATAGGAAAGATATTCTATTCGGTATTGAGCAGGGGGTAGACTTCATTGCAGCATCATTTGTCCGTCGCGCAACGGATGTATTGGAAATCCGCCAGTTTTTGGAAGAAAACAATGGATCGTACATCCAAATCATCCCTAAGATTGAGAATCAAGAAGGCGTTGATAACATCAACGAAATTCTAGAAGTTTCTGATGGCCTCATGGTGGCGCGTGGAGATCTTGGAGTGGAGATTCCTGCAGAAGAGGTACCACTTGTTCAAAAAGATTTGATCAAAAAATGCAATACACAAGGAAAGCCGGTTATTACTGCTACACAGATGCTAGATTCTATGCAGCGCAACCCGCGCCCGACCCGTGCGGAGGCCAGCGACGTGGCGAATGCAATTTTCGATGGAAGTGACGCCATCATGCTCTCAGGCGAAACAGCAGCTGGACAATACCCTGTAGAAGCTGTACAAACCATGCATAATATTGCTTCACGTGCAGAAAGTGCATTAAATCATAAGGAATTGCTGTCATTGCGCAGCAAAGAGACAGAACACAATATTACCGATGCGATCGGACAATCGGTTGCGCATACAGCACTTAACCTAGAAGTGAATGCGATCATTACTCCAACCGAAAGTGGTCACACTGCACGGATGATTTCAAAGTATCGCCCAAAGGCACCGATCATCGCGGTTACATCTAACGATCATGTTGTCCGTCGCCTTGCGCTTGTATGGGGAGTATATCCTCAGCTAGGGCAAAAGGCAGAAACGACGGATGAAATGCTTGCGAGTGCCGTTGAAGAAAGTGTCAATTGCGGACATGTTTCCCATGGAGACCTCGTAGTCATTACTGCAGGTGTTCCAGTAGGAGAAGCTGGGACAACCAATTTGATGAAAATCCATGTAGTCGGCGGTATCTTGGCAAAAGCACAAGGGATTGGCCGCAAGTCTGCATACGGACGAGTAGTCTTAGCAAAAGATGCACAAGAAGCCATCAGCAAGGTAAAACAAGGCAGTATTCTTGTTACAATTGGTTCTGACCGCGACATGGTGCCTGCGCTTGAAAAGTGCAGTGCATTAATCACGCAAGAGGGCGGTTTGACAAGCCACGCAGCTGTAGTCGGACTAAATCTAGGCATCCCAGTTATCGTCGGAGTGGAGAATGCAATGACTCTGTTTAATGACGGTCAGGAAATCACCGTTGATTCTGCAAGAGGTGTCATTTACAAAGGCCACGCAAGCGTACTTTAAAAAGATAAGATAAAAGGATGGAGGCATGCTCTCCATCCTTTTATTGTTAAGGCATGTGTGAAGTCATAAAACCAAATAAGTTGTGTTCTGCTCAATTCGGCACATATAATAAAAGAGAAAGACACGCAATCTCCTAACAAATTGAGGTGTAACATGAAATATATTTTTTTGATTTTAGTGATAGTTCCGGCTGCAGAAATTGGGATACTCATGTTTTCCGGACAGACCATTGGCATTCCGGCGACGATCGTTCTCATTCTCTTGACTGGATTCCTTGGAGCTTTTCTAGCGAAGCAACAAGGCTTGGAAACCATCAGAAAAACACAGGAAATAGTAAGGAGAGGGATGATGCCAGGAGATGTGATTTTGGATGGAATCAGCATCTTAACTGGAGGAATCCTCCTTCTGACGCCTGGGTTTATCACTGATATTCTAGGGTTCTTGCTCCTGGCTCCTCCTACCAGAAAGTTTTTCAAAGCTTTGATGCTGAAACAGTTCCGTAACTGGATTGATAAAGGAACCATCAAAGTAATCCGCTGACTTTATAACGCCAACTTTTGATGGTTGGCGTTTTGTATGCTGTTTTAGATGCAAAGGAACCGGGATCAGAGGATAGTCAGCAAAATCCACTGTCATTTAATGATTTCTTTTCCTTTTATGAATGTCCATACATCGTGAAAAACGTTCGCACGCTGCAGGGTGTTGATGACAACCAAGATGACTGGACCGACAATCAGACCGAGAAAGCCAATGGTTTTAAATCCTACAAATAGAGCGATCAAAGTGGCGAGCGGATCAAGGCCGATGCTGGAAGATAAAATTTTCGGCTCCATGACCTGCCTTTGGACAAGCACCACAATATATAAAACGCCCAAACCAATTGCGGAAGCGGTGTCACCTGCAATTGCTTCATAGATGATCCATGGAACAAAGACAACTCCCGTGCCAAGATAGGGAACAATATCGACAATCCCGGCAACAAGGGCAATCGTGATCGCATAATCGACACGAAGGATCAGCAAGCCAATCAGGATGATAACTGTAGTAAGTGATACAAGGGTAGCCTGAGCCTTTATGAATCCAAATAACGCCTTTTTTAAATCGATAAACACCGTACGGCTGCTTGTTCTTGCTCGTTTTGGCAGCAGCTTATTACTGATTGCTGACAATCTGTACCAGTCTTTGCTGATGAAAAAAGTTCCCAATAAGGAGAAAATGAGAATGGTAGCTGCATTAGGGAACCATGTAAGGATATTCGGGATTTTTTCGAAAAAATTCTTAATGAAATTGCCTGCTGTCGTCCCAATGTTGGCGCCGACACTTTGAATATTGTTCATAATCGTGTCCTGCTGACCTGTATCAAGGCTTTGGAACATTCCTGCCAGTTGGTTATAGAGTGGAATGAGCTGCGCAGCAAATAAGTGCTCTATGTAATTAATCAGGGTAACAAGGTGTTCAGGAACAACGTTTGCGAGATATTCAGCTCCGGAAGCAATTTCGACAATGAGCAATGTAATCAGCCCCGCAAACAAAGATAGGATTAAGACAAGGACAATGATCACTGCCAGTGATCTCGGCATTTTCAGCCGTTCCTGAAAAAAGTTGACCATTGGATTCATCATAAATGCAATCAGGAACCCAATGATAAATGGATAAGTGACTTTTGAGACAAAAAACAACGCAAATATTCCTGCGATAATCACGCTGATGACCAGGAAAAAGCGCAGGGTTCGATGAAGATAGATGGGATTCAAGCAGGTTCCTCCTTTTGGAATCGCCATTCTGACAGGATCAATCTTATTGACTAACTTGCAAGTCGTGGCGGTGTTCCTGAAATGTTATGCTGCAACAATATACAGTCTGTCTATAAAAAAGATTCGCCTTTCTTCTGATAATTCCTTTAAAAACCTCAAGTAGCTGAACAATAAATAAGGGAATACGAACAAGTTTCTGTGGAATATAGTAGAAAATGGAAAAGTGGAAGAGTCTTATTTATAATTATGTTAAAATAGTTTTAACCGTGGAAGGATGACAAATTGATGTTTCAACCTTTGATATTTCTACTGACTTTGCTGGTGATTGCCTTCGCGGCCAAAAATCAATCATTAATCATTGCCGTGCTGGTCCTTCTGGTGATGAAGCTTGCCGGTGTAGAAGCAAAAACATTTTCGTTTATCCAGGGAAAGGGGATTAACTGGGGAGTGACGGTCATCACCATAGCTGTGTTAGCCCCGATTGCTAGCGGTGATATCGGCTTCAAGGATTTATCTGGCGCGTTCAAATCTTCATATGCATGGATAGCTCTTCTTTCGGGAATGGCAGTTGCGCTGCTTGCAAAAGGCGGTGTGACTTTGCTGGCGGAAGATCCCCATATCACAACTGCGCTCGTCCTAGGCACGATTTTGGCGGTTTCCATTTTTAAAGGAGTAGCCGTTGGTCCGCTGATAGGTGCAGGGATTGCCTACGCCGCAATGAAAATCTTTGATCTTTTTAAATAGCCTTTTTTTAAAATAATATTTTCCTCTGAATTAAGTTGTTTTCATTCACAAATATCAGATAATTGTTTATAATAGGACTTGTAACTGCTTCCAATTATGCGCAGGCATTGGAGAGATGCAGGAATTCATTGTTTTTATTTTTCAAAAATGTAAGCATTTTCTTTTTTGCCGGTTACTTGAGCAAGCGCTCGAAAACAGCTTATAATGGCAAAATTAGTAAGATCGGTCTGTCGCCGGCGTATGGTTCGGCTTTTCGAAAATATGTCAGAAAATCACTTTTTTCTGATCGCTGTCTTGTACAGCAATTCATTTACAGACAAATGATGGGGTATGGGGAATTTAAACGACAAAGGAGAGATTTGTATGACAGTAACACGTGGTCTTGAAGGGGTAGTGGCTACAACATCTTCAATCAGTTCGATCATCGATGATACGCTGACGTATGTTGGTTATGATATTGATGATTTAACTGAAAATGCTAGTTTCGAAGAAGTAATTTACTTATTATGGCATCGCAAGCTTCCTACAGCGGCAGAATTGGAAGAATTGAAGACACAGCTTGCAGAAAATGCAGCGTTGCCTAAGGAAGTACTCGAGCATTTCAAGATGTATCCAATCGATAAAGTCCATCCAATGGCTGCCCTCCGCTCGGCTGTGTCACTTTTAGGATTATATGATGATGAAGCTGATGTAATGGAAAAAGAAGCGAATTATCGAAAGGCGGTCCGTCTGCAGGCGAAAATGCCAGCAATCGTTGCGGCATTCGCTAGAGTCCGAAAAGGTCTTGAGCCAGTACCGCCAAGAGAAGACCTTAATTTCGCAGCGAACTTTCTTTACATGCTGACAGGCGAGGAACCTGAACAAATAGCGGTAGAAGCGATGAACAAGGCGCTTGTCCTTCACGCCGACCATGAACTTAATGCTTCCACTTTTACTGCACGCGTGTGTGTTGCGACACTTTCTGATGTATATTCAGGTGTTACCGCTGCCCTCGGTGCGTTGAAGGGACCGCTACACGGAGGAGCAAATGAAGCGGTGATGAAAATGCTGACTGAAATCGGCACGCTTGAAAATGTGGAGCCGTCAATCCGTCAAAAGCTTGCGAACAAGGAAAAGATCATGGGCTTCGGACACCGTGTCTATCGCCAGGGAGACCCTCGTGCAAAGCACTTAAGAGAAATGTCTAAACGGCTGACTGTGCTTACCGGTGAACCACACTGGTACGATATGTCCACTAAGATCGAAGAAATCGTAACAGGGGAAAAGAACCTGCCGCCAAATGTAGATTTCTATTCTGCATCTGTCTATCACAGTCTAGGCATTGATCATGATCTGTTTACACCAATTTTTGCCGTAAGCCGTGTATCCGGGTGGCTTGCCCATATCCTTGAGCAATATGACAACAATCGCCTGATCCGTCCTCGCGCCGATTATATCGGTCCAGGAAAGCAGGAATATGTTGCCATTGAAAGAAGAGGAATATAAAAAGAAGCTGCAATATTTTACTTTTTAGTGAAAAATTGCTGTAATAGGAGAGTGAGGGAAGTCAGTCATCAATGCCTGGCTTCCGAAGAGCAAAGGTTAGAGGTATAAGGGCTGCTAACCTTTGATTTTGAAACGAGGATTTTGGAGGGAGAGAAAACAATGCAAGGTGAAAAAATCACAGTCAAAGATGGAGTTTTAAACGTACCAAACAATCCAGTTATTCCTTTTATCGAAGGTGACGGCATAGGTCCGGATATCTGGGCAGCTTCTGTCCGCGTTCTTGATGCAGCGGTTGAAAAAGCATACAAAGGCGAGCGGAAAATTGTCTGGAAAGAGGTATTTGCTGGTGAAAAGGCATTTAACCAAACTGGCGAATGGCTTCCAAGCGAAACATTAGAGTTGATCAAAGAATACCTGATCGCAATCAAAGGTCCACTGACAACCCCAATCGGCGGAGGAATCCGTTCTCTGAACGTTGCACTGCGCCAGGAGTTAGACCTGTTTGTATGCTTGCGCCCTGTTCGCTGGTTCGAAGGTGTGCCATCACCTGTTAAGCGCCCTGAAGATACTGACATGGTTATTTTTCGTGAAAATACAGAGGATATCTATGCTGGCATCGAGTATGCAAGCGGTTCTGATGACGTCAAGAAACTTATTGACTTCCTGCAAAATGAATTGGGAGTAAATAAAATCCGCTTCCCTGAAACTTCAGGTATTGGCATTAAGCCTGTTTCCAAACAAGGAACTGAGCGCCTCGTACGTGCAGCAATCCAGTACGCTATCGCAGAAGGCCGCAAATCTTTAACACTAGTACATAAAGGCAATATCATGAAATTCACAGAAGGCGCGTTCAAAAACTGGGGTTATGAACTTGCTGAAAAGGAATTTGGCGATAAAGTATTCACCTGGGCTCAATATGACAGGATCAAGGAAGAACAAGGAACAGATGCAGCGAATAAAGCACAGTCTGATGCAGAAGCGGCAGGCAAAATCATTGTAAAAGATGCGATTGCAGATATTTTTCTTCAGCAAATTCTTACTCGTCCAAAGGAGTTTGATGTGGTTGCAACGATGAACCTGAATGGCGACTTTATATCTGATGCGCTTGCTGCACAAGTAGGCGGAATCGGAATTGCTCCTGGGGCTAACATTAACTATGAAACAGGTCATGCCATTTTCGAAGCTACACATGGAACGGCACCGAAATATGCTGGATTGGACAAGGTGAACCCTTCATCTGTCATCCTTTCCGGCGTCCTGATGCTGGAACACATTGGCTGGATTGAAGCAGCGAATTTGATCGTTCAATCAATGGAAAAATCGATCGCTTCAAAGGTTGTAACATATGATTTTGCTCGTTTGATGGATGGCGCCACAGAAGTGAAAACTTCTGAGTTTGGCGATGTACTGATCAAGAACATGGGCTGAAAAGGTAGGAAAGGCTATCCATTTAACGGGTAGCCTTTACATAAAATTTTATTCGATCTGAGGAGGAAGCCTGATGTCATTGAAACGCAAAAAGATTTCAGTCATTGGTGGAGGATTCACAGGAGCAACAACTGCATTCTTACTGGCACAGAAGGAACTCGGGGATGTAGTATTGGTCGATATCCCGCAAATGGAAAGCGCCACAAAGGGCAAAGCGCTTGATATGCTGGAAGCGAGCCCAGTGCAGGGATTCGATGCCAATATTACCGGTACATCCAGCTATGAAGATACGAAAGACTCAGACATCGTCGTTGTTACTGCAGGTATTGCCCGCAAGCCCGGCATGAGCCGGGATGATCTTGTCCAGACGAACCAGAAAATCATGAAAAATGTCGCCCAGGAAATAGCCAAGCATTCCCCAAACAGTTTCATTGTTGTATTGACGAACCCTGTAGACGCGATGACTTATACTATTTTCAAGGAATCTGGTTTTCCTAAAAACAGAGTAATCGGCCAGTCTGGAGTGTTGGATACTGCTCGTTTCCGTACATTCGTAGCCCAGGAATTGAATCTTTCTGTAAAAGATATAACAGGTTTTGTTCTTGGAGGACACGGAGATGATATGGTGCCACTAGTGCGTTATTCATATGCAGGAGGGATTCCGCTTGAGACATTAATTCCAAAAGAACGTCTGGAAGCGATTGTAGAGCGTACACGCAAAGGCGGAGGAGAAATTGTCAACCTTCTTGGGAATGGGAGTGCCTATTATGCGCCTGCAGCTTCACTAGTAGAAATGTGTGAAGCGATCCTTAAAGACCAGCGCCGTGTTCTTCCAGCAATTGCCTATCTTGAAGGGGAATATGGATATGAAGGAATTTACCTAGGAGTTCCGACAATTCTGGGAGCCGGTGGAATTGAGAAAGTTATTGAGCTTGAATTAACGGCGGAAGAAAAATCTGCACTAGATCAATCTGCGGAGGCAGTCCGCAAGGTAATGGCTGTGCTAGCGTAAGGCTGATA
The DNA here is from genome assembly GCF_000934845.1 of Mesobacillus subterraneus. GTDB lineage: Bacteria > Bacillota > Bacilli > Bacillales > Cytobacillaceae > Mesobacillus > Mesobacillus stamsii. Next base: position 25,880 of record NZ_JXIQ01000078.1, read on the forward strand.
TCTCGCTTTAAGAAATCGGGGAATTTTCCCCGATTTTTTTACACTTCGATTGCAAAGGGGTAGATGCAAATTGTTGCTTGGTAGAAAACGTAAGCTTGGCAGGAAAATAGAAGAAATCACTATCGGAGAAAAATTAACACTTACAGAAAAAATCGAAGATAAAGACCTGCTGCTGTATTTAGGCTTGACCAATGATGCGAATCCTTTGTATATCCAGCATGATTATGCATCGCAAACACCATATGAAAAGCCAATTGTTCCTGTGATCATGCTGAATGGGATTATTACTTCGGCTATTTCCAAGTACCTTCCAGGACCTGGAAGCCATATTCTTAAGCAAGATCTCGAATATGTAAAACCAGTCTATCATTATGGAACAGTACAATTCCTGTTTGAAGTGACCGAGGTCATCAGAAGCAAGCACCATATTGTGATTGCAGTTACTGGAAAAAATGAAGAGGAGGAGACAGTGGTAAAGGGACAATTGCTTGTCTGTCCGCCATACCCAGTTCAGCAAATGGATGGAAAGGCATTGGAAAATTTTTAGTGTATTCGATGTACCTGATTGTTTGATGCACTCAGAGTGGACTGTATAAAATAAGAGTTGGAGCGGAAGAAAAAAATCCGCTCTTTTTTTAATTTGATTTTCCTTTATGAATTGATAGTATAATGGAGATAGAACGAATTGGGTGAATCAGGGGTAATAACTTTTTTTGGAGGCTTACATGAACAAGAAAATATTGGTTGTGGATGATGAACAATCTATTGTGACATTGTTAAAGTATAATCTTGAACAGGCAGGTTACTCAGTTGTGACCGGAATGGACGGGGAGGAAGGGATTCGCCTTGCTGTAGAAGAAAAACCCGAATTGATGGTCCTGGATTTGATGCTCCCTAAGCTTGACGGCATGGAAGTTTGCAAGCAACTCAGGCAGCAGAAAGTCAATGTTCCCATTTTAATGCTGACAGCAAAGGATGACGAGTTTGACAAGGTGCTTGGCCTAGAGCTGGGTGCAGACGATTACATGACAAAGCCGTTCAGCCCGCGAGAGGTTGTCGCAAGGGTAAAAGCCATCCTAAGAAGGGTGCAGGCAGTGCCGGATCCTGAGGGAAAACTGGAGGATGAGGGCCAGATCAATATTGGCGAACTGAGGATTATGCCTGATTTCTATGAAGCTTATTTCATGGAGAATATGCTCGATTTAACCCCGAAGGAATTCGAATTGCTTCTCTATCTTGCGAGGAATAAAGGCCGGGTCTTGACGCGGGATCAACTATTAAGCGCGGTCTGGAATTATGATTTTGCTGGGGACACAAGAATTGTCGATGTACATATAAGCCATTTACGTGAAAAAGTGGAACAAAACACAAAAAAGCCGTCCTATATCAAAACAATCCGCGGACTTGGCTATAAGCTGGAGGAACCGAAGGGAGAATGACAAAGTACAGGACAAGGCTGTTATTTGCCCTTATTACCTTGATTATCATCGTACTAATAGGCCTCGGTCTTGTGTTAGGGCAATTATTTAAAAATTATTATATCAATTCTTTTAACGAACGATTAAAGATTGAAATCAATCTTTTAACCTCTAATATTGAAAAAAATGGAGGGCTTGGCTCACTGGATCGAGAAGAAATTTCAACGATGAGCCGATTGCTAAACGCCAGAATCACGATCGTAGACCTAAATGGTGAGATCCATTATGATACAGGGGAGCTATCCAGCACAAAAATCAGCAAACATAAAGACATTATTAGCAATATTGTGAAAAAGACGCCTAATAAGCAAAACGATCTTGAAGTTAACGGCGCCTTTGATCTTCATTATTATTGGAATCCCCTCCTTCACACCGGTGAAAAAGAAGGTTATGTATTTCTAACAACAAAGATTGATGAAGTTCAGAAAGCATATCGCCAAATTTGGTGGATTCTTACCTTTAGTCTAGGCATGGCAATGGTAGTGATCATCCTCCTCGTTACAAGGATTACGAACCGCTACACGAAACCAATTGAATCTGCAACAAATGTAGCGATTGAGCTGGCAAAAGGAAACTATCGTGCAAGGACCTATGAGGATCACATAGATGAAACGGGTATGCTGAGTTCGTCCATCAATATCCTTGCCAGGAACCTTCAGGAATTGATGAGGCAGAAGGAATCTCAGCAGGACAGACTGACGACATTGATCGAAAATATGGGCAGCGGTCTGATCTTGATTGACAGCAGGGGATTTATTAACTTGATTAACAAGCCCTACAAGGAAATCTTCAATGTGGAGCCTTCTGAATATTTGTATAAACTATATTATGAAGTGATCGAACATGAGGAAATCATCCGAATGGTGGAAGAAATTTTCATGACCGAGCAAAAAGTAAGGAAGCAAGTCGTCCTTCCGATTGAAATTGAAAGGCGTCATTTCGAAGTGTATGGAGTGCCAATCATCGGTACGAGCAATGTCTGGAAAGGAATACTCCTTGTATTCCATGACATTACCGAGTTGAAAAAACTTGAACAGATGAGGAAAGACTTCGTGGCCAATGTCTCGCATGAGCTAAAAACACCAATTACCTCCATCAAGGGCTTTTCTGAAACACTTCTGGATGGCGCGATGCATGATAAAGCTACACTGGCAGCTTTCCTTGAAATCATCTTGAAAGAAAGTGACCGGCTTCAAGTGTTGATTCAGGAATTGCTAGACCTTTCCAAAATTGAACAGCATGGTTTCCATCTGTCAGCTGGAGATGTGGATCTCCGCCAGCAAGCAGTGGAAGTGATGGAAATGTTAGAAGGAAAAGCTGCAGAAAAGGGCATTACGCTTTTGCTTGAAGAGCCAGAAAGACAGGTGGTCATTGAAGGAGATGCGAACAGGCTAAAGCAAGTACTGATCAATCTCGTCAGCAACGCGATCACTTATTCTCAAAACGGCAGCAGAGTGGAGGTCAATTTAATTGACCACGGAGACACAGTTTCTATGTTGGTAAAGGATTCAGGTATTGGTATTGAAAAAAGCGAGGTTCCAAGGATCTTTGAACGCTTTTATCGAGTCGATAAGGCGCGGAGCCGGAATTCAGGAGGAACGGGCCTGGGCCTTGCCATCGTCAAACACATCGTGGAAGCCCATAAAGGACAAATAGAGATAACCAGTCAAGTCGGGAAAGGAACCACCTTCACGATTAAACTCTATAAGAAGATGCCTCGATAAGCAGATGATCAAGTGGCTTTTTGAGAACGGAGAAGGGACTTAAATTTCAACACAGACGAAAAGAAGGTTTTTTGAAGGGAACGGTTGAGAGAAGTTTTCCAAATTTACATAGACTTAACAAGAGGTTTATTTTCTCTTAACACTTTACGGGTATCATCATTAGTGAAAACCCCTTCATCCAAGGAACCGAAAAAAGCACAAGCAGACCCCGCTTGTGCTTTTTTCTTATTTTTTTCTTTCTATCGTCTCTCGTGATAAAATAGGAAGAAAATTCTCATGATCCTGGAGGAGGGATGGCATGTCCAAGAAGCTTGTATTGATTGACGGCAACAGTATCGCCTATCGTGCGTTCTTCGCTTTGCCACTGCTGAATAATGAAAAAGGAATACATACAAATGCAGTTTACGGATTTACGATGATGCTGATGAAAATTCTTGAGGAGGAAAAGCCTACCCATATTCTTGTTGCATTTGATGCAGGAAAAACAACCTTCAGGCATAAAACCTTCAGTGAATATAAAGGTGGCAGGCAAAAGACGCCGCCAGAGCTTTCTGAGCAATTCCCCTTTATCCGTGAATTGCTGACAGCTTATGGAATTGCCCAATATGAACTCGAAAATTATGAAGCCGATGATATTATCGGGACCCTCAGTTTGCTAGCAGAAAAAGAAGGTTTTGATACAAAGGTCATATCCGGTGATAAGGACTTAACTCAATTGAGTTCAGATAAAACGATTGTCAACATCACTCGGAAAGGGATAACGGATATCGAGGAGTATACCCCTGATCATATTAAGGAGAAATACGGGCTGACCCCTATACAAATTATTGACATGAAAGGCCTCATGGGGGATGCCTCAGATAATATCCCAGGAGTTCCTGGTGTAGGTGAAAAGACAGCGATTAAGCTGTTGAAGGAATACGGTTCGCTAGAAAAGCTGATGGAATCGCTTGACCAGGTTAGTGGAAAAAAACTCAAGGATAAGCTTGTAGAATTCAAAGACCAGGCGATCATGAGTAAGGAACTTGCAACCATCAATCGTCAAGCGCCGATAGTCATCGAGTTGAGTGAACTGGAATATGAAGGCGCAGAGAACGAGAAGCTGGTGAAAATGTTTAAAGAACTCGGATTTAACTCGTTATTGGACAAGCTTGACACGGATGTGACGGAAACGATCGAGCTTGAAGACATGAAGTATAAGCAGATTGACACAGTTGACCAAGACATTTTTGCGAAAGAAAACGGCTTTTACGTCGAGATCCTTGAGGATAACTATCACTACGCTGATATCGTCGGTTTTGCGATTGTGAATGAAACTGGACACTACTATCTGCCTGTAAAAACGGCGCTGGCATCGGAAGCATTCAAAAAGTGGGCTGAAGATGAGTCCAGCCAAAAGATAGTCTACGATGCGAAGCGTTCTGAGGTTTCATTGCGCCATCATGGCATCCATCTTAAAGGTGCTGAATTCGATGTCGCGCTGGCATCCTATATCCTAAATCCTTCCGAATCGCCGGATGATCTGGCTGCCATCGCCAGGCAGCATGGCTTCCTGATTGTCCAATCCGACGAAGCGGTTTTTGGAAAAGGTGCCAAACGTAAGATTCCCGAAGAAACCAAACTAGCGGAGCACCTGGTGCGCAAGGCAGATGTTCTTGTAGCCTTAAAGGAAAAGCTTGAGCAGGATCTATGGGATAATGATCAGCATGATTTGTTCAGCAGCTTGGAAATGCCATTATCGCTGGTGCTGGCAGATATGGAATACCAGGGTGTCAAGTTAGACACGGTTCGCCTCGAAAATATGGGTGAAGAAATCAAATCCAGGCTTGCTGAAATCGAAACGAAAATTTTTGAGCTAGCAGGAGAACAATTCAATATCAATTCACCGAAGCAATTGGGAGTAATTCTGTTTGAAAAACTCGGTCTTCCTGTTGCTAAAAAAACGAAGACCGGTTTTTCCACTTCTGCAGATGTCCTGGAAAAATTGGCATCGAAGCATAAAATCATCGAAGAAATACTGAATTATCGCCAGCTTGGCAAGCTACAGTCAACCTATATTGAAGGGTTGCAAAAGATTGTAAATAAGGAGACAAATAAAGTCCATACAAGGTTTAACCAGGCGTTGACTGCTACCGGCAGGCTCAGTTCAACGGACCCTAACCTGCAAAATATTCCTATTCGCCTGGAGGAAGGGCGGAAAATCAGGCAGGCATTCGTTCCTTCAGAAAAAGACTGGGTGATTTTTGCGGCCGACTATTCGCAAATTGAACTGCGTGTCCTCGCCCATATTGCCGGGGATGAAAAACTGATCGATGCATTCCGCAATGATATGGATATCCATACAAAGACAGCGATGGAAGTTTTCCATGTCGGCAAAGAGGAGGTTACTTCGAATATGCGCCGCCATGCGAAGGCGGTTAACTTCGGAATCGTGTACGGAATCAGCGATTATGGCCTATCACAAAGCCTGAACATTTCAAGAAAAGAAGCTGGGGAATTTATTGAACGCTATCTGGAGAGCTATCCAGGTGTAAAAGAATATATGGATGAAATCGTGAAAGATGCGAAGGCGAAGGGGTATGTCCAGACACTGCTGCACCGTCGCAGATACATACCGGAAATTACTGCGCGCAACTTCAATCTGAGAAGTTTTGCTGAACGGACGGCGATGAATACACCCATACAGGGAAGCGCGGCTGATATCATCAAGAAGGCGATGATCGATATGGCGGAAAGGCTGCGTGAAGAAGGGCTAAAGACGAGGCTGCTCCTTCAGGTGCACGATGAATTAATTTTTGAAGCGCCGCAGAATGAAATAGAGCGCTTGAAAAAAATAGTTCCGGAAGTAATGGAAAACGCAATCGATTTAAAGGTACCTTTGAAGGTGGACTTCTCCTACGGGCCAACATGGTACGATGCGAAATAAAGTAAGAAGAGGAAAGGCGGGATAGGATGCCTGAGCTTCCAGAGGTAGAAACAGTCAGACGCACGCTTGAGGTGCTCGCTTTGGGAAAAGAAATCGCCCAAGTATCCGTTTTTTGGCCAAAGATGATTAAAAAGCCAAATGAAGTGGAACAATTTTCGGATGCCCTGCGCGGACAGACAATCAACGAAATCGGCAGAAGAGGCAAATTCCTGATCTTTTACACCGATGACTATGCACTTGTCTCCCATCTTAGGATGGAAGGGAAGTACGGTTTGTTCAGCGCAGAAGAACCTGTTGAAAAACATACACATGTCATTTTTCATTTTACCGACGCGAAAGAATTGCGCTATAGGGATGTCCGCAAATTTGGGACGATGCACCTTTACGCCAAAGGGACGGAATTTGATTCGCAGCCACTCGCTGATTTGGGGCCTGAGCCATTTTCAGCCGATTTCTCAGTAGAATGGCTGTCGGAAAAGCTTAAAAGGACCACTCGGAAAATAAAGCCTGCGCTGCTTGACCAAAAGATCCTTGTCGGCCTTGGGAATATTTATGTCGATGAGGCGCTTTTTCGGGCGAAAATCCACCCGGAACGGATTGCTAATTCATTGTCTCAGGAAGAAGAAATTGTCCTCTACAGGGAAATTGTCCGTACGCTTTCGGAGGCTGTGGAGAAGGGTGGCAGCACCATCCGCTCCTATGTCAATTCCCAGGGCCAGATTGGCATGTTCCAGCTCCAGCTGCTCGTGTACGGACGCAAAAATGAACCGTGCCAAGTGTGCGGCACACTATTGGAAAAAACGGTCGTCGGTGGACGAGGGACCCACTTTTGTCCAACATGCCAAAAACTGTAAAACTATAATCGCCTGTTGATTTTCTCACCATATCTAGGCTCCTTCCATATACTAACGTAGCGATTGACAGGAAGGGGCTTTGATATGGCACAAATAATCTCGCTGCTTTTACTTGCATTCGCTGTCAGTATTGACAGTTTCAGTGTAGGGCTAACGTATGGACTGCGGAAAATGAAATTTCCGGTTAAATCGATTGCTGTCATTGCGCTCTGTTCAGCAGCTGTACTGATGGTTGCAATGTTGATCGGACATTTTCTCGAGAGTTTTTTTTCACCTGAATTGGCAGAGATGCTAGGTGGTATGGTCTTGATCGTATTGGGTGGCTGGGTATTATTTCAGTTTTTCCGCGAGGACCAGTCAGAGTTGGACTGTCATGAAAAAATCATCCTGAATTTTGAAATTAAATCACTAGGCATTGTGATCAATATTTTAAGAAAACCGATGTCGGCTGACTTTGACCAATCGGGAACCATCAATGGAATGGAAGCAGTCATGCTTGGTCTTGCTCTTTCTCTTGACGCATTCGGAGCCGGGATTGGTGCGGCTTTATTGGGCTTTTCGCCTGGGTATCTTGCTTTGACGGTGGCGTTCATGAGTTCCTTGTTCGTCTACGCCGGCATGAGAATGGGCAGTTATTTTTCAGAGAGTAGCTGGTTGCAGAAGTTTTCATTTGTACCAGGAATTTTATTGATCGTCATTGGACTGCTAAAGCTCTAGCAAACTGGATGAAGGGATAAAAGTAGATGACGCTAATCATTGGATTAACAGGAGGGATAGCGAGCGGGAAAAGCACGGTATCGGCGATGTTCACTGAGCTTGGCATCACTGTGATCGACGCCGATATAGAGGCAAGGCTTGCTGTTGAACCAGGAGAACAAGCATATCAGGAAATTGTCCGTCATTTCGGTCCGGGAATTTTAGAACAGAATGGCAGCATTAACCGTTCCGCCCTCGGATCCATTATTTTTGCCAACGAGGAAAAAAGGCTGAAGCTCAATTCGATCGTCCATCCTGCAGTGCGCGAGCGAATGGCGATTAAAAGGCAGCAAGCGGTAGCTTCTAATGAAAAAGCCGTGGTTCTAGATATTCCATTGCTGTTTGAAAGCAAGCTAACAGGCTTGGTTGAAAAAATCATCGTTGTCTATGTCGATGAGAAAACACAGCTAGATCGGCTGATAGGCAGGAATGGGTTTAGCGAAGAGGAAGCAATTACAAGAATCAGATCACAGATGCCCTTGAAGGATAAGATTGTGTTGGCTGACGAAGTGATCGATAATAACGGTACGATCGAGCAATCAAGAGAGCAATTAATGAAAATTTTGGATAAATGGGCAATCTAAAGAGCTGAATAGGCTCTTTTTTCTTTTGCCTCGTTCCTATCCTAGGCCATATTCCCTGATAATGAATATCAGAATTATTTTAAATTTTATAATGTGTGCATTTATATCTCGCGGAAAAGGAAAATATGTTATACTAATACCATAACAACGGGATATAAGTATGACACTATTTTGGAAGGGGCCGTACTATGAAGGCGAGAATAGCGATAAACGGTTTTGGGAGAATTGGCAGAATGGTATTCAGGAAAGCCATTCTTGAGGAAAATCTTGAGGTTGTAGCGATTAATGCGAGCTATCCAGCTGAAACACTGGCGCATTTGGTTAAATATGATTCAATTCATGGTCCATTTCAAGGAGAGATTGACTCAGCTGATGGTCACTTGATGGTAAATGGAAAAGCTGTCAGACTATTAAGCAATCGCAATCCTGCTGAGCTTCCGTGGAAAGAAATGAAAGTTGATATTGTCATCGAGGCTACAGGAAAATTCAACTCACGTGACAAGGCGTCACTTCATCTAACAGCAGGCGCAAAGAAGGTTATTATCACTGCACCAGGCACAAATGAAGATGTTACGATTGTGATGGGCGTGAATGAAAATGCATTAAACATTGGTGAGCATGACATCATTTCCAATGCTTCTTGCACGACGAATTGCCTGGCACCTGTCGCAAAAGTGCTGGATGACCATTTTGGAATCGAAAATGGCTTGATGACAACTGTGCATGCTTATACAAATGATCAAAATAATATTGATAACCCACACAAAGACTTGCGCCGTGCGCGGGCTTGCGGCCAATCCATCATCCCTACATCAACAGGGGCAGCAAAGGCGCTGTCACTCGTCCTTCCACAGTTGCAGGGAAAACTCCACGGCATGGCACTAAGGGTACCGACACCAAATGTTTCGCTTGTAGATTTGGTTGTTGATTTGAAGCGAGAAGTAACTGCCAATGAAGTGAACAATGCGTTCTATGCAGCTGCAAAAGGGGAACTTAAGGGTATACTGGACATCACAACCGATCCCCTCGTATCCATCGATTTCAATACAAATGAACACTCAGCAATCATTGATGGATTGTCTACAATGGTAATTGGCGCCAACAAAGTCAAGGTACTTGCGTGGTATGATAACGAATGGGGATACTCAAGCAGGGTAGTAGACTTGACTAAACACGTTGCCGAGGCAATGTCCATCTCAGCAGCTTTAAAGGCTGGATAAGGAACCATACAGAAAAGCCTGCCAAATCGGCAGGCTTTTGTTCGTAACAGAAAAATTTAATTTCATATGTTGCAAAATAAATATAAACGAAGTATACTAGTCATCGTGAACTTCTTAATAGCGGTACCAATTGGCTACTTAAAGGGTTAGGACCTCTTTGGACTAACTTTCCCCCGTGGTAGTTAAGATACCATTGAAAATAGGAATTTCATTCTAATATTGTTAGAGGGGGAAATTGAATATGGAAACAATAGGTCGTCATGTAATTTCTGAACTTTGGGGATGCGATTTTGAAAAATTGAATGATATGGATTTTATTGAACAAACTTTCGTTTCAGCTGCTTTGAAATCAGGTGCTGAAATCCGCGAAGTTGCTTTTCATAAATTTGCGCCGCAGGGTGTGAGCGGAGTTGTCATTATCTCTGAATCTCATTTAACTATTCACAGCTTTCCGGAGCACGGATACGCCAGCATTGATGTTTACACATGCGGCGATCTGGATCCTAATATTGCAGCAGACTATATTGCTGAAGCTCTAGGTGCACAAACACGTGAAAATATTGAAATTCCACGCGGTATGGGTCCTGTGCATGTCAAACAAGCACAAGCGAAGGCTCTATAATTAAAAAAATGAAAAATTTCAAGAGGTGTAGCGATACACCTCTTTTTATTTGTGGCAAAAGTAAGGTAAACTGTAGATAGAAAAAAGGTGCAGGAGGATTATCGATGTCTTTTTTAAAATCGATCATTAGGCGATACGAGAAATACAGTGGAACGAGTGAAAATAACAGCGATGAACAATTGCGTACCCGTTATTATAAAGCAAATTTCAATCAGGTATTCCAGGCAGTCGAGGATCTGCTGAAAGTTGATCCCACAGCTCGAATTACAAGCGTATCAAAGGAACATGGGGAAATCTCGGCGGAGCTAAACGGCAGGATTCAGAGTTTTTTAACCGTAACCATTATCACGACAAAACCATTTGAGACAGCGGTCGACCTACATATTTCTACAGAAAGGTTTTCATTGGCAGGAATGAATCCTGCATTGAGACAAGAAGTATTCAAGATATACGAAAAGTTAGGTAAAACATTTCCCTTCATTGGAGCAGGTAAATATGGAAATCAATAGTTTCTCTTGTTCCAAATGCTGCTTTTTTATAAGATAAAGAGATAAAGATTGCTTATGGACTTTTTGGTGGATAAAGCGAATGGTCCTTCGCTCATATATTCTCTATTTTAACTATTCGGAGCTGATCGAGATGAGATGTCCAACTTGCCAAAATAATTCCACTCGGGTACTTGACTCAAGACCGGTGGACGACAGCCGATCCATTCGCCGAAGACGGGAATGTGAAGCTTGCGGCTTTCGCTTTACCACATTTGAAAAAGTAGAAGAAATCCCATTGATTGTTGTGAAAAAAGATGGTACTCGTGAGGAGTTCAATCGGGAGAAACTCCTTCGCGGTTTACTGAAGGCATGTGAAAAAAGACCGGTCGCCCTAAAAGAGCTGGAGGATTTAATCTCCGAGGTGGAAAAAGAACTGCGAAGCCATGGGGTATCAGAAGTCAAGAGTGAGGCAGTGGGTGAGACGGTAATGGATCGGCTGGCCAAAATTGATGAAGTCGCCTATGTCCGCTTTGCCTCCGTTTACCGTCAATTCAAGGATATCAATGTTTTCATTGATGAACTGAAAGAGCTGTTGAAAAAAGAACAATAACATATAGGGAAATTGTGATCGATTGTAATGGACAGAGTGGGGGGGAAAAGGATGACGCAGCATTGGCAAGAGACCGTGCCTATTGACCGGTATCATGTTGCAGCCGGCGGCCTGCTGCATGATTATGATCGCAAGGTGCTCACCTTTTTGTACCAGCCGCTGATTGGTCCGACTTGCTTAAGCTTGTATATGACCTTGTGGGCTGAAATTGAAGAAAATCGGCTTTGGTCGCAGTCTGGTACACATCATAACCTGATGGCAATCATGGATCTGAATTTGAAGGAAATTTTTCATGCCCGCCAAAAACTTGAAGGCATGGGGTTGCTGAAGACGTATGTGAAAAATAGTGAAGATGGCCGTTCCTTCATTTATGAATTACAGCCGCCGCTTAGTCCGCAACAATTTTTTCTGGATGGTATGTTGAATGTGTATTTATATCGGAAAATCGGAAAAAATCAGTTCTTGAGACTGAAGCAGTTTTTTAGTGACAAGCTGCCTGAGGCAGAGCCAGGATATTCTGAGATTACCAAGGCTTTTCAAGATGTGTTTCTTTCTGTTCCGCCACAGGCTCTCTTGTATAATGAGGATTCAGCCGCCGATCTTACTGAAGCGGAAACGCAAACCTTCATCGGCAGGAAGGAATCTAACAAAATCCAAATAAACACGGCAGAATTTAATTTCGATCTGTTAGTCGGAGGGATTCAGGATTCCTTGATCCCTAAAAAGGCTTTTACGACAAAGGTGAAAGAAGCAATCAGCAATCTTGCCTTCCTGTACGGAATTGATGCAATAAAGATGAAAAATATCGTCTTGAGTGCGGTTACAGATGATAGTGAAATCGATATCGAGGAATTGAGAAAGGCGGCCAGAGACTGGTACCAATTTGAATACCAGGACCAACTGCCGGCATTATTGGACCGAACTCAGCCTTTTCCGCACAAAGCTGGGATCGATCAGCCAAAAACGAAAGAAGAAGAATTGGTTCATTATTTTGAAAAAACATCTCCTAGACAACTGTTGATTGATTTATCAGGCGGTGCTGAACCTTCCAAATCTGATCTGCAGATCATTGAAGAAGTCATGTTCAAGCAAAAGCTGCTTCCGGGTGTCGTGAATGTTTTGGTCCAATATGTTATGATCAAAACAAATATGAAGCTGACAAAAGCATATATCGAGAAAATCGCCAGCCACTGGTCGAGGAAAAAAATCTCGACGGTAACGGATGCCATGGAGCTGGCGAAAAGTGAACATCGACAATACCTCGATTGGGCAGAAGGAAAGAAAACGCCAGCTGCATCAGGAAAACGGAAATCTGTCCGCAAGGAAGTGTTGCCGGACTGGTTTGAGAAAAAGAGCGAGAATGGACGGGATCAACCGCAAAATCAAGAAGATCCTGACTTTGAAATAGAGAAGAAAAAGCTGGAGGAAGAGCTGAAAAAATTTAAATCCGGGAGGTGATTCAGCTGCAAAACATAAACGAAACGCTGAAAAAGCTCGCTAATAACGAAAGCTTTCAGGACCGGTATGTGGCACTCAAAAGACAGGTCATGCAAGATCAGACCATCAAACAATTCCTCGATGAAAATGCAGACTTTATCACCAGGGAAATGCTTGATGGCAGCATGTCCAAGCTGTATGAGTATTCCAACCAGAGCAAGAATTGTAAAAATTGTGAAAGTCTCACAGCTTGCAAAAATATGATCAAAGGCTATGAACCTCAGCTTTTTATTAAAGGCAAATACATTGATGTTAAATACGATCGCTGTAAAAAGAAGGTCATGTATGATGAGCAGCAAAAGAACGCTCGGCTGATCAACAGCATCTATGTGCCGAAGGAAATCCTTAAAGCATCCTTTGGGGAAATTGAACTGGATGACGCGGCGAGATTCAAAGCGATAAAATTGGCGAAGGATTTTGTTGAAAACTATGAACCTGGCCTGAAACAAAAAGGTTTGTTCCTGCATGGACCGTTCGGAACGGGCAAGTCATACCTTCTTGGTGCGATTGCCAACGAATTGGCCCAAAAGCAGATCAGTTCTTTGATTGTATATGTTCCGGAATTTTTCAGAGAAATGAAGAATGCGATTGGGGATCATTCGGTCAACGACAAGCTGGAAGCGATCAAAAAGGCCGATGTCCTGATGCTTGATGATATTGGAGCGGAGACGATGAGCAGCTGGGTCAGGGATGAAATCCTTGGAACAATTCTGCAATTTCGCATGCTTGAAAATTTACCTACCTTTTTTACTTCCAACTACGATCTTCCCGGGCTTGAACACCATCTGACACACAGCCAACGAGGAGAAGAAGAGCAGCTAAAGGCGGCAAGAATTATGGAACGAATCAAATACCTTGCTCAGCCGGTTAAAGTAGAGGGCAAGAACCGCAGAGTGTAAAAGTAGGCGCAGCGAGAAGGCTGTAGCCTATTTTTTTTGTTCTTTACTTTTTCTCAGGCCATCTAGAGACTTCTAAATTGTCTAAGTCCCCCATATATATAATCAGGGATTATTTAAAAGGGGGGATATGGTTGATTGAAATCATCTTCCAAAAAAACGAGGATGCCTGGAAATTATACCAATATTTAGTTACCAGACTTGCTTCTTTGCAGGAAAAAAGTTCCATTCTTCTAAATGAAGATCAAAATAGAGTGTTGATTCCAGAAGCGTTTTTTGCGACAGGAAAATTAGCGGAATTGAAGATATGCCTGCATGATTTTATCTTGAAACTGAAACGGGATGACTGGCTAAGAAGCATCCTAGCAGAATCTTATTTTTACACAGAAAGGGAAGAACAGGATCAAATCCTGGATATCCTCTATTCAGTCCTCGAAGGGAACCGAAAGGAACTGGCCACTTTTATCGAAGGTGTCGAAGAACCAGGGGACATTAAAAAGTCAATCAATGATATTCTTGATGAGCGGATCTCATTTTCGTTTGATTCCTTTGTCGTATTCAGGCTGAAGGCTTATTTTGAACAGCTTACCAAATGGATAGAAATCGCCATTGATGAGTATAAAATGGAACAGGAGTATCAGGTGTTTCTTCATACATTGCGAAGTTTTTTGAAAGACAGAAGCCCGCAAATGCCTTATTTATATTTGGTCATCGATGAAAATATGGCCTTCTTTAATCAGGAGTTTACGGAAATGAAGCGGAATGAATTGGTTAAAACGATTGACCGAAGACTGCTTGTCAATCACCCAGTCTACGTCGATTCCGGAACGATTGCGCCGCTGCTGTCGATCGCACCGCAAACGATTTTCCTCTACACTGATGATGCGCATCAGCCGTTAGTGAGAACGATCATTAACTTGTTTGAGGAACGGGTGAAAATCAACCCAATTTCCACTTTCGAACAGGAAAGAGTAAATTTTTTGAATGAAGATCATGAAAACATCCGATAGCCCACTTGATTTTCAAAACATTACAAACTATAATTACCTACATACTAAACGAATAGTAAATGTAATGATGAGGATATGGGCATTCTTGAAAGGTTTGCAGAGAGGGAAGGCGCGGCTGAAAACTTCCTAACACAAAAGAAACGCTTACCACCTCTAAACTCCAGCTGTGAACGCCTTTAGGGCAAGTATTGGCTGGCGGCAGAAGCCGTTATCGCAACCAGAGCCATTCATGCATGAGTATTGCGCAGGAATGGGAATTGGGTGGAACCACGTGTGATCAAACTCGTCCCTGTTTTTAGGGACGGGTTTTTTATTTTTTGCGCAAAAATTGCGCCACATAGGAATAGGAGGAAAAGCCAATGGCAGACATGTTAAAAATATCGTTTCCAGATGGAGCAGTGAAGGATTTTCCGGCAGGCATTACTACAGAAGATATCGCCAGTTCAATCAGTCCGGGGCTTAAAAAAAAGGCCATTGCCGGAATGGTGAATGGAAAGCCGTATGATCTCCGCAGACCGATCGAGGAAGATGCGGCGATCGAAATTGTCACTCCGGATCACCCAGAAGCACTTGAAATCCTGCGACACAGTACCGCTCACTTAATGGCACAGGCAGTCAAACGCCTGTATAAAGGGGTAAACCTCGGGGTAGGGCCAGTAATTGAAGACGGCTTTTATTACGATATCGACATGGAGCATTCGCTTACTCCGGAAGATTTGCCGGAGATTGAAAAGGAAATGAAGAAAATCATCAACGAGAATCTGGAGATTGTCCGCAAAGAAGTAAGCCGTGAAGAAGCAGTTAGCTTTTTTAATGACCTTGGCGATCCTTATAAGCTAGAGTTGATTGAAGCGATTCCGGCAGATGAGAAGGTCACTCTTTATCAACAGGGAGACTTTGTCGATCTTTGCCGTGGAGTACACGTGCCTTCTACTGGCAAGCTGAAGGAATTCAAATTGCTGAGCATCGCCGGTGCTTACTGGCGCGGCAACAGTGACAACAAAATGCTTCAACGTATTTACGGTACAGCCTTTTTCAACAAGGAGGATCTGAAGGAGCATTTAAGACTGCTTGAAGAAGCGAAGGAACGTGACCACCGCAAGCTTGGCAAAGAACTGAGCCTGTTCACAAACTCGCAGAAGGTCGGTCAGGGGCTTCCGCTTTGGCTTCCGAAAGGCGCGACGATCCGCCGTATCATTGAGCGCTATATTGTCGATAAAGAAGTCAGCCTCGGCTATGACCATGTGTATACACCAGTCTTGGGCAGTGTCGAGCTTTACAAAACTTCCGGCCACTGGGACCACTACCAGGAAAACATGTTCCCGGTCATGGAAATGGACAATGAACAGCTTGTCTTGAGACCGATGAACTGTCCTCACCATATGATGGTGTATAAAAACAGCATCCACAGCTATAGGGAGCTGCCGATCAGGATTGCTGAGCTTGGAACGATGCACCGTTATGAAATGTCCGGCGCATTGGCTGGCCTCCAGCGTGTGCGAGGAATGACTCTCAACGATGCTCACCTTTTTGTTCGCCCGGATCAGATAAAAGAAGAGTTCAAACGTGTCGTTGAACTTGTGCTTGCAGTTTATGCTGATTTTGATATGACTGATTACTCGTTCCGTCTGTCCTACCGCGACCCAGAAGACAAAGAGAAATATTTTGATGATGATGAAATGTGGGAAAAGGCTCAGTCCATGCTTAAAGAGGCGATGGATGAAATGGGACTCGATTATTTTGAAGCAGATGGGGAAGCGGCATTTTACGGACCAAAGCTGGATGTGCAGGTCAAGACTGCGCTTGGCAAAGAAGAGACATTGTCCACTGTTCAGCTCGATTTCCTGCTTCCTGAGCGTTTTGACCTGACTTATATCGGGGAAGACGGCAAGCAGCATCGTCCAGTTGTTATCCACCGTGGTGTTGTCTCGACTATGGAACGTTTCGTTGCCTTCTTGATCGAAGAATACAAGGGAGCTTTCCCGACATGGCTGGCTCCAATTCAGGCTCAAATCATCCCGGTTTCACCTGCTGTTCACTATGATTATGCAAGGGAAATCCAGGAAAAGCTGAAAGCAGAAGGCTTCCGCGTCGAGTTGGACGGCCGTGATGAGAAGATTGGCTACAAAATTCGGGAAGCGCAAATGCAGAAAATTCCTTATATGCTGGTTGTCGGAGACAAGGAAGTTGCCGACAAATCAGTCAACGTCCGTCCATACAGCGAACAGAATTCCGAGACTATCTCCTTCGATGAATTCCTTGAATTATTCAGGAAGGACGCGAAGATATAGGAAAGGCTTTGATCACAAGTTCGTATTCAATCGGCTTTTATGTAAAAAAAAGATTGCAGCCTGTATGGCTATCTGCTAAAATACCTTTTGTTGCAGTTAATTCGTTTGACACATCAAATACATTATGCTATATTAGCAAGAGTGAACTGAATACAAGTTTTAGGAAAGAAGAAGCACCCGCTTCTCACCTGGCTGACGCATTCACAGCTGTTGGCAGGTAATACGTAAACGTCTGATTATTTTGTTTCCGTAAGTGTGGGTGTCATTGCCTGCACTTTTTTTATTGCAAAATAAAAATGGACTCTTATTGGGTGAGCAAGATAAAAGGCTTTGTCCTTGCAATATACTTCTTCTCCTTAACAATGTATTCGATAAAACCATGGAGGTGGCTAATTATTAGCAAAGATGCGATGTTATTAAACGAGGGAATTCGCGCTCGCGAAATTCGTCTGATTGATCAAAACGGCGAGCAATTAGGAATTAAATCCAAAGCTGAGGCTCTTGAGATCGCAACGCGCGTCAATCTTGATCTTGTGCTTGTTGCTCCGAACGCGAAGCCTCCTGTAGGCAGAATTATGGACTACGGAAAATTCAAGTTCGAACAGCAAAAGAAAGAAAGAGAAGCACGTAAGAACCAAAAGATCATCACAACAAAAGAAGTCCGTCTTAGCCCGACAATTGATGAGCATGACTTCAACACGAAGCTTCGCAACGCTATCAAGTTCTTGGAAAAAGGCGATAAAGTAAAAGCATCCATCCGTTTTAAAGGACGTGCTATTACTCATAAGGAAATCGGTCAGCGTGTTCTTGATCGCTTCTCAGAAGCATGCAAAGAAGTAGCGACAATCGAATCGCATCCAAAAATGGATGGCCGAAGCATGTTCCTGGTACTAGCACCCAAAACTGAAAAGTAACGAGGAGGAAGTCCCTATGCCAAAAATGAAAACACACCGCGGCACAGCCAAGCGTTTCAAGAAAACTGGAACTGGCAAGCTTAAGCGTTCACACGCATTCACTAGCCACTTATTCGCAAACAAATCTACAAAAGCTAAGCGTAAGCTTCGCAAATCTGCAATGGTTTCCAAAGGCGATTTCAAACGTATTCGTCACATGCTTGACAACATTAAGTAAACTCGAGAAATCTCGATTTATATAGGAGGGAAATTACATGCCACGTGTAAAAGGCGGTACAGTTACGCGCAAGCGTCGTAAAAAAGTCATCAAATTAGCTAAAGGTTATTATGGTTCTAAACATACATTATACAAAGTTGCTAACCAGCAGGTTATGAAATCCCTAATGTATGCATTCCGCGACCGTCGTCAGAAGAAGCGCGACTTCCGCAAACTTTGGATCGCTCGTATCAACGCAGCAGCACGCATGAACGGTCTCTCATACAGCCGGTTAATGCACGGCCTTAAGCTTGCTGGTATCGAAGTAAACCGCAAGATGCTTGCTGAATTGGCAATAAGCGATGCTCAAGCATTCACTCAGTTGGCTGATACAGCAAAGCAACAATTAAACAAGTAAGGAAGACAACCATTCTCACTGGAGGGTGGTTTTTCTTTTACTATGAGGACGTGGGGTTATGGAAAAAATTTTTGCTGGCTTGATTTTTGTGATGAATCTAGGGGCATTTTTGACCATGGGATTGGATAAACGGCGAGCAAGACACAATCAATATCGAATAAGGGAAAAAACACTTTGGTATATTGCCTTCTTTGGCGGAGCGGTTGGGGCAACAACAGGAATGAAGTATTTTAGGCATAAGACGAAGCATAGCCAATTTGCGTATGGCATGCCGATTCTTGCAGTGATCGAGATTGGTATCTTTGCCTATTTATTTACATTGTTCGGATAATAGTGCAAAGATGTTTCATTTAGCTCCAGCGTCTAGGAGTCTGTCCGGCGGAGTGAAATCCACGTATTTTTATTTAAAATGAATGTTTTTATACAATAAAACGGATGAATAGGAAGCATTCTCGCAGAATTATACGCTAAAAAATTTTTATCGGACAGACTTCTTGCCCCCCTGAGATGCTTTGGGCCGCCTAAGATAGCAAAAGCGTCCGTAATAGGGCCGGACGCTTTTCCATTTCATCATTTATCGTTTGCCATAAATTCCTTAACTGGGCTTTTCCAGTCGATTTTAGCGTCGGGATACTTGTCACGGATTTTTTGTTCGATAAACTGGAAGTCTTCAAGCACGAGTCTCTTTAAGGAAGAAGTTTCCTTGGGCCAGATGAAAATGGAAACGACTTCGAGTGCAGACGAAGTTATACTTACATACTTCTCTCCCTCAAACAAAACCCCTTTGTAAGTCACCAAAAAGTTTTTGCGGGCATTGGTTTGGTCATCCAATAAAAAGAAGCGCTTCTGCTCATGTGCAAGCTCCAGCTTCCGTTTCGGGTGGAATACATACTTCCCTCCACTGTAGATTAGGAAAAGGAATAGTAGCAAGAAAATAAGACGTAAAAGCAGAATCATAACTGCCCCTCCAATACGGAATTTCCTTATTTACGGATGAGATTCAAAATAGTTTCAACCAATTGATAATTGATCTATACTTTTTTTGGGTAAAAAAAATACGAGGTGAAGCCAAATTATGAATACGAACAAACTATTTCAGATGCAAAAAGCACTTGACAGCTATATTGAGCGGCACCATCAATTAGAGAATGATGATTTATTTGACCGCAAGCTGCTTGCATTGCTAGTGGAAATAGGAGAGCTTGCGAATGAGACTAGGTGCTTTAAATTTTGGAGTGTGAAACCAGCGGCAGAAACAGAAGTGATACTGGAGGAATTTGTGGATGGTGTCCATTTTATCCTGTCGCTCGGGATTGAGTGTGGTTTTGATGATATGGAATCTATTCTGCCAGGCACATCAACTGAAACCGAAGCAACTAGACAGCTATTGGCAATTTACGACTCTGTCCAAAAATTCAGGAACAGCCGCAGCAGGGACTCCTATCTAGAATTATTTCAAGGCTATATAAAGCTTGCCCAGCTGCTTGGTTTAAATGATACGCAAATTGAACAGGCATATATTGCGAAAAATGAAGTAAATTATCAAAGGCAGCGATCAGGATATTAGGCAGAATTTTTTGTACATTGTAGTAGATATCTAGTATAATTAAGTAGCAAAAATATATATTGAGGGAGTCGAAATAATGGCTAAATTAGATGAAACATTGACGATGTTAAAAGATTTAACCGATGCCAAAGGCATTCCCGGCAATGAGCGTGAGCCAAGAGAAGTAATGAAGAGATACATAACTCCATTCGCTGACGAAGTTACAACGGATGGAATAGGCAGCCTTGTTGCCAAGAAAGTTGGAGATGCAAATGGGCCGAAAATCATGGTTGCCGGCCATCTGGATGAAGTAGGTTTCATGGTGACAAGCATTGATGACAAGGGATTCATCCGCTTTCAGACAGTCGGCGGCTGGTGGAGCCAGGTGATGCTGGCACAGCGCGTAACAATTGTAACTCGCAAAGGAGAAATTACAGGAATCATTGGCTCAAAGCCGCCTCACATCCTTTCTGCAGAAGTGCGCAAAAAGCCGATCGATATAAAGGACATGTTCATTGATATCGGTGCATCAAGCCGGGATGAAGCGAAGGAATGGGGGATCACACCTGGAGACATGGTCGTTCCTTATTTTGAATTCACTGTCATGAACAATGAAAAAATGCTGCTTGCGAAAGCGTGGGATAACCGAATCGGCTGTGCGATTGCCATCGATGTCTTGAAGGGACTTAAAGATACAGAGCATCCGAATGTAGTATATGGCGTTGGAACAGTTCAGGAAGAAGTAGGCCTTAGAGGGGCAAAAACGTCTGCCCAGATGATTGAACCTGATATCGGTTTCGGCGTTGATGTAGGTATTGCCGGCGACACTCCAGGCGTCACAGAAAAAGAAGCTTTAAGCAAAATGGGGGAAGGTCCGCAAATCATCATTTATGATGCATCTATGGTGTCTCACAAAGGTCTGCGTGATTTTGTAACCGACTTGGCCGACGAGCTCCATATTCCATACCAATTCGACGCAGTCGCTGGCGGCGGAACAGACTCAGGGGCGATCCACCTAACACATCGTGGTGTACCGGCGTTGTCTATCACAATTGCGACTCGCTACATCCACTCACATGCAGCGATGCTTCACCGTGACGATTACGAAAACGCTGTAAAGCTGATCGTGGAAGTCATCAAGCGTCTTGACAAAGACACAGTCGAAAAACTTACGTATGAATAAAAAATAAGATTAAATTGTCCAGAAAACAGCTGAAACATGTTTTCTGGACAATTTTTTTGTTCCTATAAACGGCAATTCTCTTTCATCCCTACATTTTGGACTGGTATCACTACGGAATGAATGACAAATGACCATATTCTCTCCGAAATGAATCATAATCTCTCGAAAAATAGCCATAATCTCTCGCAAATGAACGATAATTTCTCCAAAAATAGGTATAATCTCTCCCAAATGAACGATAATCTCTATTTTTTCCATAAAATAGAAAAAACAAGAATGAGATATAATAAAAAGAACCCCTTATATATAAGGAGTCCTTCCAAAAAAGCTATTTTCCCTTTAATCCTGATTCCAAAGCATCCAGCATTTCCTGCTTTTCCGCTTCGGATGCGTTTTGCCAGATTACTTCGAACAGCACTCCGAGTCCTGGAAGCATTTTTTCTTCGCCGTTTTGGATTGCGTCGACGATGGTGTCCTTCAACTCGTCCTGTGTGTTCCCTGCTACATTTGATATGACAGCGTTTCTAAGGTTTAGGTTCATTCTTGATCAAACTCCTTTCCAATGTCCGTTATAGGATTAACTATTTTGATTTTATTATGTATCCGTTTTGCGCTATAATTGGAAAATGGAACAAGCCATAACAAAGGAGAGCCAGAATTGAAGTACATTCAATCTGATAAAAATCCGCAAGTCAAACAATGGAAGAAGTTAAAGACGAGAAAAGAACGCGATAAATCCGGAATGTTTCTTGTTGAAGGCATTCATTTAGTAGAAGAAGCACTTACAAAAAAAGAAGATGTAGAAGAAATCATTTTAAGCGAAAAAACGGAATTACCGCCCGGCATGGATTACGGTTCGATCTCTGTAACGGTTGTGACCGATGATATCAGCCTCCAGCTTGCCGATACCGAAACTACTCAAGGCATTTTTGCTGTTTGTCGCCAGTCAAAACAGAATATTGCCAATGGAAGGACCTTTCTGCTGATTGATGCTGTACAGGATCCAGGAAATTTAGGCACGATGATCCGGACAGCTGATGCAGCCGGGATGGATGCTGTAATAGTCGGCAAAGGCAGCGTCGATCTGTTTAACCCGAAGGTGCTGCGTTCAGCCCAGGGCAGTCACTTCCACTTGCCGGTTTTAAACGGCGATCTTCATGAGTGGATTACAAAACTACAAACCGACAACATCCCTGTTTATGGGACGTCACTTGAAAATGGGGTGATTTTTACAGAGGCTGAAAGCAAGGAGTCCTTTGCACTGCTGGTGGGGAATGAAGGAAGCGGAGTAAACAAGGAGCTGCTGGCAAAAACAACACAAAACCTTTATATCCCGATATACGGCAAGAGTGAATCCCTGAATGTCGCTGTCGCCGCAGGTATTTTGCTCTATTATTTAAAAATAGGCTCTAAAACCATTTGATACTGCGCCAAGATTATAATATAATAAACAGCAAACTTACTATTTTAAAAACGATGACGGAGAAAAGTAGCTTGAAGATGGCCATTCAGGGAGAAAATGCCAATGACTGAAAGCATTTTTATGGAACAGACGAGCGAAGTTCACCTCCAGAGTTGGCATCGGGACCGCTTTTACAGAAGCGTAAAGATGCATCGGCACAAGCCGTTATCCTAATGAAGCGAACACGTGATACATAATTGTATTATCTGTTAAAAAGGGTGGTACCGCGATAACCTTAACCTCGTCCCTTTATATGGGATGAGGTCTTTTTGTGTTCAAAAATGAAAAATAAGAAGGAGGATTCACCATGCAGGATCGTTTAAAAGAACTGCAGATAGAGGCGCTAGAAAAAGTAGCTGCTGCAGCTGACCTGAAAGAATTGAATGATATTCGCGTTTCCTATCTTGGGAAAAAGGGTCCAATCACAGAAGTTTTGAAAGGAATGGGCAAGCTATCGGCTGAAGAACGGCCGAAAATGGGTGCCTTGGCTAACGAAGTCCGCGATGCAATTTCTGGTCAAATGGAAGGAAAGCAAAAGGAGCTAGAGGAAGCAGCCGTGCAAAAGCAATTGGCAGCCGAAGAAATGGATGTGACGCTCCCTGGCAGACCTGTCAAAATGGGCAGTCATCACCCACTGACAAGCATCATCGAAGAAATCGAAGATCTTTTCATCGGCATGGGCTATACGGTCGAAGAAGGCCCGGAAGTGGAAAAAGATTACTATAACTTTGAAGCGCTGAATCTTCCAAAGGGGCATCCGGCACGGGATATGCAGGATTCCTTCTATATCACTGAAGAAACATTGTTGCGCACACATACATCTCCTGTGCAAGCACGGACGATGGAAAAGCACCAGGGCAAAGGGCCTGTTAAAATCATCTGCCCGGGCAAGGTTTATCGCCGTGATAACGACGATGCGACCCACTCCCATCAGTTCATGCAGATTGAAGGGCTTGTTGTTGATGAAAATATAAGGATGAGTGACCTGAAAGGAACGCTTGAAGTTTTTGCAAAGAAACTGTTCGGCGAAGACCGCGAAATTCGTCTGCGCCCAAGCTTCTTCCCATTCACGGAGCCATCCGTCGAAATGGATATTTCCTGCAAAATTTGCGGAGGATCCGGCTGCAGCGTATGTAAGGGAACAGGCTGGATTGAAATTCTTGGTGCAGGAATGGTTCACCCGAACGTCCTGGAAATGGCAGGTTATGATTCAAAGAAATACACTGGCTTTGCTTTTGGCATGGGGCCAGAGCGGATTGCGATGCTCAAGTATGGAGTCGATGACATCCGTCATTTCTATACGAATGATGTCCGTTTTTTGAAGCAATTTTCAGTTGAAGAATAAGGAGTAGGAGGGAAAAACCATGTTGGTATCGTATAAATGGCTGCAGGAATATATCGATTTGGCCGGCATATCTGCTGAAGAGCTTGCTGAAAAGATTACGAAGAGCGGCATTGAAGTAGAAGGCGTAGAAAAATTGAATGAAGGTTTGAAGGGTGTCGTTGTCGGACATGTGCTGGAATGCGAAAAGCATCCCAACGCTGAAAAACTGAACAAGACACTCGTTGACATTGGCAGCGGTGAACCTGTCCAGATCATTTGCGGCGCGCCGAATGTTGGCAAAGGCCAAAAGGTTGCGGTTGCGACGGTAGGGGCTGTACTGCCTGGAAACTTCAAAATCAAAAAAGCGAAACTTCGCGGCGAAGAATCAAATGGGATGATTTGTTCCCTACAGGAATTGGGGATCGAAGGCAAGCTGGCTCCCAAAGAATATGCTGAAGGTATCTATAATTTCTCATCGGATACGGAAGTCGGCCAAGATGCGCTTGAGGTCCTAAACAGGGATGATGTAATCCTTGAGCTTGGCCTGACGCCAAACCGGGCAGATGCGATGAGCATGCTTGGAGTTGCCTATGAAGTAGGAGCAATTCTCGGCAAAGAGGTGAAAATTCCAAATCCGCAGCCGAAAACTTCTTCTGAACAGGCGAGCGACTATATCAAAGTAACGGTTGAAGCAAAAGAAGACAATCCATTGTATGTTGCAAAGATCATTAAGAATGTAAAAATCGGTCCATCACCAGTATGGCTGCAAACAAGATTGATGTCTGCCGGTATCCGTCCGCATAATAACGTAGTGGATGTTACCAATTTTATTTTATTGGAGTATGGTCAGCCGCTTCATGCGTTCGATTACGATAAGCTAGGGTCTAAAGAGATTCTTGTCCGCCGAGCTGGGAATGGCGAAGTGATTGAAACACTTGATGATGTGAAACGGACTTTGACTCCGGATCACCTGGTGATTACGAACGGAACAGAGCCTGTGGCACTTGCGGGTGTCATGGGCGGAGCGAATTCTGAAGTCAGCAGCGATACGACGACCATACTGCTTGAGTCTGCTTATTTTACTGGCGGAGCAATCAGAAAGGCTTCCAAAGACCATGGTTTGCGAAGCGAAGCAAGCTCACGCTATGAAAAAGGCGTCGATCCTGAAAGAGTTCGTCCAGCAGCAGAACGCGCCGTCGAATTGATGGTCGAACTAGCGGGCGGAGAAGTGCTTGGCGGTATTGTCGAAGCGGATGCTCTAGATGTGAAGCCGGCAGTTGTTTCCACAACGCTTGGAAAAATCAATAAAATTTTAGGTACAACACTGGAAATGAACGAGGTTAAGGACATTTTTGCCCGTCTGAAGTTTGCTACATCCGTCGACAACGAGACGATTACCGTTACTGTACCTACACGCCGTGGGGACATCACAATAGAAGAAGATTTGATCGAAGAAGTTGGCCGCCTGTATGGCTATGATAACCTGCCAACGACTCTTCCTGAAGGACCGTCCACACCGGGACATCTTTCAAATTACCAGAAAAAGCGCCGTCTCGTCCGTCATTTTATGGAAGGAGCCGGACTTTTCCAGGCTGTAACTTATTCTCTGACTAGCGCTGAAAAAGCCACACAATATGCTTTGGAGAAATACGAGCCAGTGGAATTGGCGATGCCGATGAGCGAGGACCGCAGCCATCTGCGTCTGAGCATCGTTCCTGAACTACTGGAAGTGCTCAAATACAATAATGCCCGCCAGAACGACAGTGTCGCTGTTTATGAAACAGGAGCCGTCTTCCTGAAGAACAGCGATGGGGAACTTCCGGAAGAACGGGAGCACCTTGCTGCCGCAATTACCGGCTTATGGGAAAGCCATCCATGGCAGGGTGAAAAAAAGGCTGTTGATTTCTTCGTTCTAAAAGGAATCGTGGAAGGCTTGTTTGCCAAGCTTGGCCTTGAAAGCCAGCTTGGATTCCAGAAGGCGGAGCTTGATGGATTGCATCCTGGACGCACGGCTGAAATTTTCCTGAATGGCGATGTGATCGGCTTTATCGGCCAGGTTCACCCAACCATGCAAAAAACGCTTGACTTGAAAGAGACATATGTATTCGAGTTATCACTAAAATCATTATTGGAAGCAGAAACAGCACCATTACAGTACACAGCAATCCCGCGCTTCCCGTCGATCACAAGGGATATTGCACTTGTTGTTGACAAGAAAAAAGCTGCTGGCGACCTGGAGAAGATCATCTCCGAAGCAGGTGGATCTTTGTTGAAGGAAGTGAGTGTTTTCGATCTTTACGAAGGCGAAAAAATGGAGCATGACAAGAAATCACTTGCATTCTCGTTGAAATACTTCGATCCAGAGAAAACCTTAACAGACGAAGACATTGCAAAAGTTCATAATAAAGTCCTTGCTAAACTTGAAGAAAAAGCTGGAGCAGTTTTAAGAGGATAAACAGGAAAAGGCAGCCCCCGGGCTGCCTTTTTTGTTTATCCATTCTGCGATTCCGCGAATTAGTGCCACAATTCCTCGAAAATCACGGACATTCCCGCGAAAATCCCCCACAATTCCGCGAACTGGAAAAACCAGCGCATTTTCCCCAATGCTACACGCGGGCGATCTTCTTCGCTTTTTCAGTATTGGCAAAATGAAGCTTGACGTATTCAGGCAGTATTTCCACACCTTTTTCGATTATCAACCTGGCCGCCGCCTTATCAACAGCAGGTCCTGCACCTTTCGGAATCGTGAATCCTGCACGTTTGCTGAGGTTTTCGAAATGGCGGACAAACGCATAGCGGGCAATGATCGATGCTGCGGCAACACCGAGATGGATTCCTTCTGCTTTTGTACTGAATAGGACATTGTCACGGATGATCTTCTTTTGTCCTTTCAAATGGGCAAAGTAGATAGCTTCTTTTGCAAATTCATCAATTAAAATCGCTTCTGGTTTTTCCGGAGCGATTTTTTCAAGCATATGGCCGATTGCCTGATTATGCAGCAGCGCCTTCAGCTTTCCCTGGGACATGCCCTTCATTTGCATCTCGTTATATTTTTCATTATGTAAGGTCATCAGGCTGTAAGGCAAAAAGGGAACAAGCTGTTTGGCAATCTCGATGATTTTATCATCTTTGAGATTTTTAGAATCCTGGACACCGAGCTCTTTTAGCACAGGGATATCCTGCCTTCTAACATAGGCGGCAACGACCGTGATCGGACCGAAATAGTCTCCGGTTCCAACTTCATCGGAACCGATGATTGACATTTCTGCAATATTCTTCGGTAAGTGGGCCCCTGGCACAGACGCTGGGCTCTTTTTGGCGGAAGCAGCTGTAGCCGCGCCCCACTTTGCTGCTTCATTCTCTCCGTCTTTTCCCTGGAACAACACTTTCCCTGATTGATAGGCAGTTATCGCACAGGAAGGTGTTTTTGCGGCAAAAACACTGCCAGGCGGAAGCTTCTCAATCAGAAACTTGCTGTAATACTCCTTCATCTTTCTGATTTCTTCCGGACTTTTCTGTAGGACACTATTTCCCATCGTGCTCCACTCCCTTGATAAAGTTATGAATCGGATAGCCAACTACTTCCCAGCTTTTTACGTTCATGTTATAGTATAAAATAGGATTCTTATGAAGGGGGCAAAAATGTTGTCAGACACACAAAAAAATCGGTCGACTGTCGATATATATGGACAGCAGTATACTATAGTCGGCATAGAAAGCACCAGCCATATCCGGCTCATTGCCTCGATGGTAGATGATAAAATGCGGGAAATTGGTTCAGCGAATCCGTCACTTGATACTAGTAAATTGGCTGTGTTAACAGCAGTGAACGCTGTTAATGATTACATAAAAATGAAAGATCGTATGGAAGCGCTCGAAGCGGAAATTAAAAGGTTAAAGGACTGAATAATGCATGCTTGATCTCGCCGTTTTGGCTATATTGGTCATGGGATTTATGGTAGGACTGAAAAGGGGCTTTATCCTGCAAACCATCCACTTGGCCGGTTTTATCGCAGCTTTCGTTGTTGCGTATGTTTATTATGAGCAGCTTGCTCCCAAGCTGACGTTATGGATTCCGTATCCAAATCTCGACAGCAATTCTACATTCAAATTTTTATTGGAGAATACAAATTTAGAAGATGCTTATTACCGGGCCATTGCGTTCGCAATCATCTTCTTCGCTGTGAAAATACTGCTTCAAATCATCGGCTCGATGCTTGATTTTGTCGCACATCTGCCGATTCTGAAGCAGCTGAATGTGTGGGCAGGAGGAATCCTTGGTTTTATAGAAGTGTACCTGCTGCTGTTTATCATTCTCTACATTGCGGCACTGCTGCCGATCCCGGCGATCCAGGGACCTTTAAACGATTCCATTCTAGCCGAGAACATCATTAAAAATACTCCAGTATTTTCCCAACAAATCAAACAACTTTGGATTGAATACAAGGCTGCATAACTTCTCTTTTGCGGAGAAGTTTTTTTTATCCGGCGAAAAAGTGTCATTTAATTTCACAGTGGAGCTGGTTTTCTATAAAATAGAGACAATGGCCAAGACAGGATTGTAAAACTGGTTCAGAAATGGAAAAGGCAGGTGGAATTTGTGTCTGTTAATAAAAAAGATATCGTTCGATTGCTTGAAACGATTGCTATCTATATGGAATTAAAAGGGGAGAATCCATTTAAGGTATCCGCATTTCGCAAGGCTGCTGCTGCTCTTGAAGGGGATGAACGCAGCATGTCGGAAATGGGAGACCCTACTGAACTCAAAGGTATTGGAAAAGGTACTGCAGCAGTCATCCTGGAATTCATGGAAACAGGTCAGTCGACCGAGTTAAAGGAATTGCAGGAAGAAGTGCCAAGCGGCCTCATCCCACTTTTGCAGCTGCCTGGTATGGGAGGCAAAAAGATTGCCAAGCTGTATAAAGAGCTCGGTGTAGAAAGTGTCCATGATCTGGAGGAAGCTGCCATGGCAAGAAAGATTCGTGATCTCGCTGGTTTTGGCAAAAAATCAGAAGAAAAAATTCTTGCAGCGATTGAAAACTTTGGCACAAGACCGGAAAGGCTTCCGCTTGCCTACATGCTTCCAGTTGCTGAATTAATGGAATCCTATCTTCAAAAGATAGACAGTATTAAACAATTTTCAAGAGCCGGAAGCTTGCGAAGGATGAGGGAGACAATTAAGGATCTCGATTTTATCATCGCTTCCGCAAATCGTTCCGCAGTGAAGGACGAATTGGTCAAACTCCCGAAAATCAAAGAAATCATTGCTTCAGGCGACACAAAAGTCTCTGTCACTCTCGCGCTTGACTACGATGTGAATGTGGATTTTCGGCTTGTCGAACCAGAGGAATTTGCAACCGCACTCCATCATTTTACTGGGTCGAAGGAGCACAATGTGAGAATGAGGCAGCTTGCGAAGGAAAAGGGAGAGAAAATCAGCGAATATGGTGTGGAGAATGTAGAGACGGGTAAAGTCACCACTTTTAAGTCGGAAGAGGAATTTTATCAATATTTCGGCCTTCCGTTTATTCCGCCAGAATTACGAGAAGACGGCTCGGAGGTTGAGTTATACAATAAGGATTTGAAACTGATCACTCTTGACGCGATAAAGGGCGATCTTCATATGCATTCAACATGGAGCGATGGCGGGCATTCAATGGAAGAAATGGCCAGGGAATGTATAGCAAAAGGCTATACATACATGGCTATCACCGACCATTCTCAATTCCTTAAGGTTGCGAACGGATTAACGCCTGAACGCTTGCGAAAACAAATAGAAGAAGTGAAAGAACTGAATAAGAAATTCGATGACTTCACGATTTTGACAGGTATCGAAATGGATATTTTACCGGATGGCACCCTGGACTTTGAAGATGAATTGCTCGCTGAGCTGGACTTGGTCATCGCATCGATTCATTCTTCGTTTTCACAGCCGACCGAAAAAATCATGACTCGGCTGAAGACAGCGTTGGAGAATGCACATGTTGATATCATCGCCCATCCAACGGGACGACTGATTGGCCGCAGAGAGGGATACTCGGTTGATATCGATATGCTGATCAAGCTTGCGAAGGAAACGAATACAGCGCTTGAACTGAATGCCAATCCTAACAGACTTGATCTAGCGGCGGAATATTTAAGAAAAGCTCAGGATGAGGGTGTGAAAATTGTCATTAATACAGACGCCCACAAAGTAGATACACTGGAACATATGGGAATTGGCGTAACGACCGCCAGAAAAGGCTGGATTCAGGAATCATCCGTCCTGAATGCTCTTGGGCTCGATGGATTGGTTGATTTCCTGCACGACCGTAATCAATAAGGGGGTTCTTCGATTAAGAAGAAGGAGGAAATTTTGTGCAGCAACGAGTTTTGAAAACATTAGAATTTGATAAAATCAGGAACCAGCTGATGGAACATACTTCATCCTCATTAGGGCGTGAAAAGGCAGTCGCTTTATTGCCATCGGTCGATTTTTCCGAGGTTTTTCGTTTGCAGGAAGAAACGGATGAAGCAGCAAAGGTTCTAAGACGAAAAGGAAATATCCCATTAGGCGGCATACACGATATCCGGCCTCATGTAAAAAGAGCTCAGATCGGCGGCATGCTTAGCTCGCACGAACTGGTGCAGGTCGCAAGTACGGTGCATGCTAGTAGACAGATAAAGCGTTTCATCGAAGATCTTCAGGAATTGATCGAAGTGCCGATTTTGCTGAGCTACACTGAAGGCATCGTCGTCCTTGCAAATCTGGAGGAATCGATCAGGAACGCAATCGATGAAGGCGGAGAAGTACTTGATGGTGCAAGTGAAGCGCTGAGGTCGCTGAGACAGCAAATACGCGCAAGGGAAGCAAGAGTACGTGAAAAATTAGAAAGCATGATTCGCTCATCCAATGCTTCAAAAATGCTATCGGATGCGATCATCACTATCAGGAATGAACGATTTGTCATTCCCGTCAAACAGGAATACCGCTCCCATTACGGCGGCATCATCCATGACCAAAGTTCTTCCGGCCAGACACTGTTCATTGAGCCACAGTCGATTGTACAGTTGAATAATGAGCTTCAAACGATAAAAGTAAAAGAGCAGCAGGAAATAGAACGAATCCTGTCAGAGCTTTCTGCACTGACAGCCGAGCACCATGATGAACTACTGGTGATGGTAAGCATCATGGGTGAACTGGATTTTATGTTTGCCAAGGCTCGATACGGTAGCAAAATCAAGGGTTCGAAGCCAATCGTCAATGACGAAGGCCGCATCAACCTTTTTCAGGCAAGGCATCCGTTGATTTCCATAGAGGAGGTTGTCCCAAATAGTGTCAGTTTGGGGAGTGATTATACAACCATTGTCATTACAGGTCCGAATACAGGAGGGAAAACGGTTACGCTGAAAACAGTAGGGCTTTGTACGTTAATGGCCCAGGCTGGATTGCAGATCCCAGCGCTAGACGGGTCGGAGGTTGCTGTTTTTGGATCGGTATATGCGGACATTGGCGATGAACAGTCCATCGAGCAAAGCTTGAGTACTTTTTCGTCGCATATGGTCCATATCGTGGAAATCCTCGAGAAAGCGGACGATCACAGCCTTGTTCTTTTCGACGAACTTGGCGCAGGTACGGATCCACAGGAAGGGGCAGCGCTGGCAATCGCTATTCTGGATGAAGTATACAAACGCGGGGCAAGGGTAATTGCGACAACGCATTACCCAGAGTTAAAAGCATACGGATACAATCGTGAAGGAGTCACCAATGCGAGCGTCGAATTTGATGTCGAAACATTGAGTCCGACATATAAGCTTTTGATTGGTGTTCCGGGACGAAGCAATGCATTTGAAATCTCCAAGAGACTCGGATTGAAGGACTCTGTCATTGATACAGCAAGATCGTATATCAGTGCTGACAGCAATGAGGTCGAAAATATGATTGCTTCTCTTGAGTCGAGCCGCAAACAGGCGGAAACAGACAGAGAAGCAGCCCGCCAGCTGCTTAAGGATGCCGACAGCCTCCATAAGGATATGCAGAGGCAAATGTCGGAGTATCATCAGAAAAAAGAGGAACTTGCTGAGAAGGCAAAGGTGAAAGCAGCTTCCATTGTGGAAAAAGCGAAGGAAGAAGCAGAAGAAGTCATCCGTGAACTGCGAAAGCTAAGGCTGGAAAAAGGCGCGGAAATAAAAGAACATGAATTGATTGATGCAAAAAGACGCCTAAGCGAGGCCACACCTGAGCTCAATAAGGTGCGGAAGGGTAGCAAGGCGAAACCTGCCAAGCATGAATTTAAACCAGGAGACGAGGTCCATGTGCTGACATTTGGCCAAAAAGGCCATTTAGTGGACCGTGTAAATGATAAAGAGTGGCAAGTCCAGATGGGCATTCTCAAAATGAAAGTGAAGGAAACCGATTTGGAATACGTCCATACTCCGAAGCCGGTAGAAACAAGGCCGATTGCTACCGTTAAAGGAAAGGAATTCCACGTAGGACTAGAGCTGGACCTTAGAGGGGAGCGCTATGAAGATGCGCTTATAAGGGTCGAAAAATACATCGACGATGCGCTATTAGCCGGTTATCCTCGCGTCAGCATCATCCATGGAAAAGGAACAGGAGCATTAAGGCAGGGGGTTCAGGAATATCTGCGCGGCCACCGGTCTGTCAAAAAAATCCGTTTTGGGGAAGCTGGAGAAGGTGGAACAGGTGTAACTGTGGCAGAATTTCAATAGCGGATCGATAGCTGAAAAAATAGGAATCTTCGCCAAAAACCATTATAATAGCGATATTAGGAAAATATATTCAGGGAGATTGGACATGGAGCATTTCTGGGAAAATGAATATATAGTAACAGCAGGCTATTACAGTGTGGCAATTCTCTGCATGGTTGTGTTTCTAGCTGTCTTTGAATTGGTCACTAAATATCGGAACTGGGATGAGATCCAAAAAGGGAATCTTTCAGTTGCAATGGCAACCGGCGGGAAAATTTTCGGGGTATCGAATATCTTCCGTCATTCCATCAACCAGCATGATTCCCTTCTCACGATGGTTAGTTGGGGAGTTTTCGGCTTTGTGCTGCTTTTGATTGGTTACTTTATTTTTGAATTCTTGACCCCGAAGTTCAACATCGACATTGAAATTGAAAAGGACAATCGTGCAGTTGGTCTGATTTCCATGGTCATCTCTGTCGGCCTGTCGTATATCATCGGAGCAGGAATTTAAACAGGAGGATCGGAACAGATGCAAAAGCTGGCAAAAATTTTGCTGATCCTATGCGGATTATTTCTGCTGGTCGGGATAATTTATTTGATGTTTATTGTATAAAACAATTGCAAAACCGCCTTCAATGGCGGTTTTTTCGATTAATTATGAGAATTTGTCCCTATTAGCTAATCTAATTGTCATAAAAAGATCATTGTATTATAATGAAAGAAAAGAATTTTCTAAAAATTTTAACTAAGGAGGCGTCAAGATGGAAGCAAAACCGTGGCTGTCGCAATACCCTCCGGAAATTCCTGCTCATTTGGAAATTCAGGAAGCAACCGTCCAGGATTATTTAAAGAGGACTTCTGAGAAATATCCTGAGAAAGTGGCCATCCATTTCATGGGCAAAGAACTGACGTATAAGCAAGTCTACAATTATGCGAAAAAACTGGCTGCCTATCTGCAAGAGCTGGGAATCGAAAAAGGAGACAGGGTGGCGATCATGCTTCCAAATACTCCCCAGTCGATCATCAGTTACTATGCAATCCTAATGGCCGGCGGAATCGTCGTCCAAACAAATCCGCAATATATGGAACGTGAACTGGAGTACCAGATGAAGGATTCCGGAGCCAAAGCAATTATTACTCTGGATATTTTATTCCCGCGGGTATCCAAGATCATCGCCAAAACTAATTTAGAGAATATAATTGTAACCGCTATCAAAGATTACCTTCCATTCCCCAAGAACCTTGTTTATCCTTACATCCAGAAAAAACAGTATGGTCTGATCGTGAATGTGAAGCACGAAGGCCAGAATCATCTTTTTACCGAGATTATGAAAAAACCAGCGGGCAAATGGAAGCAATACGAGCTTGATTTTGAAGAAGATATGGCAGTATTGCAGTATACAGGCGGTACAACCGGATTTCCGAAAGGGGTCATGCTCACTCATAAAAACCTGATAGCAAATGCGGCTATGAGCAATGCCTGGCTGTATAAATGCAAAGAAGGCGAAGAAACTGTCCTGGCGATTCTTCCGTTTTTCCATGTGTATGGGATGACAGCTGTTTTGATTCTGTCTGTCATGCAAGGACAAAAAATGGTACTTTTACCGAAATTCGATGCAGAAACGACGTTAAAGACAATTGAAAAACAAAAACCGACACTTTTTCCAGGTGCTCCAACCATTTACATTGGATTGCTGAATCATCCGGATATTAAGAAGTATGATCTGTCTTCGATTGATTCCTGCATCAGTGGCTCTGCCCCCCTTCCGGTGGAGGTCCAGGAGAGATTCGAGGAGGTAACGGGCGGGAAGCTTGTCGAAGGATACGGATTGACTGAATCGTCACCGGTTACCCATGCTAACTTCT
The DNA here is from genome assembly GCF_000934845.1 of Mesobacillus subterraneus. Classification (GTDB taxonomy): domain Bacteria; phylum Bacillota; class Bacilli; order Bacillales; family Cytobacillaceae; genus Mesobacillus; species Mesobacillus stamsii. Next base: position 60,436 of record NZ_JXIQ01000078.1, read on the forward strand.
TATGGGATAAAAAGCGTGTGAAAGGAAGCATCGGCGTGCCATGGCCGGATACAGATGCTGCAATTTTCTCATTAGAGACTGGCGAGCCGCTGCCGCCTGGTGAAATTGGTGAACTGGCTGTAAAAGGTCCGCAAGTAATGAAGGGCTACTGGAATAGACAAGAAGAAACGGAGCAGGTGCTAAAGGATGGATGGCTGCTGACTGGTGATCTTGGCTATATGGATGAAGAAGGTTATTTTTATATTGTCGACCGGAAGAAGGATATGATTATTGCCGGGGGCTTCAATATCTATCCACGTGAAATCGAGGAAGTCCTTTATGAACATCCTGCGGTACAAGAGGTTGTTGCGGCAGGAATACCAGATCCATATAGAGGAGAAACGGTGAAAGTCTATGTTGTGCTAAAGGAAGGCAAAGAGGCGAGCGAGGAGGAACTGAACGAATACTCTCGCAAACACCTGGCAGCTTATAAGGTGCCAAGACTTTATGAATTTAGAAAAGAACTGCCGAAAACAGCAGTCGGCAAGATTCTCAGAAGAGCACTTGTAGATGAAGAAAAAGCAAAAATAGAGGACCACCAAAAGCGAGCGTAACTTTAAAGCCCTGCTTGCACGGCTCTTTCTTTTTGGCAAAGAAAGCTTGTCCAATGAAACACATTTTCTTGACAGCCAAAATAGGAAACACTATTATTAAATTATGAATGATTATTCATTCAGCAAGCAGCAATCCAGAGTAAAATTAGCAAATCGGAGTGAGACGCTGTAGCATTTATTGCTTGTGCTTTTCCTTTAAACAGGAGTGGACGAAATGAAAAAAAATAGGCCGAAGTATATGCAAATAATTGATGCAGCAGTAGTCGTTATTGCAGAAAATGGCTATCACCAGGCGCAAGTGTCTAAAATCGCAAAGCAGGCTGGAGTAGCTGATGGAACCATTTATTTGTATTTTAAAAATAAAGAAGACATACTGATTTCTTTGTTCGAGGAGAAAATGGGTTATTTTGTGGGAAGTATTGAAGAAAAAATTGCAGGAAAGCAAACAGCAATAGAGAAGTTATATATGTTGGTCGAAACGCATTTTAAAATTCTTTCAGATGATCGGCATCTTGCGATTGTGACCCAGCTGGAGCTAAGGCAGTCAAACAAGGATCTCCGCCTTAAAATCAATGAGGTGCTAAAGGGCTACTTAATGCTGATCGACAAAATCATTAAGGAAGGCATAGAAAATGGGGAGTTTTCTAGCTCTTTAGATGTGCGTCTCGCAAGGCAGATGATTTTTGGTACGGTGGATGAAACCGCGACTTCATGGGTTATGAACGAACAGAAGTACCAGCTTACTGACCTGGCTAAAAAAGTTCACCAACTGCTGATCAACGGCTGCGGGTACTACGATGACAAACAAATTTCATCAAGTCCTTTGTAAAATGTCATTGTGGAAACATGAAAGAAGGAATCGCCGATTGGGAATAGTCCTTAGTTGAAAAAAAGGAGGGGAAAGTATGGAATATCTTAAATGGTCTACGAAGGACAGGGTAGCTACGATCACGATCGACCGTCCACCAGCTAATGCGCTTGCATCTGGGCTGCTGAAGGAATTATCGGTCGTCCTTGATGAAATCGAGGGAAATGAGGAAATCAGGGTAGTCCTAATTCATGGTGAAGGAAGGTTCTTTTCAGCAGGAGCAGATATCAAGGAATTCACTACAATTAAAACAGGAGAAGATTTTGCCCAGCTTGCGGAGTACGGTCAAGATTTGTTTGAACGGATGGAACATTTTCCGAAGCCAATTATCGCTGCTATTCATGGCGCGGCATTGGGCGGCGGACTTGAACTTGCGATGGCGTGCCATTTCCGTCTAGTAGCGGAAAATGCGAAATTGGGATTGCCAGAACTGCAGCTCGGACTGATTCCAGGATTTGCAGGCAGCCAGCGTCTTCCGCGTTATGTAGGCGTTGCCAGAGCGGCAGAAATGCTGTTTACGAGCGACCCAATCACTGGTGTGGAAGCAGTCCAATTTGGATTGGCTAATCATGCTTACCCTGAAGAGCAATTGCTTGAAAACGCATACAAGCTTGCTGGGAAAATCGCGGCAAAAAGTCCAGTTTCTCTCGGTGCAGCTATTAAACTCTTGAACTATTCCAAACACGAATCCTTCTACAAAGGAGTTAAGGAAGAAGCCAAGCTCTTCGGCGAAGTCTTCCTGTCAGCGGATGGGCAAGAGGGAATTAAGGCTTTCCTTGAAAAAAGGTCACCGGAATTTACAGGAAGATAAGAAAAGCGCAAGCGCCTAGGAGTCTGTCCGACGTTATTCTGTAAGAAAATCCTTTTGGCATAAAATATTTTCAATCTTTAGAACAACTTAAATGTTTGAATACTTAGGAGGGGAACAAATTGAATATTTACGTACTAATGAAGAGGACGTTTGATACAGAAGAGAAGATCACGCTATCAAACGGGAAAATCAATGAAGATGGCGCTGAATTTATCATCAATCCTTATGATGAGTATGCAATCGAGGAAGCAATCCAAGTCAGAGATGCTCACGGTGGAGAAGTAACAGTCCTTTCAGTCGGGAATGAGGAAACCGAGAAGCAGCTACGTACCGCATTGGCGATGGGAGCAGATAAAGCCGTATTGATCAATATCGAGGATGATGTAGAAGACGGAGACCAGTTCACTACTGCGAAAATCCTTGCTGAATACCTTAAGGATAAAAATGCAGACTTAATCCTTGGCGGAAATGTGGCTATCGATGGCGGATCAGGCCAGGTAGCGCCTCGTGTTGCCGAACAGCTTGGAATCCCTTATGTAACAACGATTACGAAACTAGAAATCAACGGAACGACTGCAACGATTACTAGAGATGTCGAAGGTGATTCAGAGGTAATGGAAACAAGCCTACCTGTTCTTGTAACTGCACAGCAGGGCCTGAACGAACCGCGCTATCCATCTCTTCCAGGAATTATGAAAGCAAAGAAAAAACCATTGGATGAGCTTGAACTTGATGACCTTGATCTGGATGTGGATGATGTAGAAGCTAAGACCAAAACGATTGAACTTTATCTCCCTCCGCAAAAAGAGGCAGGGAAAGTCCTTCAAGGAGAGCTAGCCGATCAGGTTAAGGAACTAGTCAGCCTGCTCCATACTGAAGCAAAAGTCATTTAAGATAGAAAAATCAATATGCAGGAGGGAAATCATATGGCGAGAAAAGTAGTAGTATTGGGTGAAGCTCGTGAAGGACAACTAAGAAATGTTTCTTTCGAGGCAATTGCAGCTGCTAAAACAGTTGCAGAAGGCGGAGAAGTAGTTGGAGTACTGCTCGGCGAATCTGTAAAGTCATTGGGAAATGCCCTATTTCAATATGGAGCCGACAAAGTGATCGTAGTAGAAGATGCTAAGCTGGCTCAGTATACACCTGACGGGTTTTCCCAGGCATTGATGGCTGTTATGGAGCAGGAAAAGCCTGAGGGAATTATTTTCGGACATACCTCACTTGGAAAAGATTTTGCACCGAAAATCGCAAGCAAATTGGGCTCAGGACTCATTTCAGATGCGGTAGCGGTGGAGGAAGCAGGCGGAAATCTTGTGTTCACTCGCCCCATCTATTCCGGTAAGGCTTTTGAAAAGAAGATTGTCACGGATGGTCTAGTGTTTGCGACCATTCGTCCAAACAATATTGCTCCATTGGAGAAGGATGCTGACAGATCTGGTGAAGTAACAACTGTTACAGCAGAAATAAAAGATATAAGAACGATCATTAAGGAGGTTGTCCGCAAAGCGACGGAAGGCGTAGACCTGTCAGAAGCAAAGGTCGTGGTAGCCGGAGGGCGCGGTGTAAAAAGCGAAGACGGTTTTGAACCTCTTAAGGAACTAGCAGACGTCCTTGGCGGCGCGGTTGGTGCATCCCGCGGTGCTTGCGATGCTGACTATTGTGATTATTCCCTGCAGATTGGCCAGACAGGGAAGGTTGTCACCCCTGATTTGTATATCGCAGTTGGTATCTCCGGAGCAATCCAGCACCTGGCAGGTATGTCAAACTCAAAAGTTATCGTAGCCATCAACAAAGATCCAGAAGCGAATATCTTTAAAGTGGCAGACTATGGAATCGTTGGCGACTTATTCGAAGTCGTTCCCATGCTCACAGAAGAGTTCAAGAAGCTCAAAGTAAACGCATAAAATTTCCAATGAAGAAAACGGACGAGAACAGCGTTCGTTTTTTTTTTAAAAGGTAAGAAACAAATATGGCGGGCTTCGCACCGCCACCATCTACAATGAGATCCTCAATGGAGAAAAAATGGAGATTCTGGATTTGCAAAAAATGGTAGATAGACAACGAAAGCGAGCATTACAGACATTGCTGAAGGACTAAATGGGCGTATTTTTCGCTATCATCGGGAAATGTTATGCTTTCATTGGGATCATATGACGTACCTAGAAAAATTCATTAATAAAGTCGAAGAACAAATTGACAAATTACTCACTCCTTATCACAAGGAAAGTGAATTGTTAGAAACGATACCTGGTGTCAACAAAGCTGCATCAGCGACGATTATCGCTGATATGGGTGTTGATATGTCAGTATTTAAGTCGGCTAAATATCTTGCATCATGGGCTGGAGTTAGTTCAGGAAATTACGAGAGTGCCGGTAAAAAAAACAAGTAAAATAACGGCAGGAAACAAAGCATTACGGACAATCGCAGTAGAATGTGCATTTGAAACCACAAAACTAAATAACCGCATCACCGCACACCGTAAAAGAATTATGAAGCGACAGGGAAAAATGAAAGCACGAGTCGCTTCCGCTCATTTAATTTTGACCATTGCTTACAACATCTTAAAAACAGGAGAAGCGTATCAGGAACTAGGCCCCGAATACGTTCAACAAAAAAGGCATGATAAAGAACTAAAAATGAAGCGGTTCACGGGCACAAAAAAGGGAAACATGTGCCCGTGAAAAGAGGAAACAGCGGTTCACGGTCACATAAAAGGGAAACATGTGCCCG
>NZ_JXIQ01000079.1 GCF_000934845.1 Mesobacillus subterraneus
AAGTTTACTCCTCAGAGCTGCCCGCCATTGTGCAGATTTGATTTTTCTGGAAAGATTCCGGTCTTTTTTAAAACCGATCTAGAAACCGGAAGGCCATTCTTCAATTCCTCGTATATAGCGGGGATTTTCTCTTTTTTCATCCAACTGCTCCAGCGATTAAGCTGTTTCTGCTTCTCTTTTTCGTACTGTATTTCTGCAAATAACGGAATAATTGGACAGTTGTAAGGAAACAGCGCCTCCCTGATCCACCCCCAAGGCATGATCTCCAGGCTGCCCATCTTATCTATTTCGAGAAAGATAGCCGGTATGTGCAATTTTTTACACTTGCGAATAAAGGAAGGGGTAAGCAATCTTAATGGAATCGAGATTCCCAGGACATAGTCAATTGGACTATCAAGCAAATCCTTTTTTGCCTGCTTGAGACTTTCTTCCAGCTGCCGTTCAAATTGGACTGAGACAGCTGTGAAGAGTACGGTGCTACCCTTCATGAGAAAGTTCTTCAGGAAATATTCTTTTCTGGCTGTAAAGGAACCTGTAAGCGGAACTGTGGAATCAAACAGGACATGAGTCGGGGTCATGATATATTTATCTGCATCCATCTTCATTTGCTGATACCTTTTGAATCCTGAACCTGTCGTCATAATCCGGCCATCTTCCACCAGCATGCTTGTATTAGTGAGAGCCTGTCCCTTCATGAGGTGGACATTTTCGATAATGTATGCCATAAATACCACTCCTTTATCGGTCTTATGACAAACTATGCAAAAAATTCAGGAATATAACGGTTTTGCATTACTGTTACCGCTAAATAACGAATCGAGGGCCAACCATTTTCATGGTTGGCCCTCGATCTGCTTTTTAAGCTTGAACTAAGTTATATAGATCATCGAAAAAACCAGGATAAGAAATGGCGACGGCATCACTTCGTTCCAAAACGACTTCTTGTTCGCAAAGAAGTGCAGCGATGGACAGCATCATCCCGATTCGGTGGTCCCCATGGGCAGAAACGGTTCCTCCCGCTAGGTTTTGGTTTCCGTCAATGACCATCCCATCCTCCGTTGCTTCTATATTCACCCCAAGCTTCTTAAGCTCTTTTACAACCGTATCAATCCGGTTCGTTTCCTTGACTTTCAATTCTGCTGCATCTTTGATTACCGTCTTGCCTTCCGCCTGTGTAGCAAGTAAGGCAATAATCGGTATTTCATCGATCAGCCGGGGAATCAAGGCTCCTTCTATCGTTGTTGCCTTTAGACTTGAATATTGAATCCGGATATCCCCAGCAGGCTCGGCCGCCTTTTCTTGCTCATATGGTTCAATCCTTATATCTGCTCCCATTGTGATCAGAACATCGATGATTCCCGTTCGTGTTGGATTCAGTCCTACATTCCTAAGCACAATGTCACTTCCAGGAACAATCGCACCTGCCACCATAAAAAACGCTGCGGAAGAGATGTCGCCAGGAACAGTAATGTGTGCTGCTTTGAGTGATTGGCCACCAAGCACCCTTACCGAGTCCCCTGTCCGTTCAACTTTGCCGCCAAACTGCTTGATCATTCGTTCCGTGTGATCTCTTGTCCTTACTGGTTCGACGACCACTGTTTCCCCTTCGGCCTGCAGACCGGCAAGGAGGACTGACGATTTCACCTGCGCACTCGCAACAGGCAATGGATAGGTGATTCCTGTTAACTTTCCGCCTTTCACAATCAGCGGAGTGAACTCCCCATTATTTCTCCCATCAATCCTTGCTCCCATTTTGGACAATGGCACCGTTACTCTCGTCATCGGTCTTTTGGCAATTGATTCATCTCCCTCTAGTCGGGATTCAAAAGGCAGTCCAGAAAGAATTCCCAGCATCAGCCGGATGGTCGTTCCGGAATTTCCAACATAGAGCGTTTCTTCCGGATGCTTTAAGCCACCGATTCCGTTGCCAGAGACGATCACCTCGCTGTCCTTGCGGATAATCTTCACACCGAGTTTTTGAAAGCAGGAAATCGTACTCAAACAATCTTCTCCGGGAAGGAAGTTCTTAATTTGGGTGGTCCCTTCGGCGATAGAGCCAAACATGACTGCCCTATGGGAAATGGATTTATCTCCCGGTACGGTAATTTCACCTTTAAGGGAGTATACGTTTGTTTTCAGTGCTTTTGTAGACATATTTCTGCTCCTTCAGTTTACTCGGCTACAGACATCTCATATTCTGTGTATTTTCCGATGCATTGCATTGCTTTTTCCCGATCTTCAGGTGTCTGAAAGCTGATTACTAACACTCCATATATATCTTCGCGAGTTTCCATGATTCTGATATTTGTGATGCTGATCCTTTCCGTTGCCAGATACCCGGTCACTTCAGAAATAATCCCTGGATAATCAGGAACATCCACAAACAAGTCATAAAAGCTTGGAATCGCTCCCTTATCATTTACAGGAAGGCCGTCACGATATTTTTTTGCAGCATCAAAATAATCATGAATTTTGTCTTCATCCTTCGTAGTCAATAACTCCTTGACACGCTCCATCTCAGCCTGCCAGTCGCTTAACAGCGAAACAAGAACATCGCTGTTTTGCAGCAAAATATCTCTCCACATTCTTGGGTTACTGGAAGCTATTCGGGTGATATCCCTGAAGCCACCTGCTGCAAGCCGGTTTACTAGCGGTTTTTCTTTGTCCGCACGAGCAGCTTGATGTACTAATGAAGCAGCAATGACATGAGGAAAATGGCTGACAACGCCGGTAAGATAATCGTGTTCTTCTGGTGATACTTTCAGAAATTTTGCTTTCGTCCCCGAAAGCCATGATTTTAAGCGATCGACTGTGCTGTCCCTAACATGGCTGGCAGGTGTCAGCAGATAGAAAGCATTTTCGAACAATAGTTTCTTCGCCGCAGCTACCCCACTTTTGTGGGAACCGGCCATCGGATGGCCCCCTATGAAGGAAATTCCTTTGTCAGAAAGGATGGACGCTTTCTGGGAGATAAACCCTTTTGTGCTTCCAGTGTCTGTAATAATGACTTCCTGTTTCAGCGGCAAAGATGCTAACGTTTCGATGATCTTCCCTGCGACCATGACAGGAGTCGCTAGGATGATTAAATCTGCCTCCAAAGCTTCTTCTTCCATGCCTTCTGCAGATCTGTCAATAACGCCAAGCATCTTTGCCAGGTTCATCTGGTTCTGGTCCAAGTCATAGCCTACCAATTCTGCATCTGGATGCTTCTCTTTAATACACATTGCCAGAGAGCCGCCAATCAATCCTAGCCCAATGATCAATACGCGGCCTTCCATAAAACCCACTTCCTTATTTAGATATTGCAGCATCAACATTCAAAAATTCTGTCATTGCCTTAATGACCCCTTCATTTTGTTCCTTAGAACCAACGGTAACTCTTATCCCTGTTGGAAAGCCGAGCGCTGTGCCTGATCGAACGATATACCCTCTTTCAAGCAGGAATTGAAACACTTCCTGTCCGTCCGTGTTAAAGTCGATCAAAATGAAATTCCCTTGTGAAGGAAAATAGGTTAATCCGGCATGATCACAAAACTCGTAAAATTGCTGTAATCCCGCTCGATTTTCGTTTCTGCACTCTTCGATGAATTTCTGATCTTCGAGGGCAGCAATTGCCGCTGTCTGAGCCAAAGCGTTAACATTAAACGGTTCCCTGGCTGGTTCCAATACCCTGATAGTATCCTCATTGGCAATTCCATATCCGACCCGAAAACCGGCTAAGCCATAGATTTTCGAAAAAGTTCGTAAAATAATCAGGTTTTTATATTGATCCAATAAATGGATGGAATCAGGGAAATCGTCAGCAACCACATATTCATAATAGGCTTCATCTAGGACTACCAGCACATCGTCAGGAACCCTTGCCATAAATGCAGTCAGTTCTTCTTCTGTTATATGAACTCCTGTCGGATTGTTTGGCGAGCACAGCCAAACGACAGAAGTTTGATGATCGATGGCAGTTGCCATTCCGTCGAGATCATGAGCCCCGTTTACTACTGGGATTTCTTTCGTTTCACTGCCTTCAATGATTCCATTATGCTTATACTGAGGAAAAGTTGGAGCAGCCATCACTGTATTTGTTTGTGGGGAAAGCAGGGCTCTTGCAATAATTTGGATTATTTCATCTGAGCCATTTCCGAGTATGATCTGTCCCTCTTTTACACCCAAATGCTCTGCAAGTGCATTACGAAGTTCAAAGGCATAGCCATCAGGATAAACCGAATAACTTCCTGGATTTCCTGCAATTTTCCTTTTCACGTTTTCTGAAGAACCAAATGGATTCTCATTTGATGCCAGTTTTACGATATCCGTTAAATTATACTGCCTCTTCACTTCTCCGATTGTTTTGCCTGGCTGGTACGGTTTAAGCTTTAAAAGCTGGTCTTTCCATCTCATAACTATCCACCTCAACTATCCAATTCTTAAATTTAAAAAATCATAAATCTGGTCTCAGACCAGCAGCTCCCTCAAGATAAATATGCTTGATTTCATGTTGCTTTTCATCTGTTTGAAAATGGATCATCACCCTGATGCACATTGGAAGCGAGCCAGAGACGGCTAATTCCTTCATGCACATGACAGGTACATATGTCCAGCCGTCTAGATTCCTTAATGCCTTTGCCGGGAAGGCTGCATCGATATCATCCGTAGCAGAGATAAATATGGAAGCAACTTGTTCGGGATCCATCTGATTGGAAGTGATCATTTCTTTTAACAATCTTTCTGTAGTATAAATCACTTCCTGCTCCTCATTGCGTCTTGCCGTGATGGCTCCTCTTACTCCCCTAATCATCATGCCCAACCTCCTCTTCGAATTTCTTTAGATAAGCCGTCAATGTTTTTTCATCTATTTCCATAAGTACAGGCTTGCCGATTTTTTCTAAAAGAACATAGCGAATTGTCCCGCCCACTGACTTTTTATCCTGTTTCATTTTTTCGATCAGCCGCTCTCGGTCCAGCCCCTCTGGAATGGAAGTTTTGTACCCGAGTTTCTTTAGCCATAGCTGAAATCCCTCTAAATGAAATTCGAGCCCAAGCAACTCCTTGCTTAATCCTAGGGCAAAAAGCATTCCGCAGGCGACGGCCTCGCCATGCGTGACCTTCCCATATCCGGCCTCTGCTTCGATTGCGTGACCGAGCGTATGACCGAAATTCAAAAAGGCACGAATCCCTTTTTCCTTTTCATCCTTCGCAACAAATGACCCTTTAATCGATATACCTGTTGTCAAGAAATCTAGCATCTCGGTTTCTGTTATGGCATCGAGTGAATAGATTTGTTCCCTTAGCCGATCATAAAAAGTTTCATCGCTAATCAGAGAGTGCTTGATCACCTCTGCAAAACCTGAACGCACTTCACGCTCCGGGAGTGTCTTCAAATAATCAAGATCATAAATCACAGCTTCTGGCTGATGGAACGCTCCGATCATATTCTTCCCTAGCGGGTGATTAACGGCCACTTTCCCTCCTACGGCACTGTCATGGGCAAGAATCGTCGTTGGAACTTGTATGAACCGAATTCCTCGCATATAGGTTGCAGCGACAAAACCCGCCAGATCTCCTACGGCGCCCCCACCAAAGGAAATGATCAGCGATTTCCGGTCTAGTTTATTTTCAAGAGCAGCAGAAAGACAATCATAGTATACAGGGAATGTTTTCGCTTGTTCCCCTGAAGGTACGATTTTAACAATGATCCGACTAAGCCCAGCCGACTTCTGAAAAGAATCGAGATGAAGCTTCGCGACTGTTTCGTCAGTAATTACCATGACGGAAGTATAATTGTCTGCTTCCTTTTGGATGAACTCGTACAAGAGGTGAATCGCACCTCCCCCTACAAAGACGGGATAAGAATTGGTACTCGTAACGATTTTTAGCTGTTGCATTAAAAATCCCTCGCAGTCCTTCTTTGTTCCTCGATGGTTGCTTTCAGCGTGTCAAACCGGTCAGCGTAGAACTGATCAACCAAAGCAGAAGCGAGCTCCCATGCTACAACATTTTCACAAACGACTGCAGCTGCCGGAACTGCGCAAGCATCTGAGCGTTCTATGCTAGCCGAAAAAGGTTCTTTCGAGTCGATATCAACACTCAATAACGGCTTATAAAGAGTTGGAATTGGTTTCATGACTCCTCGGACGACGATTGGCATTCCGGTTGTCATTCCGCCTTCAAATCCGCCAAGTCGGTTCGTTTTTCGGAAATAGCCGCGGCCTTCTTCCCAGGCAATTTCATCATGAACCTGGCTTCCTGGCTTCCTGGCTGCTTCAAAACCTATGCCGATTTCAACCCCTTTAAAAGCATTGATGCTCATAATTGCTGCAGCAAGCTTCCCATCAAGCTTGCGGTCGTAATGCACATAACTGCCGACCCCAGCAGGCATTCCTTCTGCAATGACTTCCACGACTCCACCGATGGTATCGCCATTTTTCTTTGCCTCATCAATCGCTGCCATCATTTCCTTTCCAGCAGCGGTGTCGAAGCAACGAACTGGAGATTCTTCGGTAACTTCTCTAAGCTCTTCTAATGAGGAATAGCTCAGATTCTGCGCTTTCACTCCGCCAATTTCCACCACATGAGCAACAAGCTCCACACCTAAGAGCGATAGCAGCTTTTTAGCCGCTGCACCTGCTGCAACTCTCACAGTCGTTTCCCTTGCAGAGGAACGTTCAAGTACATTTCTCATATCGCGATGTCCATACTTGATTGCTCCATTTAAATCTGCATGACCTGGTCTTGGTCTGGAAATCTTTCTTTTTACAGCTTCCGAGGAAGGATCATCCAGCGGTTCCTGTCCCATGATGCCGGTCCAATGTTTCCAGTCATTGTTTTCAACGACTAGAGCGATAGGAGATCCTAGCGTTTGTCCATGCCTGATACCTGCAGTAATTTGGACCTCGTCTTTTTCAATTTGCATCCGTCTGCCGCGGCCATAGCCCTTTTGCCTGCGCGCAAGCTCGTTGTTTATATCTTCTGCAATCAACGGCATTCCTGCTGGCATTCCTTCAATTATTGTCGTTAATTGCGGTCCATGTGATTCACCTGCTGTTAAATATCTCATATACTTTCCCCCTTCAACTCGCTAAAGGATTTGTTTTACTATATCACACAGTTTTCAATAAATAAATTAAAAATTTCGATCCATGTATGATTATGTATCAATCCTAGTAAAGATTGGAGCCATTTTATCATGAAACTCTTTCTCTCGCAAAAAACGATAATCGATCACACTGTCTTCTTTCGGTTACCTGCGTTATTTTTTTCTGTAAAAAAAGGTATCCGCAGTCTCAAAGCCGTATGTACCGGGATTGAAAATCTGTTCTGTGCTGCCAACAAATAAAATACCACCCTGCTTTAACGCCGAGCTGAATTTTTGATAGATACTATCCTTTGCCTCTTCGGTAAAATAAATGAGCACATTTCGGCAGACGATTAAATCGAATGGACCGTTATAGCGGTCGGCGAGCAGGTTTTGCTTTTCAAACTGAACCGCCTTCTGTATCTCTTCGGTAATTGTATAATAGGTGCCATCCTTCCTGAAAAATTTGTCAACCATTTCCTTTGGCGCTTCATTTAGTGCCCTTTCAGAATAAACTCCAAGCCTTGCTTTCGCCAAGACGTTTTCGTCAATATCCGTCGCAAGTATTTGGATCCTTGGCAAGGGAAGATGCTTGGAAAGCACCATCCCCAGCGTGTATGGCTCTTCTCCTGTTGAACAGGCAGCACTCCAGATTTTTGGAGTCGGATTTTTGCTCAACAATTCAGGAAGGATTGTTCGATCCAAAACATCCCACCTTTTTGCATTTCTGTAAAACTCGGAAACATTGATAGTCATCCTGTCGAGAAATTCATTCAATAGCTGATTGTCTTTGTCGAGTGCTTGATAGAATTCTTGGAAAGAGGCAAAGCCTTTCTTTTGATAGAGAGAGGTTAATCTCCGCTTCATCTGGGCTTCTTTATAGAGTGAAAGATTAATACCCGTCTTCTGGTAGATTTTCCGTGTAAAGAGTTCGTAATCCTGCTGCATTTGATTGCTCCTTCTCGTTACTAATAAAACCGAACAGTTTCATTATAACGAAAATTTCTGAGATTCGTGCACCATTTTTCAGCTCGCACTTTAGGCAGTCGCAGTTGGAGTATTCAAAAGGACACTTGCTCATAGCAAGTGTCCTGGGATCGTCTAGTATATCCACTCGTTGATTAATTTGCTGTGTTCTGCCAATTCTTCTTGTTTAAAAAATAGTCCCATTTCACGTGCTGCACTTTCAGGTGAGTCTGAACCGTGAATAATGTTCTTACCTACTGTTACGCCGAAGTCTCCGCGAATTGTTCCAGGAGCAGCATCCTTTGGATTGGTAGCACCCATCATCTGGCGTGCAGTTGCGATTACATTCTCGCCCTGCCATACCATCGCAAACACTGGACCAGAGGTAATGAAATCTACCAATTCGCCGAAAAATGGCCGTTCTTTGTGCTCGCCATAATGCTCTTCAGCAAGTTCTCTTGGAATGTTCATAAGCTTTGCACCAACTAGCTGAAAGCCTTTCTTTTCAAAGCGGGTAACAACCTCACCGATCAAGTTGCGTTGTACCCCGTCCGGCTTGACCATCAAATACGTCTTCTCCATGTGTTCCACTCCTATTTCTATATGTATGTGAACCGCTTACAAAAGCAATCCTAAGAAATAGTATCATTTTTTAGAAAAATCCGCAACTTGCTAATAATTGCGTTTTCCAATAAATTTGGCGATGTCACGCAATGACTTTTTCGCCTTGCTTGGCGGAAGTTGTTCAAGGACGGCTAATGCTTTATCTAAATACCGATCGCTAATTTGTAAAGATTTTTCAATCGCGCCTGAGTTTTTGATCAGTTTCAGTACTTCCTCTAAGTCTTCTCTATCCATTCCTTGATGTACATTTCTAACCTTGCTGTTGATGTATTCATCCTGCATGGCATACAGAACGGGAAGCGTGATGTTTCCCTGTAGGAGATCGCCGCCTGAAGGCTTTCCCAGCTCTTTTTCTGTCCCTGTAAAGTCGAGAACATCATCCGTGATTTGAAAGGACATCCCTACATAGTATCCAAACTTATACAATTTACGATGTTCCTCTACCGGTACTCCGGCCACAACAGCGCCAAGCTGACAGCTAGCAGCAATCAAAAGCGCAGTCTTCCTCTTTATCCTGAGCAGATAATTGCGCAGGTTTTGAGTGAAATCATATTTATCTTTTATTTGTTCAATTTCGCCAATGCTCAATTCAACGATGGTATCTGAAAGAATCTGGTGAGCCATCGGATTGTTAATTTCGGTCATTAACTCAAGTGCTCTTGCAAAAATATAATCGCCAGTGTACATGGCAATCCTATTATCCCATTTCGCCTTGATCGTCGGCTGACCTCTCCGCAATTCAGCATCGTCAATCACATCATCGTGTACGAGTGATGCCATATGGATGAGTTCGAGAGAGACCGCAACATCTTTGATTACATTGATATCATAATCGCCTAATTTTGCCCCGAGAAGCACGAAAACAGGCCTGATTCGTTTTCCTCCGGCTTTAAGCAAATGCAAGCTTGCCTGTCTGAGCAGAAGGGCATCAGCCTGAATTGACTCTTCCAATTCTCTTTCTATTAATGCCAAATCAGCATGTAAATATGTATATAACAGCGTCATCTTCATTATTATCCACCCAGCTTTTGCATTCTCGATCTCCAATATTGCGAATTTCACATCCAAATGTTCCATTTCACAGACAGGAGGCTTCTTTTATTCCGGCTTATTAATGTCCAGGCAAATAGTTTTCCGTTTTTTTTAAAACAACAGAGATAAAAACAGGCTGACCTTCCTTGCCTAGCAATTCAAAAAGGACAGCCAGAGTACATCTGATTATTTTCGGCCTATATGAACAGCAGCTACACCGCCGCTGTACGGTTTATATTCTACGTTTTCAAAACCAGCTGCCGTGAACATCTCTGCCAGTTCTTTCATTCCGGGAAAGTCTTTCGCAGATTCCTGTAGCCAGGAATATTCATCATAGCTTTTTGCAAACAATTTTCCAAACAACGGCATGATGAACCGGAAGTATATTCGGTATGCTTGTTTAAATCCTGGCATGGTCGGCTGGGAAGTTTCCAGGCATACCGCTATTCCGCCCGGTTTAAGAACTCGATGCATTTCACGCAGAACTTGATTGTAATCAGGGACATTTCTCAAACCGAACCCGATTGTGACATAATCGAAGCTATTATCATCAAATGGGAGTTCCATCGCGTTTCCATGAATCAAGTTTGCCTGGTTAAGGTGCCGAGATTTTATTTTTTCTTCCCCGATTTTCAGCATATTTTTGCTGAAATCAAGACCTGTTACTTGACCATCCCTTCCAACCGCTTCTGCAAGAGCAATTGTCCAGTCAGCCGTACCACAGCAAACATCTAAGGCGGAAGCCCCTTTTGGGACACTCATCTTTTTCATTGTGTCATTTCGCCATTTTATATGTTGCTGGAAGCTAATAACAGAATTCATTTGATCGTAATTTTGATAGATTTTTTCAAACACACCATGAACACGTTCTTCTTTCGATTGCTGCATTGCTTTACCCTTCTTCCGCGAAATTTTTAGACATCCGTTGAAACTGCCCGGCAGTAAGGTCTAACCGTTCCAGCAGCAAGCTGTTTACCCCTGAAAGCTGTTTCGAAGCTATTTTTATTTTCGTCATGGAAAATTCGATGTATTTTGTACAGATGGACAAAAGGTATTTTTGCTGCTCCGTAGAAAGCGATGCATTCTTTTGATCTGTTTTTGGCAAGGCAATCTTCTTTAGCGCATTAAACAAGAGGGAATTTCCAGTTTTCAGAAAGACTGTTTCTTCAAAAAGCAGCCTTTTGACAAAAAGCCAATTAGAGGCGAATTCATACCATTCTGACGCTTGATAATAAGCAGTAATCTTTCCAAAAAGCGAAGATTCGATCAGTTTTACGCTTTCCATCAATTGATCGATTGCGATTGAATCTTTCTGATACAGGGATATTTTATGTTCATTCACTTCTTTTACACCTGATGCCAATAATTTGATCATATCAATATCTTCAAGGTCCGCAAGCAACTTATAATACAGACCGCTGTAATAAATACCGGCAAGAACCGTCAATTGACGGTGCTTATATCTTTCATCCTCTTTACCTGGCAGGGAATTGCTTACATGCTCATGGGTATCAAGGGCGATCTGCAGGAGCATGGCTGTCAGAGTATAGCTGACTGCTCTTTGCTGACTTTCTTCTTCCTGCTCAAGCAATGAAATGAGCAACAAGAGTCGATCATCATCGATATAAGGAGCTTCTACATGTTTTTTTAAATAAGGATGTGCAAGTTTTTCTAAAAGAAGCTCCTTGGTGCTGTTTAATTTATTTTGTAAATCTAGCAAATGAATCACCCTTGTTCCCCTTATTTATTCAACTGCCAGCAGCGGGCATGATTTGATGTAACCCAAGAATTAGCAAACATAAAAAGTATGATTCCTTTTCATGAACATTGTAAAGCAGTGACAATTATATCACAAAAGATAAAAACTTGGGGATGATAATATAAATTAAACACAATTTGCGAAAAATCGATTATGATTTTGTAACAAAATAGTTGGTTTTAAAACGCCTTACTTTTTCTCGCTTTCCATTTCTCCAAAAGGTGTCATAATCTTTGCGTGACCTCTAATTTTAATCGCTGAAGTGTGTTCTGTAAACTGTGCAATCATTACTTCACCTTGATCCAGCTTTTCTGAATGATGGAACCGAGTGTCTGTACCTCTCGTAAGTCCAATTACGTTCACTCCATCCTCAATTGCTTTAATTACAACATAATCTGGGTTAACTGTTTGTTTTTTTTCCATTTTTTATCCCCCTCATGAAAAATAGAACGAGACTTGCTTTTGACGATTTACGATAAAACAAAAGGCTAAAAGAGTTTCTTTCAGCCTTTAGGATCTTCCATAGATTTTGTGATAAACGGCTTTTATTGCGGTTAATTTATTAGTCCTTGATTAAAGAAAGAATTTCAGCTCTTGCGTTAACATCCTCAGCTAAATTCCCTCTCACCGCAGAGGTAACTGTTTTAGAGCCAGGTTTTTTGACTCCCCTCATCGTCATGCACATATGTTCTGCTTCCACCACGACCATGACACCATGGGGATCCAGCTTTTCCATAATCGCATTAGCAATGGTTGACGTGATCCTCTCCTGCAGTTGCGGTCGCCTTGCCACTGCTTCAACAGCCCTTGCCAGCTTGCTGAGTCCGGTGACCTTGCCGCCTTTTGGAATATATGCGACATGAGCCTTTCCAAAAAATGGAACAAGATGATGCTCACACATAGAGTAAAAGGGGATATCCTTCACAAGGACTAGTTCCTCATGGTCCTCGCCAAAAATGGTTTCGAAGTATTCTTTTGGATCTTGGTTCATACCCGAGAAAACTTCCTCATACATCCTCGCTACCCGCTTGGGGGTATCCAGCAGGCCTTCCCTATCAGGGTCTTCACCGATTGCTTCTAATATTAAACGTACCGCTTCTTCAATTTGGGCACGATTGACGTTTGACATCTGCGCTTCCTCCTATTGGTCCCTCAACTCATTATAATCCTGTTTTGTCTTCCCTATTTGATTATAATATTTTCATCTTAGCATAACCAAATCAAAGCAAGCAAAACTTTATGATTTTGATACGTAAAAAAGGCCGCGAACAGGTCGCGGCCTTTGTTTAGCATACGCTCAGTGCGTCGTATGTAATTATTTCACTGCATCCTTAAGTGCTTTACCTGGTTTGAAAGCAGGCACCTTGCTTGCAGAGATTTCGATTTCATCTCCAGTTTGTGGGTTGCGTCCTTTACGGGCTGCGCGCTCACGAACCTCAAAGTTACCAAAACCAATTAACTGTACTTTGTCCCCATCTTTTAACGCATTTAAGATTGAATCAAAAACAGCTTCAACAGCTTTTGTTGCGTCCTTCTTTGAAAGCTCACTAGCTTCTGCAACTGCATTGATAAGTTCTGTTTTGTTCATGCCATTCACCTCCTCCCAAAGAGTCCCATTACTGTTCAGAAATTAAGCGTCTTACATCATTTCTAAACAAAACAGATGAATTGTATACGTTGTTTATAGATTTTATTTATCAATCGATGATAAATTCAACCAAAATCGCTTGAACCCCTATAAAATAAGGCTTTTTAAGCGACAACGCTAATTCTGTTAAAAGATTATCATAATGCTTACCTCTTATCAAGATAATTTCAAGAAATAATGGGAATCTTTTCTTCTTTGAAACATATTTGTAATAAGTTACCCTTCGTGAACTACTCCCACCACTTACCACCCTTACAGGTCGCTTGAAGTGGGGGCTTCTCGACTTATCGTTGCTTTTCCTAGCCAAC
>NZ_JXIQ01000080.1 GCF_000934845.1 Mesobacillus subterraneus
ATCGGGCACATATTGCTCTTTTATGTGACCGTCTGTTTCTCTTTCACTCTTTATCGGGCACATGTTGCTCCTTTATGTGACTGTCAGTTTCTCTTTCACTCTTGATTGGGCACATGTTGCTCTCCTTATATATTCTGAATTATATTTACTTTAACTTTTCTCGAGAAATACTGCATTTTGTGTAAACCCCTCTCTTTTTCAAAACCAGACATATCATTAAATAGACAGGTATATCCTTCTCTATATTTCCGCGTATAGTTTGACTCTCCTTGTTGGTTTTCTCCATAAAAAAAAGCAGCTGGATCGTCACCCAGCTGCTCCTTCATCCGGATCGTAATCCAGATTTATATTTTTAAAAAATTACTCAGTGATTGTTGCAACTACGCCAGCGCCTACTGTACGACCGCCTTCACGAATGGAGAACTTAGTTCCTTCTTCAATAGCGATTGGAGCGATCAGTTCAACAGTCATTTCGATGTTGTCGCCAGGCATAACCATTTCTACGCCTTCTGGAAGGTGCACAATACCAGTTACATCAGTTGTACGGAAGTAGAACTGAGGACGGTAGTTGGTGAAGAATGGAGTGTGTCGTCCACCTTCTTCTTTTGAAAGAACATATACTTCTGCTTTGAACTTTGTGTGTGGCTTTACAGAACCTGGCTTAGCAAGTACTTGTCCACGTTGAATTTCTTCACGCGCTACACCACGAAGAAGTGCGCCGATATTGTCTCCAGCTTCAGCATAGTCAAGAAGCTTACGGAACATTTCTACGCCTGTTACAGTAGTAGATTTAGGTGCTTCGGTAAGACCGATGATTTCAACAACATCACCGACTTTAACTTTTCCACGCTCTACACGTCCAGTAGCAACTGTACCACGGCCAGTGATTGAGAATACGTCCTCAACAGGCATCATGAAAGGCTTCTCTGTGTCACGCTCTGGAGTTGGGATGTACTCGTCAACTGCAGCCATAAGCTCGTTGATTTTTTCTTCCCATTGTGGATCTCCCTCAAGAGCTTTAAGAGCAGAACCTTTGATAACTGGGATGTCATCGCCAGGGAAATCGTACTCAGTAAGAAGGTCACGCACTTCCATTTCTACTAGTTCAAGAAGTTCTTCATCGTCCACCATGTCGCATTTGTTCATGAATACAACAAGGTAAGGTACGCCTACTTGACGAGAAAGAAGGATGTGCTCACGAGTTTGTGGCATTGGGCCGTCAGCAGCTGATACTACTAGGATACCGCCGTCCATTTGAGCAGCACCTGTGATCATGTTTTTAACATAGTCAGCGTGTCCTGGGCAGTCAACGTGTGCATAGTGACGGCTAGGTGTTTCATACTCAACGTGAGCAGTGGAGATTGTGATCCCGCGCTCGCGCTCTTCTGGAGCAGCGTCGATTTGGTCGTAACCGCGTGCTTCTCCGCCGCCTTGCTTAGAAAGAACAGTTGTGATAGCAGCTGTTAATGTAGTTTTACCATGGTCAACGTGACCAATTGTACCAATGTTAACGTGTGGCTTTGAACGATCGAATTTAGCTTTTCCCATTAGAAAAATCCTCCTTTAATATATGAAAATTAAGTATATTTTAATGTACCGTGAAATAGGAAACCCTATTCCACAGCGTTATGCTTACATTAGTAGTTATACTTGATTAAAAGATGAAAATCAATTATTCACCTTTATTTTTTTTGATGATCTCTTCAGAAACGGATTTAGGAACTTCTTCGTAATGATCGAAGTGCATGGAGAATACACCGCGTCCTTGTGTGCTTGAACGAAGAGCCGTTGCATAACCAAACATTTCTGATAGTGGAACCATCGCACGAACAACTTGCGCATTACCGCGAGCACCCATACCTTCGACGCGTCCGCGACGAGCAGTGATCATACCCATAATATCACCAAGATATTCTTCAGGAATGACAACTTCAACTCTCATGACTGGTTCAAGAATGACTGGCTTACACTTGGAAGCAGCATTCTTAAGTGCCATTGAAGCAGCGATTTTAAACGCCATTTCAGAGGAGTCAACATCGTGGTATGAACCATCAAAAAGTCTTGCTTTGATGTCAACTAGTGGATATCCTGCAAGTACTCCGCGCTGTATGGCGTCTTCAAGACCAGCTTGAACAGCTGGGATGTATTCACGAGGAACAACACCACCGACGATTCCGTTCACGAATTCAAAGCCTTTTCCTTCTTCGTTAGGAGAGAACTCGATCCAAACGTGCCCGTATTGACCACGTCCACCGGATTGACGAGCGAATTTTCCTTCCACGTTCGCTGATTCACGGAACGTTTCGCGGTATGCAACCTGAGGTGCACCTACATTAGCTTCCACTTTAAATTCGCGCTTCATTCGGTCAACAATAATGTCAAGGTGCAGTTCACCCATTCCAGCGATGATTACCTGCCCAGTTTCCTGGTCAGTGTGAGCGTGGAATGTAGGATCTTCTTCTTGAAGTTTTTGCAATGCAGTTGTCATCTTGTCCTGGTCAGCTTTTGACTTAGGCTCAACAGATAACTGAATTACTGGTTCAGGGAACTGCATGGATTCCAAAATAACAAGGTTCTTTTCATCACATAGAGTGTCACCTGTTGTAGTATCTTTCAAACCGACAGCTGCTGCAATATCACCCGCATAAACCTTAGAGATTTCCTGGCGGCTGTTTGCGTGCATCTGCAGGATACGGCCAATACGCTCACGCTTTCCTTTAGTCGAGTTCTGTACATATGAACCAGACTCAAGAGTACCGGAGTAAACGCGGAAGAATGTTAATTTACCAACATAAGGGTCCGTCATAACTTTGAACGCAAGCGCAGAGAATGGCTCACTGTCGTCAGAGTGACGCTCAACTACTTCTTCTGAATCCGGTAGATGTCCCTGGATTGCAGGTACATCAAGCGGAGATGGAAGATAGTCGATAACAGCGTCTAGCATTAGCTGAACACCTTTGTTTTTGAACGCTGAACCACAGATAACTGGGTAGAACTCGACGTTTATGGTACCTTTACGGATCGCAGCTTTAATCTCTTCGACTGTTAGCTCTTCTCCGCCAAGGTATTTTTCCATTAATTCTTCGTCAAGCTCAGCTACCGCTTCCACAAGCTTTTCATGATATTCTTCTGCTTGAGCCCTATGTTCTTCAGGAATTTCCCCGACAGTGATATCTGTACCAAGGTCATTCGAATAGAAGAAAGCTTTCATTTCAACTAGGTCGATGATCGCTTCGAACTCATCTTCCGCTCCAATTGGGAGCTGAATTGGATGTGCGTTCGCTTGTAAACGATCATGGAGTGTTGAAACAGAATATAGGAAGTCTGCACCAAGCTTATCCATTTTATTAACGAATACAACCCGTGGCACTCCGTAAGTAGTAGCCTGACGCCATACTGTTTCTGTTTGAGGCTCTACACCTGACTGAGCGTCAAGTACTGCTACTGCACCATCTAGCACACGAAGAGAACGTTCCACTTCAACTGTGAAGTCTACGTGTCCTGGTGTGTCGATGATGTTCACCCGATGCTCTTTCCATGAAGCGGTTGTTGCAGCAGAAGTGATCGTGATTCCACGCTCTTGCTCTTGCTCCATCCAGTCCATTTGAGAAGCACCTTCATGAGTTTCGCCGATTTTATGGATACGGCCTGTATAATATAGAACACGCTCAGTTGTTGTTGTTTTACCAGCATCAATGTGAGCCATGATTCCAATATTACGAGTTTTATCTAAGGAGAACTCTCTTGCCATTTGGTCTTTCTCCTTCCTAGTATAAATGTTGTTTTTAAATTGAAGGTAAGATTACCAACGATAGTGAGCGAATGCTTTGTTTGCTTCCGCCATTTTGTGTGTGTCTTCGCGTTTCTTAACGGAAGCCCCAGTGTTGTTGGCTGCATCAAGAATTTCGTTAGCAAGACGCTCTTCCATTGTCTTTTCCCCACGAAGACGTGAGTAGTTTACTAACCAGCGAAGACCAAGAGTTGTACGGCGGTCTGCACGCACCTCAATTGGTACTTGATAGTTAGCTCCACCTACACGGCGTGCTTTTACTTCTAAAACAGGCATGATGTTCTTAAGAGCGGCATCAAACACTTCCATTGGCTCTTTACCTGAACGCTCACGAATAATATCAAAGGCTGAATAAAGGATCTTTTGTGATTTACCTCTCTTCCCATCGATCATCATTTTGTTGATCAAGCGAGTGATAAGCTTTGAGTTGTAAATCGGATCCGGCAATACATCTCTCTTTGCAACTGGACCTTTACGTGGCATGTAATTTCCTCCTTTCAAAAAGGGTTTCTAGTTTAATTATTATTTTTTTGCTGCTTTCGGTCTCTTAGTACCGTACTTAGAACGGCCCTGCATACGGTTGTTCACACCAGCAGTATCAAGAGCACCACGAACGATGTGGTAACGAACACCCGGTAAGTCTTTTACACGTCCTCCGCGGATAAGAACAACGCTGTGCTCTTGAAGGTTGTGCCCGATACCAGGGATATAAGCTGTTACCTCGATTCCGTTAGTTAAACGTACACGAGCGTATTTACGCAATGCTGAGTTTGGCTTCTTAGGAGTCATAGTCCCAACACGAGTACATACACCACGCTTTTGTGGTGAAGAAACGTTAGTTTGTGCTTTTTTGAAGCTGTTGTAACCTTTATTTAGCGCCGGAGATTTTGACTTCTCCTCTTTTGAGCTACGTGGCTTGCGCACTAATTGGTTAATTGTAGGCATGATCATTTTCCTCCCTTCACTTTTTGTGTAAGCCCACACATCCAGGTGGTTCATTTTTTTGCAAAAAACAAAGTCCTTGCAGCCCTCTGCAAAAACAGTTTTTACTTGGTTATCGCCACAGCTGAGGCTCCGACGGCAATTCCGCATGCCGATCCTAACTTTTTCATAGAGTCGACATAGGTGATGGCGATGTTTCTTTCCTTGGCAATTTGCAATAGGTTTGCTGTCACTTTCATGTCAGCATCCTTGGCAATGACCAGTTCGATTACTTCGCCAGCCTTCAGTGCTTTCACTGTTTGCTTTGATCCTACTATAATCTTTTTAGCCGCAGCTACTTTTTCATAAGACATCGATATCCTCCAAAGTAACCAGTAAATAGGAGCACCTTTGAAATATTATCACTTTGTGCACAGAATGTCAACAATATTTATAGAGTTTTTTCGCAAGGTCGCTTTTGTTTTTTAAAAAGGCGGTACTTTCTGCCGAAGCAGAGAGCACCGCACTTATTTCTTATTCTACAGTGATGACATCTTCGTTTTCTTCTTCTATTGAAATTGGTTCAGCTTGTCTGTAGCGCTGCATGCCAGTTCCAGCAGGAACAAGTTTTCCGATGATAACATTTTCTTTCAGGCCGAGGAGCTCATCTCGTTTGCCTTTGATTGCTGCATCTGTGAGCACTCTTGTTGTTTCCTGGAAGGACGCCGCTGACAGGAATGAATCCGTCTCAAGTGAAGCTTTCGTGATACCAAGCAATACTGGACGGCCTGTTGCCGGTGTTTTTCCTTCAAGAAGCGCCTTACGGTTTGCGTCGGTAAACTGATGGATCTCAAGCAATGTGCCAGGAAGTACATCTGTTTCGCCAGCATCTATTACCCTGATCTTGCGCATCATTTGGCGTACCATTACTTCTACGTGTTTGTCGCCGATTTCAACCCCCTGCATACGGTATACCTTTTGAACTTCTTTCAATAAGTATTCCTGCACAGATTGAACATCTTTGACTCTTAAAAGTTCCTTAGGATCGATCGAACCTTCAGTGAGTTCCTGGCCGCGTTCTACATGGTCATTTATTGCAACCTTCAAGCGGGCTGTGTATGGCGCATTGTATGTTCGGCTCTCAATTTCTCCCTGAATAACGATTTCCTGCTGACGATCTTTTCCTTCGTTGATGCCTACTACGACACCTTCCAATTCAGAGATGACAGCCTGCCCTTTCGGATTACGTGCTTCAAACAATTCTTGAATACGCGGCAAACCTTGTGTAATATCGTCTCCCGCAACACCACCGGTATGGAAAGTACGCATGGTAAGCTGTGTTCCTGGCTCACCGATTGACTGGGCAGCGATAATACCGACTGCTTCTCCTACTTCCACTTCCTGGCCAGTTGCAAGGTTGCGGCCGTAGCACTTCTTACATACGCCGTGACGAGTGTTACATGTGAATGCAGAACGAATCCAAACATCTTCCACTCCAGCCGCTGTCACTTCAGCTGCCAAATCTTCTGTGATCAACCCGTTCTCTGGGACCATCACAGCTTTCGTTTCCGGATGTTTGATTGCTTTTCTTGCGTAGCGGCCAATCAAACGCTCTTCCAGTGTTTCGATGACTTCGGTGCCATCCTTAAGAGCTTTGATGTATAGGCCTCTATCTGTGCCGCAGTCATCATCGCGAACAATGACATCCTGGGCTACATCTACAAGACGACGCGTCAGGTAACCGGAGTCAGCAGTCTTAAGCGCTGTATCGGCAAGTCCTTTACGAGCACCATGAGTAGAGATGAAATACTCCAATACGGTTAAACCTTCACGGAAACTTGATTTAATCGGTAACTCAATGATCCGTCCAGCCGGGTTAGCCATCAAACCACGCATACCAGCAAGCTGCGTAAAGTTAGATGCATTACCACGGGCACCGGAGTCACTCATCATGAAAATTGGGTTGGAATTATCCAGAGAGTTCATCAACTTCGACTGGATATCATCCTTCGCCTGGCTCCAGATAGAAATAACTCTGTCATAACGCTCATCTTCAGTAATTAAACCGCGTCTGAACTGTTTAAGGACATTATCTACCTTGGTTTGCGCCTCAGATATGATTTCCTTCTTCTCTTTAAGAACCACGATATCTGCAACACCAACCGTAATACCAGCTTTCGTTGAGTATTGGAATCCAAGGCCCTTCATCCGGTCCAGCATTTTTGAAGTTTCGGTGATCTTGAACTTCTTGAAAACTTCCGCAATGATGTTTCCTAAGATTTTTTTCTTGAATGGATCAACCAATGGCTTACTTTTGATTACTTCCTTGATATCTGCACCTTTTTCTACAAAATACTTTTCCGGAGTTTTCTCCTCTAGGTTTTGTTTGGAAGGCTCATTTATATATGGGAAGGAAGCTGGAAGGATTTCATTGAAAATCAACTTACCAACTGTCGTAATCAAAAGCTGACCGTTTTGCTCCTTCGTAAATGTTTGGTTGCCAAGGGACGAAGCGGCAACAGCAACGCGTGTATGAAGATGCACGTAGCCATTTTGATAGGCAACTAATGCTTCGTTTGTATCCTTGAAGACCATCCCCTCACCGACAGCGCCTTCTCTTTCAAGTGTCAGGTAGTAGTTCCCCAATACCATGTCCTGTGAAGGAGTAACAACCGGCTTGCCGTCCTTAGGGTTCAGGATGTTCTGTGCGGCAAGCATTAACAAACGTGCTTCCGCTTGTGCTTCAGCAGAAAGCGGAACGTGGACAGCCATCTGGTCCCCGTCGAAGTCGGCGTTATAAGCTGTACATACTAGCGGGTGAAGACGAATTGCGCGTCCTTCTACCAATGTCGGTTCGAAAGCCTGGATTCCCAATCTGTGAAGAGTTGGGGCACGGTTAAGCAATACTGGGTGCTCTCTGATTACATCTTCTAGAACATCCCAAACCTCAGGGCTAACGCGCTCTATTTTACGTTTAGCAGACTTAATGTTGTGCGCTAAACCTTTTTGCACTAATTCTTTCATTACGAATGGCTTGAACAGCTCAAGTGCCATTTCCTTAGGTAGACCGCACTGATACATTTGCAGGTTAGGACCTACAACGATAACAGAACGACCAGAGTAGTCGACACGCTTACCAAGAAGGTTTTGACGGAAACGGCCTTGCTTGCCCTTCAGCATATGAGAAAGGGACTTCAATGGACGGTTACCTGGTCCAGTTACTGGACGACCGCGGCGGCCGTTATCGATCAACGCGTCAACAGCTTCCTGAAGCATACGCTTTTCGTTTTGGACGATAATGCTAGGTGCACCAAGGTCAAGAAGACGCTTAAGTCGGTTGTTACGGTTGATTACCCGGCGGTAAAGGTCATTTAGGTCGGAAGTTGCGAAACGTCCACCGTCAAGCTGAACCATCGGGCGAAGTTCTGGTGGTATGACAGGAAGAACATCCAGGATCATCCATGATGGCTCATTGCCTGACCCGCGGAATGCTTCTACTACCTCAAGACGCTTGATCGCACGAGTACGACGCTGGCCTTGGGCAGTTCGCAATTCTTCTTTTAGCATATCTGCTTCCTTATCCAGGTCGAGGTCAGATAGCAGCTTTTTGATTGCTTCTGCTCCCATTGCTGCCTGGAACTTATTGCCGTATTTTTCACGGTAAGCACGGTATTCTTTCTCCGATAACAACTGCTTCTTTTCAAGAGCAGTATCACCAGTCTCCGTTACCACATAGGATGCAAAGTAAATAATTTCTTCCAGTGCACGCGGAGACATGTCAAGGACAAGCCCCATGCGGCTAGGAATCCCTTTGAAGTACCAAATATGAGAAACAGGAGCCGCTAGCTCAATATGCCCCATTCTTTCACGACGGACTTTTGCACGAGTTACTTCCACACCGCATCGGTCACAGACCACGCCTTTGTAACGGACTCTCTTGTACTTTCCGCAATGACATTCCCAGTCTTTTGTTGGACCGAAAATACGTTCACAGAATAAGCCGTCTTTTTCAGGCTTTAAAGTACGATAGTTGATTGTTTCCGGCTTTTTCACTTCACCAAAAGACCATGATCGAATCTTGTCTGGTGAAGCGAGGCCGATTTTCATGTACTCAAAATTATTAACATCTAGCAAGGGGCCTACCTCCCTTTTTATCTAGGGTTTTACCCTTATGGCCATCCAAAATGGAACACACGTGAACAATACTGTTATTCAACTGTTTGTACACGTGTGCCAATTAGACGATCCTATTCCTTCATTCCCACTTTTTCTGCTTCAGGAGCAATTGTCAATGTTTCAGCATGCTGCATTTCTTCATCTTCATCGAAGTCGCGCATTTCGATTTCTTTTTCATCGCCTGAAAGGATTTTGACGTCCATACCAAGACTCTGAAGTTCTTTCATCAATACTTTGAATGACTCAGGGACACCTGGTTCTGGAACGTTTTCGCCTTTAACGATTGCTTCGTATGTTTTCACGCGTCCAACAACATCGTCGGACTTGACAGTTAAAATTTCCTGCAGGGTGTATGCTGCGCCGTATGCTTCAAGCGCCCAAACTTCCATCTCGCCAAAACGCTGTCCGCCGAACTGGGCTTTCCCGCCAAGTGGCTGCTGCGTAACTAGTGAGTATGGTCCAGTAGAACGAGCGTGGAGCTTATCGTCTACCATGTGGGCAAGCTTGATCATATACATAACACCGACAGATACACGATTGTCGAAAGGCTCACCTGTGCGGCCATCATAAAGGATGGTCTTAGCGTCCCTTGCCATCCCTGCTTCCTCGATCGTCGCCCATACGTCTTCCTCACGGGCACCGTCGAAAACTGGTGAAGCAACATGGATACCAAGGTATCGCGCCGCCATGCCAAGGTGAAGCTCAAGCACCTGACCGATATTCATACGTGAAGGTACCCCTAGTGGGTTAAGCATGATATCAACTGGTGTTCCGTCCGGTAAGAAAGGCATATCCTCTTCCGGAAGGATTTTTGAGATAACCCCTTTGTTCCCGTGGCGTCCCGCCATTTTGTCCCCTTCAGAAATCTTACGCTTCTGCACGATGTAAGCTCGGACAAGTTGGTTTACTCCAGGAGGAAGCTCGTCGCCATCTTGACGGTTGAACACTTTGACGTCAAGAACAATACCGCCGCCGCCGTGAGGAACGCGCAAAGAAGTATCCCGCACTTCCCTAGCTTTTTCACCGAAGATCGCATGAAGGAGACGCTCTTCCGCAGTCAATTCAGTAACCCCTTTAGGTGTTACCTTCCCTACCAGAAGATCTCCATCTTTTACTTCGGCACCAACACGGATGATTCCGCGCTCGTCAAGGTTTCTTAATGCATCTTCCCCAACATTCGGAATATCGCGAGTGATTTCTTCTGGTCCAAGTTTTGTATCACGCGATTCGGACTCATATTCTTCTATATGGATGGATGTGTACACATCATCTTTAACGAGGCGCTCACTCATAATGATCGCATCCTCATAGTTATAACCATTCCAAGTCATGAAACCAACAAGGACATTCCGTCCAAGTGCGAGTTCTCCTTTTTCCATCGAAGGGCCATCTGCAAGGATTTCCCCTTTGGTTACTCGGTCGCCAACACTTACGATCGGCCGCTGGTTGTAGCATGTACCCTGGTTGGAACGGATGAATTTCAGCATTCGGTACTTATCAAGATCACCCTTGACTTCCTGCCCGTCTATTTCTTGGACGCGGCGTACCCAAACTTCACGTGCCTCCACATGCTCGACAATCCCTTCATGCTTACAGATGACGGCAGCTCCGGAATCTTTTGCAGAGACGTGCTCCATTCCGGTTCCGACTACCGGCGCTTCTGGCTGCATCAACGGAACTGCTTGACGTTGCATGTTAGCACCCATCAAGGCACGGTTGGAGTCATCATTTTCAAGGAATGGAATACATGCAGTCGCTGCAGATACAACCTGCTTAGGCGATACGTCCATGTAATCAACGCGATCACGCTTTACAACAGTGTTTTCTCCACGGAAGCGGGCAATTACTTCCTCATCCTCAAAAGAACCATCGTCAGTAAGACGAGCATTCGCTTGTGCCACAACATAATTATCTTCTTCATCCGCTGTTAAGTAATCAAAATGGGTTGTTACTTTCCCTGTTTCAGGGTCAACACGGCGGTATGGAGTCTCGATGAATCCAAAGCGGTTCACCTTTGCAAAACTAGAAAGTGAATTGATCAAACCGATGTTTGGACCTTCAGGTGTTTCAATCGGGCACATACGTCCGTAATGCGAGTAGTGAACGTCACGCACTTCGAAACCAGCGCGTTCCCGTGTAAGACCACCAGGTCCCAATGCCGAAAGACGCCTTTTATGTGTCAGTTCAGCCAACGGGTTCGTCTGATCCATGAACTGTGATAGCTGAGAGCTGCCAAAGAACTCTTTAATAGACGCAATAACCGGGCGGATATTGATTAATTGCTGTGGTGTTACCGTGTTTGTGTCCTGAATGGACATTCTTTCCCGGACAACCCGCTCCATTCTGGATAAACCAATGCGGAATTGGTTTTGCAACAGTTCCCCAACAGACCGCAAACGTCTGTTTCCTAAATGGTCGATATCATCTGTGTCGCCAACACCGTGCAGCAAGTTAAAAAAGTAGCTGATGGATGCAATGATATCAGCTGGCGTGATGTTTTTAATTGGTTCCGGGACATAGGCGTTCCCTAAAACATTAATTTCTTTATCGCCCTCAACATCGTTCGGAGAGTAGATTTTAATGCTTTGCAGCGTTACATCCTCTTCCACCACGCCGCCGTATGGGCTGATTGTCTTGAAGCCAACATTGTTTTCAAGCGCAGGGATAATCTTATCCAGCGTACGACGGTCGAGAGTAACGCCTTTTTCTGCGATGATTTCACCTGTTTCAGGATCTACTAATGTTTCTGCAAGCTTTTGCCCGAATAAACGGTTTTTAATATGGAGCTTTTTGTTCATTTTATAACGTCCTACATTTGCAAGATCATAGCGTTTTGGATCAAAGAATCTTGACACAAGCAGGCTTTTTGCGTTGTCAACTGTAGGCGGTTCACCAGGACGGAGACGCTCGTATATTTCGAGGAGCGCTTTTTCCGCACTTTCCGTATTGTCTTTTTCAAGTGTATTCCGGATATATTCGTTATCGCCGATCAGATCAATGATTTCTTGATCAGAACCGAACCCTAATGCACGCAAAAGAACCGTAACAGGGAGCTTCCTCGTACGATCGATCCTTACATATACAACATCCTTGGCATCTGTTTCATACTCTAACCAGGCGCCACGGTTTGGGATCACGGTCGCAGTGAACCCTTTTTTCCCGTTCTTATCAAGTTTCCCGCTGTAGTAGACGCTTGGTGAACGCACTAACTGGGAAACAATAACTCTTTCCGCACCGTTAATGACAAAGGTTCCCGTTTCTGTCATTAGCGGGAAGTCGCCCATGAAGACATCCTGGTCCTTTACTTCTCCTGTTTCCTTATTGACAAGGCGGACTTTTACTCGCAATGGAGCAGAGTATGTGACATCTCTTTCTTTTGATTCTTCGACTGGATATTTCGGTTCGCCAAGACTGTAATCGATAAACTCTAATGATAAGTTCCCGGTAAAGTCTTCAATCGGTGAAATGTCCTGGAACATTTCACGAAGGCCCTCATCAAGAAACCACTGATAGGAAGAGGTTTGAATTTCAATTAAATTCGGCAATTCCAAAACTTCACTAATGCGAGCATAACTTCTACGTTGGCGGTGTCGTCCATACTGAACTAGTTGACCTGTCAACTGATTCACCCCTCAAATCAAGCGTTATTATTCATAATCCCTGCCTTGTCCATGAAGTTTCCTCCATTTCCAAAGACAAAAAGAAAAAGGGTTTTCACCTAAAAACCACATTTCCTGCAACGAACAATTATTTTGTTAGTTTTCCCTTTATGCCCAAAATTATACAACTTCTGATGAAATTAGCATGCAAACAGGAAACTAATATATTGGCATTTTATAATATTATCATAGCGGTTTTCTCACGTCAACATTTAACAGATTTGAGAATAAAATATCCTTTACTTTTCGCCTCAATCTCTACATTGCCAAACAGTGCATTCATTTTTTCTCCTGCGGATGGCGCACCCTGTTTCTTTTGGATGACTACCCATAGCTCTCCACCTTCAGTTAAATGTTGAAGACTTTGTTCGAAAAAATCATGCACTACCTTTTTTCCGGCACGAATCGGCGGATTTGTGAGAATTGCATCGAATCCTTTTTCTTCTACCTCGGTCAGCCGGTCGCTTTCATAGATTTTCACGTTGTCAACTTTATTTTCGGATGCATTTTCTTCAGCAAGCATAAGCGCCCTTTCATTTACATCCACCATATGGACCATCGCTTCTGGATAAGCTTTCGCAATCGAAAGTCCAATCGGTCCATATCCACATCCGACATCCAGGACTATTCCATCTGCTTTATTCAGTTCGAAAGTGTCGATCAATAATCTTGACCCGAAATCGACTTCCTTTTTCGAAAAAACGCCGCTGTCCGTCTTAAAGTGGAAGCTATTCCCCTTCAATTCACTTTGCCATTTCTCAGGATTACTTACAGTACTGGGTTTGCGGGAGTAATAATGTTCAGTCAAAAACCTCTCACCTCCATGGGGACTCTAAGCTAGAAGAATGCGATCGCGGATTACAGCGCTACTGCGGTAGTATAAACTTTCAAAAGAAAAAAAGCAAAAATTAAAAGAAAAAAAGAGAAAAAAGCTCGCTTAAACAGCGAGCTTTTTATTGTAAATGGATTACTTAACTTCGACGTTAGCTCCAACTTCTTCAAGCTTAGCTTTGACTTCTTCTGCTTCTTCTTTAGAAACGCCTTCTTTAACTGCTTTAGGAGCGTTGTCAACAACTTCCTTCGCTTCTTTAAGGCCAAGACCTGTGATTTCACGAACAACTTTGATAACCTTGATCTTCTGGTCGCCAGCTGATGCAAGAACTACGTCAAATTCAGTTTGCTCTTCAACAACAGCTCCAGCAGCTCCACCCATCATTGCAACTGGTGCAGCAGCAGTTACGCCGAATTCTTCTTCGATTGCTTTTACTAGATCGTTAAGCTCTAAAACAGTCATGCTTTTAACTGCTTCAATGATTTGTTCTTTAGTCATGATTTATTTCCTCCTAATAGGTAATTTTTATTGTTAAACGGTATTGATTGTTAGCTTACGCGCCTTGCTCTTCTTTCTGGTCTGCAACAGCTTTTGCAGCAAGAGCAAGATTGCGAATTGGAGCTTGAAGTACGCTGAGTAGCATAGAAAGTAGACCTTCGCGAGATGGCAGGTCTGCAAGTGCCTTAATTTCTTCTACTGTAACGATATTGCTTTCAACTACGCCTGCTTTGATTTCAAGGGCTTCGTGCTTCTTAGCGAATTCATTAAGAATCTTAGCTGGTGCAACAACATCTTCCGTACTGAACGCAATTGCGTTTGGTCCTGTTAAAGATGCGTTTAAGTCAGCAAGATCAGCAGCTTCCGCAGCACGGCGTGTCATCGAGTTTTTGTAAACCTTGAATTCAACACCAGCTTCGCGAAGCTCTTTACGAAGTGCCGTTACTTCAGCAACGGAAAGTCCACGGTAATCAACAATGATTGTTGATTTGCTTTCTTTCAATTTGCCAGCAATTTCGTCTACAATTTGTTTTTTCGCTTCGATAATTGTGCTCATCCTTACACCTCCTGTAGATTTCTGCATTTATACCGATCAAATAAAAACCTCCGCATCATGGCAGACACGGAGGAAGGATACAATAGCAAGTATTTTGCTTTATCGTATGACCTCGGCAGGATATTAAGCATGAAGCCCCTGCTGTCTGCGGTACAAATGTAATTCTATTTTCACAACAAAAGGAATTATATACAATCCTTTGTTGATTGTCAACTACTATTATTTTACAGTAGAAGGATCCACTTTAACGCCAGGTCCCATTGTTGTAGAGATCGTAACGTTCTTCATGTATGTTCCTTTAGCTGCTGCAGGCTTTACCTTCATCATGGTTTCGAAGATTGTGTTGAAGTTTTCAACAAGCTTGTTGTCTTCGAAAGAAACCTTTCCGATAGGTACATGGATGTTACCTGATTTATCAACGCGGTATTCAACTTTACCAGCCTTGATTTCGTTCACTGCTTTTGTTACATCGAAAGTAACTGTGCCAGTCTTAGGGTTTGGCATTAAGCCTTTAGGTCCCAATACACGACCAAGCTTACCAACTTCACCCATCATATCAGGGGTAGCAACGATCACATCAAAATCAAACCAGCCTTGTTGAATTTTGTTGATGTACTCTGAATCGCCAACATAATCTGCACCAGCAGCTTCTGCTTCTTTTAATTTTTCACCCTTAGCAAATACTAGGACACGTTGAGTTTTACCAGTTCCATTTGGAAGCACGACTGCTCCACGGATTTGCTGGTCTGCTTTCTTAGGGTCTACTCCCAAACGGAAAGCAGCTTCAACGGTAGCGTCAAATTTAACTGTGCTTGTCTTTTTAGCAAGCTCAATTGCTTCAACAGCTGAATACGCTTGAGAGCGATCTACAAGCTTAGCAGCTTCAAGATACTTTTTACCTTTTTTAGCCATTTTTAGTTCCTCCTAAATTGTGGTTTTAACGGAATACCCTCCCACTTTGAAAAGCGGCGGCCCCTTGGTCAGCCCCGACAGGCACTGGAAGACCAGACAGTAAAGTCGTTCTTTGAC
>NZ_JXIQ01000081.1 GCF_000934845.1 Mesobacillus subterraneus
ATACATCTCGGGAATCCAGGATATATCCGTTGAAGAAGATGGTGTGGTGTTTGATTTAAAAGGTATTACTGCTGAACGAATAAAAGAGGATGCTGTTTATGAAGGTGTTCGGGTTAAAATTCCTGCCTCTCTTGGTAGAATGAAAAAACAATTACAATTGGACATTGGATTTGGTGATGTAATAGTGCCAAAACCACAGAATTTACAATTTCCAGTTTTGCTAAATATGACACCACCAGAAATTCAAGTGTACTCAACGGAGTCTGTTATAGCTGAAAAGTTTGAAACTATGATCTCTCTATGGATTGTCAATAGTAGAATAAAAGACTTCTATGATATTTACACCCTGTCGTCTACTAGAGATTTCGATGGGCGTATTGTGTGGGAAGCTGTATTTGAGACATTTCAAAGACGTGGAACTCAATTAGAAAGAGAACATCCTGTATTTTTACCTATATTTGCGGAAGAGGAAGCAAGAATAAAATAGTGGAACGCTTTTTTACGTCGGATAGGATATACGGGAGATTTCGAATTTAAATTGGCAATGGAGAGAATTAGAGATTTTTTATTTCCTATCTATCAAGCAATTTTAACTGAAGATGAATATTTTAAAACGTGGAATTCCCATCATCTAAAATGGGAGTAATGGAAAAGGTATATGTATTATGCCCGGTTAGGCATTTTGTGAGTTAAGCTTAATTTGCTCTGCCGCTATTCCCTTTTATAACTATGTCTGTAAAGGTTGCAAGTATCGGTTTGAAAAGACTGGAAGCTTATCGTGTTGATGTTGAGGTTCAGGTGAAGGAGGGATTCGAGTCGATCGTTATTGTTGGACTGCCTGATGCTTCTGTGAAAGAGTCGAAGGAGAGAGTGGCGGCGGCATTGCACACTATCGGTTTTACCCTGGTTGAAAAGAAGGTAATCATCAACCTTTCCTCAGCTGAGCAAAAGAAAAATGGACCATTGTTTGATCTCGCGATTGCGATCGGCATTCTTAAGAGCGACGGATTCATTGCGGATCGAATACCCGATGATGCAGGTTTTATCGGCGCCATGTCACTAGATGGGACGGTCCATCCTGTGGAGGGAATGATTGCAACTGTTTTAGCTGCCAAGAAGCTTAGAATGAAGCAGCTGGTGTTGCCATTTGATCCGACAATTCCTAGAATGGAAATCGTGGATTTGGAACTTGAAACCTTGCTGGATGTGAACAAGTTTTTAGCCGGACAGCTGATGTGCTTCCCTAGCCCACCGTGGCGTCCTATTTTTTGAGATGGATTGGGCGAGTTCTCGAAAAAGACACTTGATATGCTACGTCAGCCATGGAAAATGAAAAAGTGACCATCAGCCGCATTCACTCCACGGTAACTTATCCCACTAAATTCATTTTTATTGCAGCTATGAACCCTTGTCCCTGCGGATACCCCGGTTCCGATACGCACTATTGCACTTGTTCGGAAAAACAGATCAAGGCTTACAAGAACAGAGTGTCTGGTCCAATATAGACAGAATCGATATCCTGCTTTCACTAAGACCAGATAAGACCAATCAATCTGAAAGGCCATGATTTTTTCAAAAATGAATCATCTGAGGCAGTCAGAAAAAGAGTCCATACAGCCCGGGAAAGACAATTCGACCGTTACGGGAAGGAGATCTGCAATAGCAGTGTCCCGTTAGAGCAGCTGCTTAGAAGTCGGCCGCTGATGGAGGACCAGCAAAGACGGCTCCAGGAATTATCTATGAAGCATGACCTCAGCAACAGGGTCCAAATCAAACTCATCCGCATGGCCCGAACGATTTCTGACATGAGAGGCGAGCCATTTATTTCTGACGTTGCAAGCGAAGAAGCACTAACATTGCGCAAAATTGGAAAGGGAGGGGGCATAGATGCATAGGGAAGCGAGAAGGAAAACTGAAAGTGGTGTTTACCACGTGGAGCGAACCGCCAAGAAATTTTCCATGATGACGAAGACAGGATGAAATTCCTTGATCTTTTGAAAAAATACAAATTTCATTCTATGGAGATGAATTGATTTCTATTGGTTTTCCACAGAGTTTAATGGAGTCAACGGGAAAAAAGCTAAAAGGGGCGGAGATTAACAGTCCCAGGTGTTTTACTTAAAGAGTATGGATGAGATGAAATCGATGGAAGCACGAGTACCTAAAAGAAACGAGGAATTTAATTAAGCATCGGAAAGTCGTATTGAGGGAAAACCATCCCGTAGAGTTTGTTGAGGAGAAGCTGAAAGTAAAAGAAGAAGCCAGAAGGCTCCCTCTTTGTAATCAGTTCTTACTCTATTTATATTTTTTTATGATTTTCCTTGACGTATTTAAACTTCGTAAAACTCGGTAAGGTTTACTAATGATTCGAACAGGAAGCCTTTTTAAAAAGAGACTTAAATTTGCTCTATATTCCTCTGTAATTCTTGACGGCTTTGTAGAAATCTTGTTGTAAATTTCATCGTAAAACTCTTTCATCACATCAACATTAAAACTTAAAGTATAATTACATTCGTCGCACTCTACTGATTTTATTTTATCATTAATATATGTTATGGTGTGGGGCACTTCATCTTGACAACTACTGCAATACAGGATTCCATGCATCTGTTTTACATTCACCAGTTACCCACCTCTCTATTACAGAATGCTTTATTTATATTTTATTATACATCAAAGTGTTTACAACTATTTTGAATTAGATTCATCAATTTTAAAAAAAAGAAAAAAGTACCTTAACCACGTTTGATTAAGGTAGAGAAAAAAAGGCTTAAAACAAAGAATGGATTGGGTAACTAGGCTTGAATAAATTGAATTGATGACCCTACTTCTATATTTGGGACTTCTTTTTCCTGTACACATAACGTTCCAGGTAAATCCGGACCTTCCAGCCCAAATTTAATTGTACAATGTCCAAGTTCCTTTAAAGTTTCATTTACTTTATCACCAACAAAGGTAATACTGTACACGTTTGAATTCAATTTGAACTTATGACCAACTTTCACATCACTTAACCATTCTTGCTTCTTATGAGTGATAGAGATGTTCTTTAGCTCATCAGGAACAGATTCATAAAAAATGATGATCATACCTTCTTTCAAAAATGCTTCCACCTCTTTACCAATATCCGTTACTACTGAGTCATAGATAGTCATGTTTACCTCCCAAAATTCCAGTTTATGAATATAGTCCGAAACTAAACAGATACGCAATTACTACTGCAAGCGGTCCGGTGAATTGTCTTGAAATGAGAACAGCAGGAACACCAACCTCAATGGTTTCTGGTTTTGCTTCCCCAAGAGTCAATCCAACAGGAACAAAGTCACAACCAACCTGAGGGTTAATTGCAAACAATGCTGGTAACGCTAATTGTGGCGGAATATTACCACGACCAATTTCCACCCCCACTAGCACCCCTACTACTTGCGCGATTACCGCACCTGGACCGAGTACTGGAGATAAAATCGGGATAGCACAAATTACAGATAGAATCAATAGCCCCACAATGTTACCTGCTAAAGGAGAAATAACATTAGCAATAAAATCACCAATTCCTGTAAAAGTAATGATACCTATTAAGGTACTAACAAAAGCCATAAATGGCAAAATATTTTTGATAACCTGTTCTACAGTTTCACGACCTGCTTGATAGAAAACATTTACTACTCCACCCATAGTTCTACCTATTCTTTCTAACAATGGCATTTTCTTTTTACTTCCACTATAGGTAGTGACAGCCTTTTGTTTTGCTTCCTCTTTAATTTCTTTTACAGTTTTTTTCTTTTCTAATTCTTCATTGTTTTCTTCCGTTGTTTTTACAACAAGTTCAATATTTTTTGTTTTGACTCCCGAAACAAAATTATCTTCTTTTATAAATTGCATTAATGGGCCAGAAGGTGGTGTAGCTGTCAGATTTACTGTAAGAATGCCCATTCTTGGATAAACACCGCAACGTGCAGTTCCACCACAATCAATAACCGTACAGGCAATTTCATCATTTTCTACTTTTTTATTAAACCCATCAATTGGAATTCCACCTGTCATCTCTGCTATTTTTTCAGCAACTGCAGATATTCCTCCACCAGTTACAGATACAATATACTTTTTCTTCTCATTTGGTTCTATAATTAATGGTCCACCCCATCCATTAGCTCCCTTAGAAACTTTAACAGCTTTGTAATTCATAGATTCTCCCCCCTAAGCTCCAATATTTTCAAGACTAGAATCCTGCAGGTCTTCTCGCCTTTTCATCATACGAAGAGTGATTTGTTCAGTTACAATACCTCTAATTAAAATGACGATAATACCAACTATAAAGAAACGAATAGCTAAAGGTCCTAAAGATAGGCCTAATTTTGTGATTCCATCTGCAATCCCCATATATACGAACAATTCGGCAGGATTTGCATGTGGGAAAAGACCTGTTATAGGATGTACAAACGATACAGCTGAATCATAGAAAGCCGGTTTTTGTTTTTCGGGTAAGAACTTGCCAAATGTATATGCCATTGGATTAGTTAGGAAAAACACTGCAAGTATCGGGAAAAGAGTATATCTTAAGATTAAATACTTGGTACTTTTTTGAGCTAACCAATTAATCCTATCTTCCCCTACCAGCCTAATGACAGCGTTTACAAATGTTATTAAAACAATAAGGGTTGGAATGATTCCTGTAAATAGCCCCATGAAGGTTTTTCCTCCGGCTTGAAACATTCCGATAAACCCCTCTGCTAATGCAACTAGAAAATCCATTATTTTTTTCCTCCCAACTTAAATACATTTTTCCATTTGTTCCTTTATATTATTGACAGCCATTTGAATTGGATTTTCTACATCCGAGATAATATCAAGATCATTTATTCGATCAATAGGATATCCGATGATCTGATCAAATTTTTTAAATCTCACAAATACAGTTACCCCACTCATAATTTGACTATCTTGAACTACTCCTTGTTGATCACAGACGATGATGACCACATTACCTATTCCTAATTTACTTTTTTTCACTCCTGTCCCCAAGAAACCTGAAGATCTGTTGCTCATAGCTCTAATGGTATTTTGATAGTGCTTCATTTGAACCCATGTCAGAGCAAGTTGTAACAACCAAATTCCAACAAAAACTCCTATAAAAGCTCCCCACATATCAACCCCCTCCCTTTTTTTACGATTTCTATTTAACCAAAAGGCCCTTTGCTGTTTTTTCATCTGTGATAAGAACATTTATTAATTTTCCTTTTAAGACGGCCTTTATGGAATCTACTTTTTCCTTTCCACTTGCCACACCGATCACAAGTGGTATTTTCTTTAATTGCTCCAATTCTAGTGAAATGACTTTTTCATTCCAAGGATGTGAAGACTTTTCACCTTCGTCATTTATAAAGTTATAACAAACATCTCCAACGACATTTAGGGATTTAAATTCTTCTAGATTTTGATCTAAATAAGATTTTACCATTGTTGAATGTTTAGGTGTTCCTCCTATTCCAACTATCGCTATATCAGACTGTGAAGCAATATCAAAAATACTTTTTATAGATGGCTGTCTCATGATTACTTCCTTAGCTTCGCTTGAATCCATTAAAACAGGGACATGTAAAAGATGGTAACGGGCCTGTAAGCTTTCAGCTAAACTCGCAACTATATGGTTTGCGTGAATATCGACCCGCTCGTTTCCCACACCACCAACCAATGGGACAAATTGGAGTTGCTCCTTAGGCAGGGTAGAAGGCATGTTTTTAGCAACTTCATATAAAGTAGTCCCAGATGATACTCCGATAATTTCTGTTCCTTTAACCATTCGTAATAAGTACTTGCTAGTAGCTAAACCCAAGCGATGTTTGGAGTCATCGTTTTCAATACTAGGTACACATATTACTTCTCTAAGCTTATAAATTCGTTCTAGTTCGGACTCTAAAGCTATGAATGGATGGTATCCTTCTTCGTTAATACTAATTTGAACAATCCCCAACTCTTTTGCTTTTGTAAGGTACTTTGAAATTAGGGATCGACTAACACCAACGATATTGGCAATCTCCGACTGATTCGCACCTTCTTCATAATAGAGTTGAGCTACCTTCACAAGTAATCTTTTCTCTTCTAATAAAGACATTTCAATCATCCTATATAAATGGAATTAAAGGATTTTAGGAATATTCGTCCAATTATTATAGGTAAATAAAACCTATGGGAAGGCGGACAAATAATGAAAAT
>NZ_JXIQ01000082.1 GCF_000934845.1 Mesobacillus subterraneus
CAGTAAGTGGGGGTAGTTCAATAGGAATATTTACTTTCCATTTATTTTTAATTTTCAATAGATATTCCTGTGAACAAGTTGTTTTGTCACTTTTTAGACGAACAATGTTCACACAAAAGAAACAGACATAGATATGGGGGTATGGGTATAATTCATTTGTAAGGTAATTTCATTTAAAAAGATACTAGGAGGAAATAAATTATGGAACAGCAAACACCATCTTTAGCGGTTATTTTAGTATCAGAA
The DNA here is from genome assembly GCF_000934845.1 of Mesobacillus subterraneus. Taxonomy (GTDB): domain Bacteria; phylum Bacillota; class Bacilli; order Bacillales; family Cytobacillaceae; genus Mesobacillus; species Mesobacillus stamsii. The sequence goes on from NZ_JXIQ01000082.1 coordinate 247, forward strand.
GATCTTGAGAAATTGCATGCTGGGGCTCTTGTTGGATCGGTAGCATCCATGTCAGGAATGACGGTTAATGTATTTGTGACAATGAACGCTCTTAAATCATTCCGCAAGGACAGCTTCGAAAACGAAGACTTTTTGACCGGCACAATCGGCAAAGAACTGCTTGCAAAGAAAATCCCACTATTTGATTCGCTTCTGCAGGAAGGAAAAGAAATGGGCGTATTGAATATTTACGGATGCGCCTTAGCTATGGACATCATGGATTGGAAAGAAGAAGATATGCTGGATGTATTCGACGGCATCATCGGGGTAACGAAATTCCTTGGAATGACTCAGGGAGCAACAGTCATTTCTATGTAAAAACCAGGAAAGTGAATTTGGCGTGCAGGCCTTTCCCACTTTCCCCTTTATGCAAATATAAAAAAATCTTTTCTTATTTTAACACAAACCAGTAACTTACAGGAGGAAAAAATCATGAGTGAAGTACTAGTAACTAAATCAATCGATGCAAGAGGAGCATATTGCCCAGGACCATTAATGGAATTGGTAAAAGGAATTAAAACAGCAAAAGTCGGAGATGTAGTGGAAGTCCTTTCCACTGATAAAGGATCAGCAGTGGATATCCCAGAATGGGTTAATAAAATGGGTCACGAGATTGCCTACATCGAAAGTGAAGGCGATGAATTCAAGATCGCAGTTAAAAAGGTAAAATAATTGATCGCTGTTAGACACAGGCTCTTTACGGTGATTTCAGCGTTCAAGCCGTAAAAAAGTCCAGAAGGAACAACAGCCTTGATCAAAGAATCCAGTAAAGAGGTGGACAATATGACAAAAAAAATCGTGATTCTTGGAGCAGGAAGCGCGGGTACAATGGTTGCAAACAGGTTAGCCCGCCAGCTTGGCGAAGAAATTAAAAAACAAGAAGTCGAAGTAACGTTGATTTCCAATACAGAAAAGCATACTTATCAGCCAGGATACCTTTTTATCGCGTTTAATGAAAAACCGTCCGAGCATTTTATCAGAAAGCAGGATTCGCTTGTCCACAGACATGTGAATCTTGTATATGATGATGTCGAGAAAATCGATGTAGAGAAGAAAACGGTGAAAGGCAAAAAGCAATACCAGTATGACTATCTAGTCATCGCAACTGGTTCCCATCCTGACTTTGACAGTGTTCCAGGTTTGCGTGAAGGTGCGCATAACTTCTATACTCTCGATGGAGCAGAACGCCTTCGTGATGACCTTGCAGTGATGGAAAAGGGCAGAATCCTGATCACCATCGATGTACCGCACAAATGCCCAGCTGCTCCACTTGAACTGGCATTGATGCTGGATGACTATTATCGCAAAAATGGCAGACGCAAGGAAATTGAAATCAAATACGGCTATCCGATCGGCCGTGTTCATTCATTGGTTCCGGTTGCCGAATGGGCACTGCCACAGTTTGAGAAGCGCGATATCAAATTTGAAACATTCTTCAATCTCGAAGAAGTGGATCCTAAACGCAAGGTTGCGATCACGATGGACGGATCGGAACACGAATATGACATGCTGATTACAATTCCGGCACATACTGGCGCGAAAGTAGTGATTGATTCAGGTATTGGCGATGAGTCCGGCTTCATTCCAACAAATCGTACATCATTGAAAATGGCTGGCCAGAACGATGTCTATGTAATTGGTGATGCAACCGACTTGCCAATCAGCAAAGCTGGGTCAACAGCACACTATCAATCAGAATCCCTGGTTGCCAATATCATCAGCAGAATATCCGGCCGCCCGGAAACGGCTGTATATAACGGCAAGGTGGCTTGTTTCCTTGAAAACAGCCTAGATGATGCCAGCATGATTACATTCGACTACAATAACCCACCGCAGCCAGCAGAGACTTCTGACCTTCTGCACTGGTTCAAAGCGGTATACAATGAGCTTTACTGGTTAAATGCCAAAGGGATTTTATAGAAGGGGTGGTTGAGATGGCTACAGAAACACCTCAATTGCAAAAAACGGAACAACATAAGCTTGTTGGCTTCACGGATGCAGCCATGGGGGCAGTAACCGGGGAAATGGTCTCGACAATTGCCGAAACGGGTGTCAAGATGATTGAGATGGCCGATGATTTGCTTCAGCCGGAAACACTCTCTCTATTAAAGGCCCTGCCTGAAGTAGCCGAGAACCTCGAGCGGACTTTAATGGAAGTAAAACGCATGGAAGAAACCGGTGTGCTGAAATCGCTGATGCAGCTTGCGGATATGGCTGCTGCTATGAAGGGAGCGATGACAGGACCAATGGTAACCGATATGGTGGAAAAGGCAATCAAAGGTGTAGAACTTGCAGATTCCTTCGTCCAGCTTGGTGCCATCGACCTGGTGGACGGTATGCTAACAGCGTTCCATCATGCTCAGGAGGAAACAAAAGACAAAGAGCCTCTGACCTCCATTCAGCTAATGAAGGCTGTTACACAAAAAGAAACAAGAGAAGGAATGACCTTGATGATTTCCTTCCTGCAGAACCTGCCAAAGCAATTGAATAAATAGAAAAAGAGAAGGGAATTCCCTTCTCTTTTTCTATTTATAAAACAATGCAAATATTAGAAATTTTGGAAAAGTAGCATTATAATTATAATGAAAATAATAGACGAGGAGATTTATTATGAGTATCATTACATTCGGTGATAAAGAAGATGGTAAAGAGTACATATGGAGACCTGCTGTTTATTGTTTAATTTTCAATAGTAAAAAAAATAAATTGGCTATTATTGAAACAAGTGATCGTAAGTATTTTCTTCCAGGTGGTGGAATAGAAAAAAATGAGACACATAAAGAGTGTTTAAAAAGAGAAGCCCTTGAAGAAATGGGAATGGATATTGAAGTAGGTTCTTTCGTGGGTTGTGCCCGAAGATATTTTTATTCCACGAATGAAAATAAATACTACCTTAATGAGGGTCATTTTTATTTATGTGAAATGGGTGAGCAGATAGGTAAACCAATAGAAGAAGATCACATCCTCAAATGGATGGAACCATCCCGAGCTTCAGAAAGCTTATTCCACGAACACCAAAGCTGGGCAGTTAAAGAGGTACTAAAAATTGTTTAACTCACAAGTGCTTAAATTATTCGGATGTTTGACAGACTTATTCTTGCTTTACTAATAACGATGCAGTTTAGTGCAAAAAAAATTATAGTATTTTTATGGTAAACTTTAAATAAGAGGAGGTACTGATGAAAAGAACTTTATTGTTTTTTACATTATTTATTCTTACTACTACACATCCTCAGTTCAAGCATTAAGTTGGGCATATCCTTTTGCCGTTTGGAATGGGAACGTATTTAAATGAACTATAGGGGCAGTTTAGTTTAATAACTTGAGGAGGGATATACTATAACTTATTATTGGGCAAATTGTTCTTCGGATATTAAAGAGTTTGTTCTCCATCTGCTATTTATGACAAAAGAAGTTGTCCAAGACAATTTTACTGGATTTTACATACACGGCTCACTTGCAATGGGGGGGTTCAATCCTAATCGTAGTGATATTGATATTTTGATTGTCACTGAAGCCCCATTAAAAATTGAAACCAAAAGACGATTAGCACTCCTTTTCCTTGCTCATTCAAACAAACCTTTTCCTGTTGAAGTAAGCTGTGTAAACCGAGAACAATTAAAGTCATTCGAGCACCCTTGTCCTTTTGACTTCCATTATAGTGAATTTTGGAGAGAACGATATGAAGAGGACCTGAAATTAAAGACATATGAGTTTTTAAATGGTGAGATTAAGAAAGATCCAGATTTGGCAGCACATATAACTATAATCAATCATCGGGGAATATGCATTGAAGGAAAATCCATTGTTGAGGTATTTCCTTTGATTCCTCAATCCTTTTACAAAACTTCTATAATTGGAGATTTTAATGAATGCTTAGAATATATATTTGAAGAGCCTGTATATTGCACGTTGAATTTAATTAGGGTGTATTTGTACTTAAGTGAAGGAATTATTTCATCTAAGCAAGAGGCAGGAAACTGGGGATTGTCATCACTGCCAATAGAGATGTTCGTTTCACTGCAGAAGGTGATGTATAACTACTCCCACAAGCAAGGCACTTATCAACTTGAGGAAAATGAATTGTTGTTTATCAGAAATTATTTTGCTAATAAAGTAAGAGGGTTATTGGGCTAACGGAGCAGTAATGTGGGCAAGCGAGGGGGAATAAAAATGACAAATACATATTCTGATGTTTGGGATCTTGAGGTGTTTTTTAAAGGGGGAAGCAGTTCTCCGGAATTTGCAGATCATCTAAAGGCAGCAAGCGAGGAAATTGCAATATTTAAACAAGAGGTAGCGGATTGGAAACCAAATGCTCAGCCGAACCAGAGTTCAAAGCTGGAATATCTAGTGGAGCGGTTTGAAGGAGCGGCGAAAAAAGTAAGGCAGGCGGGTGCATTTGTGAGTTGTTTGCACGCACAGAACACAGATGATAAGAAGGCTGGCCAATTGAAAGCGACGGTCACTGAACTTAGTGCTTCCTTGCAAACTGCACTGACCATTTTCGATCAGAAGCTATCCAGTTTTTCTCCTGATGTTTGGAACGGGCTTTTGCAGGATGGACTGTTGAAAGAGCTCCGTTTTGTGCTTACTGAGCGACGAAAACGGGCGGCGGAAAGGCTTTCGGAAAAAGAGGAATCTGCGATAAATGCCTTAAGCGTGGACGGGTACCATGGATGGGGCCAGATGTATGACCTTCTTGTCGGAACTACAAAAATCCAATATAAAGAGGAAAGCCTTTCTGTCGGCCAGGCTGCCAATAAAATGTCAGATGCTGACCGTTCTGTCCGAAAAGGGGTTTTCAAGGCATGGGAAAAAGCCTGGAAAGAAAAAGAGGATTTTTACGCTAAGACACTCAATCATCTCGCTGGCTTCCGCCTGAATGTCTACAAACTGAGAAGCTGGGAGGATGTGTTGAAGGAGCCGCTTGATATCAACCGAATGAAACGTGAAACACTCGATGCGATGTGGGAGGTTATTTCCGAAAACAAAGAGCCGTTTGTCCGGTTTCTGAATCGAAAAGCTCATCTTCTTGGACTTAAAAAACTGAGCTGGTACGATTTAGATGCGCCAATTGGCAATGCTGAATCAAAAATGTCCTATCAGCAAGGAGCCGATTTCATTGTTGAGAACTTTGCGCAATTTGGCACAGAAATGGCTGGCTTTGCAAAAAAAGCATTTGAGGATCATTGGATTGAAGCGGAGGATCGGCCAGGCAAAGCACCTGGCGGCTTTCATACGTTCTTTCCTGAATCCAGTCAATCAAGGATCTTCATGACCTACTCCGGTTCGCCAGCCAATGTCTCTACATTGGCACATGAACTTGGACATGGTTTCCACACATATGCAATGAGGGATCTGCATCTGCTGAACCGGAATTATGCGATGAATGTTGCAGAAACTGCGTCTACCTTTGCTGAAATGATTGTTTCGGACGCGGCTGTGAAAAATGCGCAAACCAAGGAAGAAAAGCTTGGTTTATTGGAGGATAAGATTCAGCGTTCCATTGCACTCTTGATGAATATTCATGCCAGATTTCTGTTTGAAACCCAGTTCTACGAAGAGCGAAAACAGGGAGTAGTCAGTCCGGAAAGATTAGCAGAATTGATGAAACACGCACAAGAAGAAGCATATGCTGGTGCACTCGAAGAGTATCACCCGCTGTTTTGGGCGTCCAAGCTGCATTTCTTTATAACGGGAGTGCCGTTCTATAACTTTCCATATACATTCGGCTATTTATTCTCTGTTGGCATTTATGCGATGGCCCTGGAGTCAGGTAAAGGATACGAAAAAAAGTATATTGCCATTTTGAAGGATTCGGCATCAATGACCGTTGAGGAACTCGCCCAGAAACACCTGAATGTCGACCTCACGGAAAAGGATTTCTGGGAAAAAGCGGTTCGCATGTGCGTCGAGGATGTAGAGGAATTCTTGGCTTTGACAGAATAGATTTTTGCATTAGTTGCAAACAAACGAAACCCCAGCCTTTTTTAGGATGGGGTTTCCCTTTTCTTAAAACAGATTTATAAAAAGATCTTTACCGAAAAGAACTAGCACAATAGGACATTATATAATACTATATAGTTCTAAGCAAAATATGCATTTTCTTAAAAATTTCTTTTTTGGCGCTTTAACTCAATCACATAATCGGAGGTATGTTCCTTGCTTCAGTCTATCTATCGCCTGCTTATTGAATTGACGAATGGAAAATGGACGTCGGCCATGCTGCATAAATTCGCAAATTCAAAGAGCAGCAAAATAATCATCCCTTCGTTTGCAAAAATTTACGGGATTAGTCAAGACGAAATGGAAAAACCGCTTGAAGAGTATGAGAGTCTGCATCACTTTTTTATTAGGAATCTGAAACCAGGATCAAGAACGATCGAAGAAGAGCCTTTGTCAATTGTCAGTCCTGTAGATTCAATCATTGAAGATATTGGGGAAATTTCCGCGGCTAAAACGATTACCGTAAAAGGGAAGGTGTATTCGATCTCTGAGATGCTCGGGAATGAGGAAGCAATGGCCCGCTATGAACAAGGCAAATATATGATTTTTTACCTTAGTCCAAGTCATTACCACCAAATTCACAGCCCAGTTGCAGGCGATGTCATTAATCAGTGGACGCTAGGAAGGAAGTCCTACCCAGTAAACAAGCTAGGGCTAACATATGGAAATAACCCATTGTCCAAGAATTTCCGTAAAATAACGGAAATCAAGCATCATTCTGGCACGATGGCCGTTATAAAGGTGGGCGCAATGTTCGTCAACTCGATTGAAACCACATATACTGGAACAAGTCTTAAGAAAGGCGAGCGTATGGCGTATTTTACCTTCGGCTCGACTGTGGTACTCCTGTTTGAAAAAGGAACTGTGAACTTGCTGCCAAACATTACTCTGCCATATCCGATTAAATATGGCGAAAAAATCGGTACCCTCGTTGGACAAGAGTGACCTGACAGGCACAGGATGAATCTGTGTCTTTGACTTTGCATATGAATGTAATTCCAAAAAGAAAAGCCCTTTTTGGGCTGTTAAGAAGAAACTTTGATTCGGTTGGACAAAGACCGTCGGTGGATTTCCGTTTCTATTAAATGGATAAACTCATTGCTAAGGTTCAATTCTCTTGCTTTGAAATAGGATTCAATCAATAGGTCGTCCGATAGCTTGCGCATTCAGTCATTCACCCCCAAAAGCTTCTAAATCAGATTTTGACTGCATATAATTGTAGGTTGTTCGTTTCTACCCTTACTCTAGCAGATAGAAACTTGCAGAACAACCGTTCTGGTTATCCACAATCATCGGTGGGTAACCTGTGATTAACTTGTTTATAAACTCGATATTCGTAATAAAATCAATGTGTATATTGTGCATAAGGTTATCCACAGGATTGAAAATCGCTGAATTTTGTCGAAAAGTTTTTTGGAATTCTATGAAAAAAACCAAAAAATGCCGGTTGTTGTCATTTTTTATCATCAATTGGCTTTGAGGTTTGTATGTTTGTTTTGAATACGTTGCTAAAATTAGGTATGATGTTAACGATGTGATCGGAATTTACTTAATGAGGTGTTAAAATTGCTAAAGCATTTTTTACCTGACCAGCATGTGAAAAATATATTTGAAATTGATCCTGATGGGCTAAGGGAGAAAGGTGTCAAAGGAATCATAACAGATTTGGACAATACCCTCGTAGAATGGGATCAGCCCACTGCGAGCCCTAAGCTAATCGAGTGGTTTGATAATATGAGAAGAAATGAAATACTCATAACGATTGTTTCAAATAATAATGAGCAAAGAGTCAAAGCTTTCTCTGACCCGCTTCAAATCCCATTTATTTTTCAAGCGAGAAAGCCAATGACCAGGGCATTCAATAGGGCGCTCAAGCAAATGGGCTTGCGAAAAGAAGAAACGGTTGTGATTGGCGATCAGCTGCTAACGGATGTCCTTGGCGGGAATAGGAGCGGATTCCACACCATTCTCGTCATTCCGGTTGCCCAGACAGATGGATTTGTGACCCGATTCAACCGGAAAGTGGAAAGAAGGATTTTAAATTGGTTTAGGAAACAAGGAAAGCTGAATTGGGAGGACTAAATTTGAATGAGCAATTGATCTGTACCGGCTGTGGTGTGAAAATCCAAACTGAAAATCCCGAAGAACTGGGTTTTGCCCCTGCTTCCTCACTGGAGAAGGAAGTTGCTGTATGCCAGAGATGTTTTCGTTTAAAAAACTATAACGAAATTCAGGATGTCAGTCTAACGGACGATGATTTTTTAAAAATCTTGAATGAACTTGGAAACAAGGATGCACTGATTGTCAAGATTGTCGATATTTTTGATTTCAATGGCAGCTGGCTGCCTGGTATTCAACGGTTTGCCGGAAAAAATCCGGTATTATTGATTGGGAACAAGGCTGACCTTGTGCCGAAATCGGTCAAGCAGCGAAAACTGATCGACTGGATGAAAAAGGAATCAAGGGAATTGGGACTAAATCCAATTGACGTCTTCCTTGTGAGTGCCGCAAAAGGGCATCATATCAAAGAAGCTGCAGCGGCAATCGATGAATATCGCAATGGCAAGGATGTCTATATTGTTGGTTGCACAAATGTCGGGAAGTCCACTTTCATCAATAGAATCATCAAGGAAGTGACTGGTGAAGGGGATATCATTACAACTTCCCATTTTCCAGGAACAACTCTTGACATGATTGAAATTCCGCTTGAAGATGGAAAAGCAATTGTCGATACTCCTGGAATCATCAATCATCACCAGATGGCCCATTATGTAGATAAGCGCGATTTGAAATATATTACACCTAAAAAGGAAATCAAGCCCAAGGTGTATCAGCTGAACGAACAGCAGACCTTATTTTTCGGTGGCCTTGCCCGTTTTGACTATCTATCAGGCGGCAGAAGATCGTTTCCTTGTTATATTCCGAATGAAATCAATATCCATCGAACTAAGCTTGAGAATGCAGACGAGCTGTATAAGAACCATGCAGGTGAAATGTTGACTCCGCCACGGCGGGAGCAGATGGATACATTTCCAGAGCTTGTCCGCCATGAATTCACGATTAAGGAAGCCAAAACGGATGTTGTTTTTTCCGGGCTTGGCTGGGTAACAGTGAATGATGTAGGTGCGATAATTGCCGCATTTGTTCCTAAAGGGGTTCATGTGATGCTCAGAAGGTCGCTGATTTAAACTAGCTGGCAATCTAAACTTGGAAGGAAAGAGCGGAAGAAAAATGAAAAAATTGTTCGGCGTCATCGGGGATCCAATTGGGCATTCAATGTCTCCTGAGATGCATAATAATCTATTTGACTTTTATGGAATCGATGCAGTCTACCTGCCATTTCATGTCAGCAAACAAAATCTTGAGGCGGCAGTAAAAGGGTTGAAAGCATTGGGTGTTAGTGGCTTCAATGTGACAATTCCTCATAAAACAACTATCATGGACTTTCTCGATCAAATTGATCCTTTGGCAAAAGCAATCGGAGCTGTCAATACAGTCCAAAATGAGAACGGCTGTTTGACAGGTTACAATACGGACGGCCCTGGCTTTGTCAAAGGGCTTGAATCCATGGGTGCTGATCTTGGTTCAAGGTCAGCTTTGATAATTGGTGCTGGTGGGGCTTCGAGAGCGATCTATTTCTCCATGGCCCAGGCAGGAATCAAGCAAATCGACCTATACAACCGGACAGCTGATAGGGCCGAGGAATTGGTTCGTACCTGCCCATTCAAGGTTCGCTCAAAGGTGCTTGACAGAGAAACAGCTGAAAAGTCACTGCATGAATATCAATTGATCGTCCAGACCACTTCGATTGGAATGTTCCCTAATCTAGAGGGTTTGCCGCTTTCGCTTGACCAGCTTTCTCAGGGCACAATTGTCAGTGATATCATTTATAACCCTCTGAAAACAAAGTTTTTAGAAGAAGCTTCAAAAAAAGGAGCAAAAATTCAAAATGGCGTCGGAATGTTTGTTTTTCAGGGAGCACTTGCTTTCGAGAAATGGACCGGGATTTTTCCAGACACCGAGACAATGAGAAGGAATGTTTTAAGAAATTTAGGAGGTTAACATATGTTAACAGGTAAGCAAAAAAGTTTTTTAAGATCAAATGCCCATCATCTTACTCCCATTTTTCAAGTTGGCAAAGGAGGGGTAAATGAAAACATGGTCAAGCAAATCGCAGAAGTTCTGGAAGCGAGAGAGTTGATCAAGGTGAGCATCCTAAAGAATTGTGATCAGGATAGAGATACCGTAGCAGAGCAGCTTTCCCGCGGAGCAAAAGCTGAACTTGTGCAGGTAATTGGCAATACCATCGTTTTATATAAAGAGTCACGCGAAAATAAGCAAATCGTTCTTCCAAGATAAAAAACAGGGAGGTGCCGGATTGAAGAAGGTTGGCATTCTCGGCGGTACCTTTAATCCGCCGCACACTGGACATTTGGTTATCGCGAATGAGGTGCTTCAAACGTATGGGCTCGATGAGATATGGTTCATGCCCAATCAGGTTCCGCCGCATAAAATAGTCGACTTGCCGATCAGCAATTCTGACAGATTAAGGATGATTGAGCTTGCGATTGCTGATAACCACAAATTCAGGCTGGAAACAAAGGAACTTGACAGAAGTGGCCCTTCCTATACGTATGAAACGATGAAAATACTGAAAGATAACAATAAAGACATTGATTTCTATTTTATTATTGGCGGCGACATGGTGGAGTATTTGCCTAAATGGCGTAAGATTGATGAGTTGCTAAAGATGGTCAAGTTTGTCGGGGTAAGCAGGCCCTCTTACTCGATGGAAACAAATTATGATATTCTTTTTGCTGAAACACCGCAAATGGATATCTCTTCAAGAATGATTAGAGAAAGAGTGAAGGCAGGCAGAAGCACTCGCTATTTGCTGCCGGAATCTGTAAGGATTTATATAGAGGAGCATGGTTTATATGGAGCGTGAACAAGCACTTCAGATGGTGAGGCCGCAACTGACTGAGCATCGCTATCTGCATACACTTGGAGTGATGGAGACTGCCATCAGACTGGCTGAGAAGTACGGTGCAGATGGCAAGAAAGCGGAATTGGCAGCCATTTTCCATGATTATGCCAAATTCAGGCCAAAGGATGAAATGAGGCAGATCATTAAGGAACAAAAGATGCCAGCAATCCTGCTGGAGTTCAACAGCGAGCTTTGGCATGCACCGGTAGGAGCCTTTCTAGCTGAAAAGGAAGCAGGCATTCAAGATGGAGAAATCCTTGATGCCATCCGTTTCCACACTTCTGGCAGGGTGGGCATGACCCTCCTTGATAAAATCATTTATCTGGCTGATTATATTGAGCCAGGTCGTCATTTTCCAGGTGTAGAGGAGATAAGGGAGATGGCAGGAAATGATTTGGATGCGGCGCTGATCCAGTCCATGAAAAATACGATCCAGTTTCTTATGAAAAAAAATCAGCCAGTCTTTCCAGATACGTTTCACGCATACAACAGCTTGGTAAAAAATAAGGAGGGTGATTGAATGAACGATCGACAATTATTAATGACAGCTGTCAAAGCGGCTGATGATAAAAGAGCAGAAGATATCATGGTATTGAATATGAGAGGGATCTCACTGATTGCCGATTACTTCATAATCTGCCACGGAAATTCAGATAAGCAAGTGCAGGCAATAGCCCGTGAAGTCAGGGAAAAGGCAGAAGAACAAGGGAATACGGTAAAGAGAATGGAAGGGTTCGATGAAGCAAGATGGGTTCTAATTGATATTGGCGATGTGGTTGTTCATGTCTTCCATAAGGAAGAAAGAAGCTATTATAATTTAGAACGACTTTGGGGAGATGCGCCAATCGAAAACGTACAAAGTGAGCTGTATTAATGTCATACGAACGATTTGCTTATTTGTATGATGAGCTTATGAAGGACGTTCCCTATGACAACTGGGTGAACCTTACCGAAGCCTATAAGCAGAAATTTCAAGTAGAGGGAACGAGGCTGCTTGATCTTGCATGTGGAACCGGCGAACTATCCGTTAGATTTGCACAAAAAGGATACGAAGTGACCGGAGCAGACTTGTCTGACGATATGCTTTCCGTTGCCCAAAGGAAGGCACAGACACGATCTTTGCCTATCCAATTCTTCCAGCAGGATATGACAGAACTAGATGATTTAGGTGAGTTTGATATCATCGGCATCTATTGCGATTCTCTAAATTATTTAGAGAATGAACTGGCAGTCAAGCAGACATTTGAAGGGGTATACCGTCTATTGAAACAGGGAGGCTTGTTTATTTTTGATGTCCATTCCCTTTATAAAATGGACGATGTTTTTGCGGATGCAACATTTACTTGGGATGAGGAAGAAATCACCTATATATGGAACGCCTTTAAGGGCGACGAACCGCATAGTGTGGAACATGAACTGACGTTTTTTGTGCTCGACGAAAAAAGCGGAAAATATGATCGTGTCGATGAAGTACATCGCCAGCGTACCTATCCAGAAACAAAATACGTAGAGTTGCTGAAGCAGACAGGCTTTGATAATATGGAAATTTCCGGAGATTATTCCCTCCAGGCTCCTGAGTCCACAGCTGAACGATTATTTTTTGCGATGATCAAATCTAAATAGGGTTTATCCCCCATGCAGAAAAAGTCTCCCGTTTGACGGGAGACTTTTTTGTACTTTTTTTGTCACAATTTTTAGAGAGGATTTTCATGTTAAATGGCGAAAATTTTTAGAGACCGAATTGCTCCTTTATTCTTTCCAATTCTGTTTCATATTTTTTCTGTGTCGCCCGGAAGACCTGTTGAAACATATCTCCCGTTTCACGATCCAGCACTTTGATCCCTTCTCCTGTTATGCCGCCTAGTACGCAAACCTTTTCCTGCAAAGATTGTAATGTATAATGATTTTGACTCAAAAGTTCACCTAAACCAATTAACATCTCGCTTGTTAGTTTGGTGGCAGTATTTTGATCAATTTCCGTTTCTTTGACAGCTCCATTGATAAAGCTCTGGACAAGGTGACTAAAGAAAGCTGGGCCACAGCTGACAATATCGGATGCTACTCTTGTGATCTCCTCTTCTATTTCCAGCGGGACAGATATTTTTTTGAAAAGAGTAAATAGGGTTTCCCTCCATTCCATCGTACATCGAGCTCCAAACGAGAAAAGGGAAACTCCTGCAAGTGCCCTGTTTGTAATGCTTGGAATGATTCTCATCACAGAACAATCCACTTTGCTTTCAATTTGGTTGACACTGATTGGGCTGGTTATGGAGATTACGCATTTATTTCTGCTAAGTACAGGATTGATGGTTTCGAGGACGCCTAAAACATCATGGGGCTTCACACATAGGAAAATCGCATCCGCGTTTTCGGCAACTTCTGTCGCATTCCTTCCAAGTGTTAAGTCTGGATATCTGTTTTGAATCTCTAAAGCTTTTGACAATGTCCTATTTGTAATCATCATGGAAGAAGGAGAAACGGCGTTCCCGTCAATGAGAGCTTCAGCGAGTATTCTCCCCATATTCCCTGTGCCTATTATCCCTATTTTCATAACCCTTCCCTCCTTCGTACAGTTTATTCTCCTATATTCATATGATTTTCATTTCTATTTTATGTCATGAAAGAAAGGTGTTGATGCTACTTGGAATGGATCAAGGAAAACAAAATCATCGTATTTGCAGGGATTGCTGTTTTGGTATTTTTTCTTTATTCCTCCCTAAATAAAGGAGATGTGGTGCTGACGGAAAAAAATCCTGAATCCCTCGGAATGGTGGAAGATTGGAACGCTAAGAAAGACGAAGTTGTTGAGGAGAAACCAATCATCATGATGGCAGAAATAAAGGGGGCAGTTACTCAGCCTGGCGTGTATGAGATAAAAGAGGGCGGAAGGGTAATTGATTTGATTGAATTGGCCGGTGGGCTTAAAAAAGAGGCAGACGCAGCTGCAATTAATTTTGCGATGTATGTGCAGGATGAAATGTCCATTTATGTGCCGCGCATCGGAGAAGAAGCTCCTGCATCTTTACCTGTACAGGAAGCCGGGGAGGCGTCTAAGGGAAGCGTGGATCTGAATTCTGCAGAATCAGCAGAACTAGAAACACTGCCGGGGATTGGTCCGGCAAAGGCGGAAGCGATCATCGAGTACCGTAAAACAAACGGACCGTTTAAAACGATTGAAGATTTAAAGGAGATCAGCGGAATTGGTGAAAAAACTTTTGAAAAACTAAAAGACCTGATTTTGGTAAAATAGCAGAGTGGAAATTGAACTCTTGTGACCAAAGACGTAAAATGAGGGATATATAGGTTGGCATAAACAATATACGGAGTAAACGAAAGGGGGAATACGGAATGGAGCGAAAGAGTTGGGATGAATATTTTTTGGATATTGCCGAAGAAGTTGGCACACGGTCTACCTGCCCAAGGTTGCATGTCGGCTGCGTCATTGTCAAGGACAAGCATATCGTTTCCACCGGTTACAATGGATCGATACATGGTCATGACCACTGCGAGGATGTCGGCTGCCTAATTAACGAACAGGGGCGGTGCATTAGGACGCTGCACGCAGAGGAAAATGCGGTTCTCCATGCGGAAAGAGGAATGCTAAAAGGAGCAACGGCGTTCGTTACGCATGAACCTTGCGAAAAATGCTCCAAGACGCTAGCACAATCTGGGATTTCGAGGATTGTTTATAAATTTGCCTATCCTAATAAATACAATGATCTTTTCCTAAGGGATGTAGAGGTTGTCCATTTGCCTTAATAAATCAAAAGGACCAAAAAAATGAAATTTATACAGATTGCATCCATCAGAGGGCGGCTGGTTTACTTTGCCGCTGTCTCGCTGATGGGCTTGCTGACTATGAAAGAAAATGCCCTAATCTATGGAACGGTGTTTTTGCTCGCCATCTTCTGGTTGCATAAAAGAAAGAAATTTCCGGAATCGCTCCTCGTCCTTTTGACAGGTTGTTTTGCTTTGTTTATGGCAGCCGGGTACTTTGATGAGGTTGACACAGTCTATAATGGTAGCGAAAAACACTTTCTTATTTTATTTGATGATGAAATGAACATAGACGGTGATACGCTTTCTGCTTATAGCACATCCAAGCCTGCCAATGAAAAAATCCTCATCAAATACAGAATCAAAACAATTGCTGAAAAAGAACTCATTCAAAATCATCTCACCCCCGGAACAGCCTGTTCTGTCTCCGGAACCCTCTCAAGTCCGTCGCCTGCCACCAATCCAAATGCCTTTGACTACAAAAGATTCCTTGAACGAAAGAAAATATCCTGGATTCTTGAAGCCGATCAGCTATCTTTGGAGACATGTCAACATAAGCCACAAAGTATGGTAACTATGCTTAAAGGCTTCCGACAACAAGAAGTGCTGAAAATCGATCGGATATTCTTTGATGAGACTTCGGCGCTTATGGCAGCATTGCTTTATGGCGAAAGAGATTTATTTAACCCTGAAACCGAACGATCCTACCAAAAAATCGGAATCGTTCATTTATTGGCGATTTCAGGATTGCATGTAGCACTGCTAGCGGGAATGTTCTACTTCATTAGTATTTGGCTTGGGGTGACGAAGGAAAAAACGGAGATGATGATGCTTATTTTCCTACCGGTGTACGCAATTTTGACAGGACTCGCACCACCTGTCGTTCGATCAGTTGCTATGCTGCTTCTATTGATTGGTTCAAAACGCTTTTCGGTCCAGTTGAATCCTTTAGATGCCATCTCAGCCGCATTCATGATGATGGCATTATGGCAGCCAGCAATCATTTATGACGTAGGCTTCCAGCTGTCATACAGTGTCAGTTTTTCTTTAATTTTTTCGGCGCCAGTCATTCTGAAAACCTTCAAATCGTTTGCAGGGCAAACTGCTGCGGCTTCGTTGATCGCTCAAATCTCCAGTCTCCCAATTATTATTTGGTCCTTCCATGAAGTCTCAATCCTATCCATTCTCGCTAATCTTTTTTTTGTTCCTTTTTTCTCGTTTGGATTGCTTCCACTCTTGCTGTTCTCCTATATCATTTTCTTGTTTGGATCCCCTCCTCCGGTTTATTTGCTTTTTTTGGAGACACTGATCCACTATGTCAACCTTTTTGCTACCTGGCTTTCCGGTCTTCCGCTATCGACACTCGTCGTTGGCAAGCTGGAGCCAATCCTGGTGATTTTGCATATTCTATTGCTTCCGCTTTTTTTTCTCAAGTGGGAAGAATTTGTAAGCAGGAGATCCAAGCCCCCAATGTGGATCTTCACGCTTCCTTTTCTGCCGCTTATTATGCAAATGGTTTTGCCTTATATGAACCCATATGGAAAAATCGTGTTTCTGGATGTTGGCCAAGGCGACAGCATTTTCATCAGGTTACCTTATAACCAAGGAAATTATTTAATCGATACCGGTGGTGTGCTCCTTTTTGCAAAGGAAGATTGGCAGCTGAAAAGGAGTTTGTATGATCCAGGCGAAAAGATCGTCGTTCCATTTTTGAAAAGCGAAGGAATTAGGAGCCTGGATAAACTGATTTTGACGCATGGGGATGCAGATCATATTGGAGGCTCTTTAGCAGTATTCAACGAAATCGGTGTCAAACAGCTGCTAATTCCGCGAGTCCCTGACCGCTCGGAATTGGAAAACAGGATAATGGAAATTGCGAACAAAGAGGGAACAGAAATCCATGAGGCAAAAATAGGGACGAGTTGGAATGCGGGTGAAGCAGATTTCCTCATTCTTAACCCCAATCAGATTCCTGTTGAACGAAATGACGGTTCGATTGTGTTGCTTGCCAATTTTGGCGGAAAAAAGTGGCTTTTCACGGGAGATCTTGGAATAGAGGGCGAACGTTCCTTGGAGCAGACCATCGAAAAGCTGGACATCGATGTATTGAAAGTGGGACATCACGGCAGCAAATATTCCAGTTCGGAAAGCTTTCTGGAATGGACAAATCCGGAATTCGGGATTATTTCTGTCGGGAAAAAGAACAGGTATGGCCATCCAGGCAAAGAGGTACTGGAGCGATTGGAGGAAGCGGGAGCAGCAATTTACAGGACAGATGAAGATGGAGCTATTATTTACAAGTTCAAAAGCAATTCAGGAACCTTTACGCAACAAGTGCCATAATATAGAACAAATAGCAATTCAGATGATAAGAAAAGAGACTGCATCAAAAAATGCAGTCTCGATAATTTTATTCTATGTAGCCGTGATTAACTTCCAATCAACTGTACAACGGTCGCAATAACAAACATTGTTGCAAAAAATCCAAAAGAAACGATGAATCCAACACCTGAGTCAACAGCGTCATTGCGATTGCTTTGGACATTCTTTTCGAATTGATTCACAGTCAATCCCCCCTATTAATTCTCTAATAGTATAAGCGATTCGATTGAAAAAATCCAGTCTTCTCTTTCTGTTTACCTATTTCGTAACAGTTGTGGAGCAAATGTCAAGAGTTGACACAAATACTTTTCCCGCTAAAGGCTAAAATAAGTGTAACTTCTGATGCACCGCTGCCTTATAAGTATCCTAGGCCTTATATTGCAGCGTTCATTATAGATAAGGGAATTGGCCGGATAACCGAAGCCAATTCCCTTACAATGCTTGTCAAAATGTCCAAGCTTGTTTACGATAGACAAAGGGGAAACTAGAATGAACGGAGCGGAAAAAAGTGGTATTGGACATTTGGAAAAAGATAAGCAAAAAGCAGGTAGATCCTGTCTATTTATTATATGGAACAGAGGCTTTCCTAATAAATGAAACGAAACAGCTGCTAGTGGACAATGTTTTGGAAGAGGAAGAAAAAGATTTCAATTTCTCGGTATACGATCTTGAAGAAACGCCAATCGAGGAAGCATTGGAAGATGCAGAGACTTTTCCCTTTATGGGGGAGAAACGTTTGGTCATCTTGCAGAATCCTCTGTTTTTAACGTCTGAAAAGTCAAAAGGAAAGATAGACCATCAGCTCGCCAAATTGGAGTCTTACTTAAAACAACCGGCTCCGTACTCCATCCTCGTATTTTCGGCTCCTTATGAAAAATTGGATGAACGCAAAAAAATAACGAAAGAGCTAAAGCGGAATGCAACCGTTGTAGAAGCCAAAAAACTGACCGAGCAGGAAACAAAAGCGTGGGTAAGAGAGCGCGCTGTCACGCACGGTTCTGGGATTGAAAATGATGCAATCGAACTTTTATTGGCACTCGCAGGAACAAATTTATTCATGTTGACATCTGAAATTGATAAGCTGGCGCTTTATGCTGGAGAAAATCAGCTGATTCGCAAAGAGATGGTGGATCATCTGACTGCAAGGTCTTTGGAGCAAACTATTTTTTCTCTTGTTGATAAGGTTGTCCATAAGAATGTGGAAGCTGCCTTGAGAATTTATTATGATCTCTTGAAGCAAAATGAGGAACCAATTAAAATTCTTGCAGTGCTTACAGGACAATTCAGGCTGATATACCAGGTAAAGGAGCTTGCACGGAAGGGATATGGTCAACAGCAAATAGCTGGCACGTTAAAAATCCATCCATACAGGGTTAAACTTGCTGCAGGACAAGCAGGGGCATTTTCAGATGAAGAATTATCTAGGATCATCATGCTTCTCGCAGATGCTGACTATCAAATGAAAACTGGCGGCATGAAAAAAGAAATGCTGATTGAAATGATCTTGTTTCAAATGAAAGGCAGGTAACTACATAATTGGGAATAAAAAAACGACCATTACAGGTCGTTTTTTTATTAGCATTATGAAAAAAATTAGCCGTTAGCGTTCAATTTTTTCATAAGACGGGCTTTTTTGCGGGCAGCTTTATTTTTATGGATCAGACCTTTAGCTGCTGCTTTATCAAGCTTGCTAGCTGCAAGAGCGAAAGAAGTTTTTGCTTCTGTGTCATTGTTCACGATCGCTGCTTCAGCTTTTTTAACTGCTGTACGCATAGTTGATTTAACAGTAATGTTTTGAGCTTTGCTCTTTTCACTTGTTTTAACGCGTTTAATTGCAGACTTAATGTTTGGCATTCCGTTCACCTCCTAAAAAAGCATCGAGATTTTATGGAACTCGACATTTCCAGTACATTTCTTTTTTTATTGAGAACATATGATATTTTATCAAACAGGGGTCAAGAATGCAATACTCTGCTTTAATTATGTCCAGAGTACTTGAATGTTTTTTTAGATAAAAGGAAAAGATAGGCAATAGTATGCTGTTTGGGAGGAATGCGACAATGAAGGAACAAATCGACTTGAGCATGTATTCAATCAGGACGGACCTGGCTGTGGAAGCGAGGGAGATGGTGCTAGCAGATCATGCGGAAACCGTCCGTGCAAAGGAAAATCTCTCACAAATAGAAGGCGTCATGATAAAAGAAAAAGAGGAAAATGATATAAAAATTTCGCTCGTCGAGGTAACCGCCGAGGGGGAGAAAAACCTTGGGAAAAAACAGGGACAGTATTTGACCATTGAAGTTGTCGGGATTCGCCAGCAGGATACCGAGCTTCAAGGAAAAGTAGAGAATGTTTTTGCTAATGAATTTGCGCAATTTATCAAACAATCCGGCATCAAAAAGGATGATTCCTGTCTTGTAGTCGGGCTTGGAAACTGGAATGTGACGCCTGACGCCCTCGGACCGCTCGTCTGTGAAAATTTACTCGTGACCAAGCACTTATTCGATCTGCAGCCAGAGTCTGTCGAGGATGGGTACCGCTCAGTCAGTGCACTTGCCCCTGGTGTGATGGGATTAACGGGGATCGAGACATCGGATATTATCTTTGGCGTAGTAGAAAAAACGAAACCGGACTTTGTGATTGCGATCGATGCGCTGGCATCACGCTCGATTGAGAGAGTAAATTCAACCATCCAAATTTCCGATACAGGGATCCATCCAGGCTCTGGGGTAGGAAATAAAAGGAAGGAACTAAGTAAAGAAACCCTGGGAATACCAGTCATTGCCATCGGCGTACCAACAGTTGTTGATGCTGTTTCTATTACTAGTGACACGATTGATTTTA
Source organism: Mesobacillus subterraneus (assembly GCF_000934845.1). Classification (GTDB taxonomy): domain Bacteria; phylum Bacillota; class Bacilli; order Bacillales; family Cytobacillaceae; genus Mesobacillus; species Mesobacillus stamsii. The sequence goes on from NZ_JXIQ01000082.1 coordinate 20,285, forward strand.
TATTAAAGCATTTTGGAAAGGAAATGAGCGAGGGTAACAAGCCTTCGAGGTCACTTGTGCCGGCAGGGATGAGTTTTGGCAAGCGAAGGAAGCTAACGGACGAAGACATGCCAGAAGCAGAAAAACGCCAAACCTTTATGGGGATCATTGGCACGCTCGAGGATGAAGAGAAAAGAAAGCTCATTTACGAGGTTTTGTCACCATTGGGTCACAACCTGATGGTAACCCCAAAAGAAGTCGATGTTTTCATCGAAGATATGGCGAATTTAATCGCCAGCGGTCTTAATTCTGCGCTGCATTCGAATATCGACAAGGATAACACAGGAATGTACACGCACTAAGTATTTTTCAAGGAATTAAACGAAATTATGGTTCTATCTTCTCTAGCAAAGTCATAACATTTACTAGACTTGCATGAAGAGGTGGAACAATGAGAATTACGAATCGATCAGGAATTATTGTAGCTGTCCATGGGACTCAAGTTGTAAAAGCCGCGCTAGCGTTTGTTTTTTTTCTCATTGGGATTTTTTCGATAAGTGGAGCTATGACGACACTAAGGCCAGAACTGCGGATATCGTCCGATTCCGTTCATCAGGCTGCTACCAATTTAAGTGGCGAACTGCTATTTAGTTTAATGGGCTCGGAGAATCATCAATTTCTGCAGTCCCTCCCAGAGGAATATGAAGCACCCAGGCTGACAAATGTGCTGTTTACGCTAACTACGAATATCAATTTAGACGATCCAAGAAGCCTATTAGGAAGAGAGTTGCCTGGCTTCCCACTTTTTGATGGAAAAATTTTAGTTGCGGGAGAAGGGACAAATTATACGAACATGCCAATGGAATCTGCTCCTCCGTTTGAAGTGTTAAAGGCAGAACAGGAAGCAGCTTTGCAAAACACTGAAGATTTTCAAGATGCTTCACAAGGTGAGGCGGGAGATCCGCCAATATCAACTGGCGATCGAAAAGCGGTGTATATTTATTTTACCCATACAAGAGAATCGTATCTTCCCTACCTTAAGGGTATAACCGACCCTAACCAGGCGTATCATTCGAAGGTGAACGTCACCAGGATTGGTGATCAGCTAAAAGCAGATCTTGAACAGCGTGGAATCGGAACGACGGTGGACAAAACCGATGTCATGGAAAATCTGTCCAAAAAAGGACTCGGATTTGGAAAAGCCTATCAGGAAGCACGCCCAGTGGTGGAAGCAGCCATGACAGGAGACCGGAATTTGCAATACTTTATTGATATCCATCGAGATGGGTATCGCAAAGATAAAACAACTATTCAGATCAACGGAAAATCCTATGCCAAACTCGCCTTTATCATTGGCGGGGAAAATGCGAATTACGAGAAAAACCTCCAACTTGCTCGAGAATTGCATAATCTCCTTAATGAAAAATATGGAAAGGGTTTAAGCAGGGGTGTCATCGAGAAAAAGGGTGCCTCAACAAATGGAAAATTCAACCAAGATCTGTCAGGTAATGCATTGTTGATCGAATTTGGCGGCGTCGACAATACATTTGAGGAATTGAACAGGTCCGCGGATGCACTTGCAGATGTATTTAGTGAATTCTACTGGCAGGCAGAAAAGGTAGAAGCTCCAGCAATTCTGCCTCCCGACAAGAAATAAAATAAATCAGGTGATCGAGTTGAAGATGTTCATGCTAAAAAGCTTGATGCTAGCTTCTCTATTGTTTATATCCGTATTGTTCGGCATGCAACAGGCGAACGAAGGAATCCAAAAAATGAAAGGCTATGAAGATCCGAAATTCAAAAGTGCCTTCAGTATAAAAGAAACGGAAAGCGGCACCTTAGAAACCGCTATCCTCGGCAGAGACATCTCTAGCCATGACCTTGAACAAAAACAGAAACAGCTAGAAAAAATGAAGGCATTCAACCTCTTTTCATCGATGGGCAAAAAGCTGGCAAACGGAATCTCCTCTGTAATGGAGAAAGCAGTAGAATTGATTACCGGGAAGTAGCGAGAACAGCGGGCTTGTGGCCTGCTGTTTTTCATTTGTGTGGCGTTTTTGAACGATGAAATACCAGTTAATGGTGTATGCCGTCGCCAATAGAGCGTATTGGAACACCGAAACACCAGATACTGGGAAATGATGTAACCAATAGAGCGTATTGG